>CAMQHT010000020.1 GCA_947001705.1 uncultured Collinsella sp.
AGGAGAACGCACAATTTTGGGATAATGCAATGGGTGACGAATCTAATGAATTTCAATACCTGCACGCGGCGTACCCAGTCTCGTAGCTCCGGAGTGTCCTCTTCAAACGACATGAACGCATAGTCAACGTAGGGAAAATGGTTCTCGCAGGCATATTCGGGATCCTGGCTGAACACCGAGAAGTCCATAACCACCGTCTTGCCCGCATCATGCCATTCGGGCAGGAGGTCCAAACAATTGCCAAACAGGTCGGTGTGAATGATGTCATGTTCTAGGATAAACGCCCGGTCGTCTTCATTCGGTCGATATGTCTCCATTACGCCATCGATTGCCTCGAGATGTACGCGATCGACGCCGTCTTTCAACGCCATGAGCATCACCGAGGTGTCGCCATCCTCCACCCGCAGATGTGAGATATCGAACCCCTCGGCGGCCAGCGCCTCCCTCATCTTGTCTCCGTACTCGTCCTTGCCGACGACCGACACGGCGGATACCGAAACGCCCATTCGTGCAAGATGGATACCCCAGTCAATGCCATTACCAGTCGGATAGAACACGCCGATGTTTTGATAGACGTCCGCACAGCAAAAACCAGCCGCACACGCTTTAATACCCATGGTCTTCTCCAATGTTCAAAAGGGGGCCCACCACATAACGAGCCCCCTTTTCGCGTTTCGCTTATTGTTTTGCATCGGTTGTCCAAGGCCTCATAGCCAGACCGCCGTACGCTTTCTTAAGCTATTCGACGATTGGCGCTCCGTGGCCCCAAGAACCTTCCATGCCGCACACGGTCGAGGCAAACCCGGCAGCAAAGTCGAGCGCGCGCTCGATGGCCTCGGCGCCATCCTCGCCACGCTTGGCGGAATCGAGATAGCACATCAAAAACGAGGTGAGGAACGAGTCGCCCGCCCCCATGGTGTCCTTCATGTCCGTTACCGGTTTAGCCAGCTGGCGGTAATAACGCTTGCCGTCGTAAGCGATGCAGCCCTCGGCGCCCGCCGTAGCCGACACAAAACGCGGACCCAGACCCTTCACCCATGCCAGACGCTCGCGAATCTCGTCCTCACTCGCGGCATCCGCCGCACTAAAGAAAGCAAAATCGACGTAGGGCGCAATCTGCTCGTAGTACTCGTCGGTGGAGTCGTCCGAAAAGTCAAAAGAGACCGTGACGCCCGCAGCCTTCAACTTGGGCAGCTCGCGCTCGGTAAAGCAATAGTTGCCCGAATGAACCACATCGAACTGCTTCATGTACGAAAGGTCAAAGCGATCGAGGACATAGCGCGCATCGCCACGGATACCGCCCTCGTTGGAGCCGAGGAAGACACGGTCACCGTCAACGACGGTCACGCGAGCCGCTCCGTTCTCGCCAATCATCTGCTCGCACTTGCCAAGCTCGATACCCTCATCCTCGAGGCTTGCAATGACATGCTCGGCAGCGGCGTCATTGCCAAAAATGCCCATGTATGCAGAGCGTGCGGCACCGCATTTCTTGGCATAAACGGCGAAGTTCACCGCGTTGCCGCCAGGATACATGGTGTGGATATGCTCGTAGCGATCGACGACGTTGTCGCCAAATCCGAGCGCGTTAACGTTAAATGCCATGGCCTTTGCCCCTTCTAGTACTCGACAACACCCATATAGCGACGGAAATCGGGATCGTGATCAAACACCTTGCCGCGTGCAGCACGCAGCTCGCAGTTCATGGCGTAGAACAGCACCGGGTCCAGATAGGCACGGACGCTCGCCGGCACGGCTTCCATACCGTACTCCTTGGCATCGAGCACCATCAGCGTATCGGTATGCGTCTTAAGGAACGCCAGGGCGCGCTCGTCCATAGCACGGCACTCGCTGGAGCCCATCTGCAGGAAGTAAAAAACGCCATCCTGAGTAGCCTCGAAGGGACCGTGGAAGTACTCGGCAGAGTGGATGTAGCTGCAGTGCTGCCACTGCATCTCCATAAGAGAGCAGATAGCGAAACCGTAGGTCTGGCTAAAGTTGGGACCGCTGCCCAGAATGTAGAAGAACTCGTGCTCCTGGCAAAGCTTGGCAAAACGATCGCCCAGCTCGGCATTTACCTTCTCACGTGCCGGGGGAAGAATCTTATCCATCTCGGCGATACCGGCATACATATCGGCAAGATCGGCGTAGCCCTCCTGTTGATCGAGCAGCTCGGCCGCAAGCGACAGCGAAATGCCAGCGGGGACCTCGGCCTGCGGCACGCCCTCGCCCCACGGGTAGACCCACGTGGTCCACTTGCCGGAGTCAATCTTGGATCCAGCGTTGTCGGTCTGGGCGATTACCGTAGCGCCGGCAGCAAGGGCAATCTCACAGCCCTCGACGACCTCGGGGGTGTTGCCACTGTGGCTGCAAGCAATGACCAGGGATTTCTCACCTAAGCGGCGTGGGCGCATGATATCAAACTCGCGAGCCGTATAGATATACGAAGTGAAGGTGGTTGCCTCGCGCTGCAGAAGCTCATGAGCCGGGATCAAATCGATCATGGAGCCACCGCAAGCAATCCAGTAGACGCTGTCGAACTTGCCCTTCTCGGCAATTGCCTCTTTGATCAGATCGTGTGCGTTCATATCCAGTTCCTTTCTTGTTTGGCCCGCAATCAATGACGTTGGTTGCGTAGCCGATAGTTGTTTTAGTCAATCAGATATTTCTCGAATGCGGCCATGTTCTTGGCATCTGCCGCCGCGGGGTCATCGTAGTAACGACCGTCCGTGATTTCCTGGCCCAGCATGCCGTCGAAACCATGGGCGTTGAGTGTGGCGACGAAGGCGTCCATATCGTGCTTGCCATCGCCCCACACCAGATGGCCATACGGATCACCGTCGATAAAGTGCATCTCGTGTATTGCCCCATCACCAAAGGCGGCAAACCAGTCCTCGAGCGTCTCACCTGCAACGCCCATCGCGGTTGTATCAACCATGGGCTGTAAGTACGGGCTCGCAACCTCGTCAATCATGCGCTTCGCATCGGAAACCGTCGTCACAAGGTTGCTCTCCTCGGGACGCAGGCTTTCCATCGTAAGCACCAAACCGTGCTCGCCGGCATACTCCGCCAGAATGGACAAGTGCTCGCGGCTGCGCTTCCAGGCTTCCTCGCGGTCCTCGTCCCAGTCGCCCCAGCCCGAGTTAACGGACATACGGTCGCACCCAAGTACCTCGGCAAGCTCAATGCCGTGCTTAAAGTACGCCAGGCTGCGCTGTTCATGCAGCGGTTTGCGTGCGCAGTACTGCCAAGGATAGACAACATTCTCGGGGCACAGAGTACGATACCTAAGCCCACGGTCTGCAGCCTTTTTCGCCAGAACCTCAGCCTCAAAGTAGCCCGTGTGGTCGAGCGTCACATGCGGCTCCGCACACCACAGCTCAATGGACTCAAAGCCCAAACGCTGCTGCACATCAAGGAAGTAATCGAGCGACCACATGATGTAGTGGATATTCATGCCCGCAATCTGCTCGCGGCGCAGCGTCGGCTTGGATTCAGACATCTTATGCCTCCTTGTTTCGAGCGAACACGATTTGTCCGTCCGACATCGTCATATCAACCGCAAGATCGCGTGCATCGCGATAATCGAGGTCGAACACATCCCGATCGAGCACGCAGATATCGGCAAGCTTGCCAACCTCAAGCGTACCCAGCTCGTCTTCGCGCATCAGATCGTACGCGCCCCCGGCAGTCCAAGCACGCAAGAGCTCGACAAGCGTCAGCGCGTTGGCCTCATTCACGGGCAACCCATCGTCGAAGTATCCGCCGCACGCGCTGTAGATTGACTCGCCCAGGCTCGGAATCAGCAGCGGCAAATCCGTACCACAGCACACCGTGCATCCGGAATCTTCCATGCCGCGGCGATTCCAGCTGTGCAAAAGTCGCGTCTCGCCAATTTGTCGACGCATCATCGACAGGCAATCCTCGCGCCGGTCCAGCGTCAGAATCTGCGGATAGACCTCACAAATTCCACCTAACTTGCCAAACTCGACAAGGTCGGTCGGGTCAGAGTTCTCGAGATCGGTAATCGCATGGCGGCGAAGCAACCGTCCATGCTCGTCTCGAGGCAGCGAGGCATAGAGCGCCACGGTGCGACGAACGGCGCCATCGCCCTGGCAATGCAAGGAATATCGGAAGCCGTCAGCATCAATTGCGCGCAGCTCGTTCTCAATCAGATCCCACTCGGGCTCCTCGACAACCGTCTTGCCGGCAGCTCCCGCATCGGCCGTGTCCTCATAGGGATCAATCATCTCGGCAAGCCCCGCCCATACGCCGCGATCGGTCATACGGTTGAAGCCAGAAAAACGAACGAACGGTCCCCGGAAGCGCTCTCGTGCCTCGCGGGCATATGCCAGATTTGCACCGGCACCCACCGGCTGCGACATCATAGAGACGCGAACCGTCAGCTCACCAGATTCCTCACGGCGAGCCATTTCGTCGGCAAAGCCGTAGTAGTCATCAAACGCCATCTCCTTGATGGCGGTAACGCCGCGCTCGTTAAGCATGCTCATGTAGTCCGAATACCCGGCGCGCACCTCGGGTAGCGCGAGGAAATCGCTCATCATGCGCCAGATCTTCTCGGCATAGCACGCCTGCGGTGTAAAGCCGTATCGCGCACTGGCGGCAGCATTGAGAACGCAGGTCTCCGCACCCGATGTAAAGCAAACGACAGGGATATCGCCAAAACAATCGTCAAACACAGCTGCCGTATTTGCGTTCTCGGCATCCGACGCCAAC
The DNA here is from genome assembly GCA_947001705.1 of uncultured Collinsella sp. Classification (GTDB taxonomy): domain Bacteria; phylum Actinomycetota; class Coriobacteriia; order Coriobacteriales; family Coriobacteriaceae; genus Collinsella. Next base: position 4,735 of record CAMQHT010000020.1, read on the forward strand.
ATTTCGGGTAGGCTGTGGCCAAAAGCCGCCGCACAATCCGGATGATCTTCTTTCCATGCACGCAAGAGCGACACGGCCTCTTTGGCATCGGCGATGCCGGACAGATCAGACCCCAACGTCCGCAGCGCCCAGCCTGTATAGAAGGTATGCACATCGATCAGGCCGGGCATGACGGTGCGGTCGCCCAGGTCAACTACCTCGTCCGCTTGGGTCAAATACGAAGCTACCTCACACTTGGTGCCAACAGCCTCAATTCGATTGCCACGGACCGCTACGAAACCTTCAAACGGCAGGTCCCCCGTACCGGTAAAGACGCTCTTAGACGTCAGGACCGTTAAACGATCAGACATCACAACCACCTACACCGGAAGCATGCCAGAGATTGCCGTTACGATCAGGCCAAAGACGACCATGAAAATGAAGAACTTCCAAATGGTCTTCCACCATTGGCCAAACGAGATCTTTGCCACGGCAAGGCCGGCAACCGTCATGCCCGCCACGGGACTGATGGTGTTGATGGTCTGATTGGCAAACTGGAGCGCGGTAACGGCGGCCTCGGGATTGAGGCCCATAAGCTCGGTCAGCGGACCCATGACGGGCATGGTGAGCGCCGCCAGGCCAGAGCTCGAGGGAACCAGCAAAGAGAGCAGGCCAAGGACGATATACATAAACGTGGTGTAGACGGCGGCGGGTGCACCGGCGAGCGCAGTAGCGAGCGCCTGGAGAATGGTGTCGATGATCATGCCGCCCTCGGCGATGACCAGAATGCCGCGAGCGATACCGATAACGATAGCGGCGTACGCAAAGTCGGCGAGACCTTTAACGAACTCCTCAGCAATCGTCTGCTGGTCAAGACCGCCCAGGATACCGGCAAGCAAGCCCATGCCAAGGAACACGGCGGAAATCTCATTCATGTACCAACCCTGGGTAACAAGACCCCAGACGATAATGCCCATACCGCAGGCAAAATCGATAAGCACGAGCTTCTGACGGATAGTGAACTCTTCCTCGATGGAGGCATCGGTCACGGAAAACTCGATACGCTTGAGTTTATCGTCCTCGTACGTAATGGACGACTCGGGGTTTTTCTTGACGCGCATAGCGTAGCGCATGGCCCATGCGATACCGACGGCAGTGAAGATGACCCAAGAAACGGCGCGCAGCCACAGCTGAGGATTGCCCTCGATGCCGATAATGCCCTGTGCGATCAAGACGTTAAACGGATCGATGGTCGAGGCACAATATCCCAGGTTAGGACCAAGGAAGCAGATGATGAATGCCGTCATCGAGTCATAACCGATACCCATCATGATGGGAATGAAGATGGCATAGAACGGCAGGGCTTCCTCAGACATACCAAACGTAGTGCCGCAAATGGACAGCAACGTCATCGTGATGGGGATGATGAGGATGTCCTTGTTCTTGAGCTTTTTAATCACACGGCTCATGCCGGCATTCAAAGCGTTGGTCTTGGTGATGATTGCGAACGATCCGCCAATCAATAAGACGAACGCAACGACGTCGGCAGCCTCCTGGATGCCCTTAGTAGGCGCTTGCAGGACCGCAAAGATATCCTGGCCCAGATTGATGGTCTCGCCGGTTTCGGAATCGGTGTAGTTCTTATCGACCTGTTCATAGGTTCCAGCAACGGCGACTTCACGCTCGCCCGCCGCTGTCGAAATCATCTTGCGCTGATACTGACCAGAGGGAACGATCCAAGTCAAGACCGCAAAGACAACGATCAGCAAGAACATGATCGTATAGACATGCGGTAATTTGAACTTAAAACGTCTGTTTGTCTTCTTCGCCTTCGTATCTGACATAGATACCTCCAAAGAACTCGAGACTGCATCGCATCTCGCCTCAACGTTTGCACAAGGCAAACGTTCTATGACGTTCTATAGATTACCAGCAGCTTTTCTCGTCATCAAGATAATTTCAAACTGATTGCCGCAACGCGGTTGAACGGTTGCGTTTGCGCCGTGAACGGTATGAAAACGCCCGGTGAGATGATTCACCGGGCGTTTCCATACGCAATGTCCTAGATGTCAAAAACGTAGCGAGACCCAACGATCCGCTGACGACCGATGATAAACGGCCGCCGCTGCTCATCGAAAAAGAAGGCTTCCATATAAAACAAGGGTTCGCCAACGGGAACTGCCAACAACCGAGCGACCTCGGGCGACGCGCACGCGATCTCAAGCGTGCATGGGTCGGTAAACGCGGGCGTGCGGCCCGTCCGGTTGCGCACGAACTCAAAAATGGATTGGTTAGATAGAGGTGCCGTTGATAGATAGGCGTTGTCCTCGTAAACATATATGTTGTTCTCGAGCATGACAGGGACGCCATCGGCAGTACGCACGCGCTCAACGCAGATCAAGTCAGTTCCAACGGGAACACCAAAGAACTGTGCTTCGGTGGAATCCGCCGGCAGCATCTTTCTCGAAATGACACGCGCCCCCGGTTCCATTCCGTTTACGCGGCATGCGTCCGAAAAACTCTGGACGTCATCCTTCTGGCGAATCTTGCGTTTGAGCTTGGGGGCATTGACAAACGTGCCTTTCCCCTGTCGCTTCGTTAGATAGCCCTGTTGGACGAGCTCCTCAATAGCGCGTCGCACGGTAACGCGGCCAACTTTATAGCTCTCAGCCAATTCGAATTCGTTGGGTATCCGCGCGCCTGCCTTGTAGGCACCGGAGTTGATTTCGTTTTTGATGATATCGATAACCTGTTGGTACAGCGGTATCGCTGCTTTACCGTCAGTTAGCCCTTCAGTCGGTGGCATATACCCTCTCCAAGCACAATTAAGTCTAAAACGGACTTAGGGGCATTCAACAAGTCCTTAAGCCCGCATTAGCTTAAAGTATGCTAGGTGTCGCACCAAAATGTTGGCTATTTACTCATCAGACCCGAAAAACGCGCAACTACCGCGCTCCTAAGAAAGCGTGAGCAGCTCCGGCAGCTGGTCGATGATCTTGTCCGCGGCATCCTGGCTAAAGCCGAAGCGCTCCTCGCGCTTGGCAATGACTGTCAGGCCGGCTCGCTTGCCGGCAGTGATGCCAGGCACCGAATCCTCAACGCAGCAGCAGCGGTCCGCGGGCAGCCCCAGCAAGTCCAGCGCATGCAAGTAGATATCGGGCTCGGGTTTGCTCTCCTTAAACTGCTCGCCGCTCACCACATACTCAAAGGCATCAGACAGCCCGCATGCGTTGAGCACTTCCTCGATGCTATCCACGGGAGACGAGCTGGCAAGCGCCACGCGAACGCCACGGCGCGGCAGCTCTCGAATCGTATCCACGGCGCCTGGGTTAATCAAAGTCTGATAGTCGCGCGGACGCGTATGCGCCCACTCGTCCCAACGGGCCAACGCTTCTTCGCCAGTGAAATGCCCCTTACCGGCACGCTCAAACCAATCGACCAGCATATGCAGGAAGAACTGATGCGAGGTACCGACCTGCCCATTCAACTCCTCTTGAGTCAGGTTCAACCCAAGCTCCTTGGCAAACGCGGCAGTCTCGCCCAGGTAGTAATACTCGGTATCGACAATGACACCGTCCATGTCAAAGATAACGGCGTCGAACGGAAATGCAGACACGGCACCCTCCCTAACAAAAGGGCGCCTGTAAGCAGGCGCCCGAACCATGCATTATCGGCGATTCTAACCCAGCAGCTTATCCAGCGCCACCGCAATACCGTCTTCGTTGTTATTGGCGGTCACCATCTGGGCCACAGCCTTAACCTCATCGACGGCGTTGCCCATGGCAACACCGGTGCCGGCCCACTCAATCATGGACTTGTCGTTCTGGCCGTCGCCAAACGATACGACCTCACTGGCATCGATGCCGAGCTTGGGCAGGGCACCCTCGAGCGCACGGGCCTTGTCGATACCGGGCGCCGTGTACTCAAAGTACCAGTCAGCCGTAAACATGCCCGAAAGCGTCTGGGTAAAGGGCGCATACATTTCCGCGTAATGCGCCTGCAGGTAGGTCGGATCGCCCGCCGTCAGCAGCTTGTCCACGGGATAAGCATCAACGACCTCATGCAGGCTTTCCACCTCGCGGATCTTAAGATCGCACGCATCGCGCTCATACTTGACGATGTTTTTCTGAGAGCCGTCAGGCAGCGTGATCATGCAATGGTACGAGTCCTCGACGTGCAAATCGCGACCGAGCGAAATCATAGGGATCACGTCAAAATTGCGCAGATGATCAATCAGACGGTGCAGCTCGTCAGCCGGCATGGCTTGGTCAAAAAGGACCTCATCGGTCTGAGCGTCGACCACATGCGCGCCATTAAAGGCAACTAACAGACCGTCATGGTTTTGAAGGTCGAGCTCCTGCGCCAAGGCGTGAAGACCCCAGGCGGGACGACCCGAAGCCAAGATGAGCTTAATACCCGATTCCTGCGCCGCGAGCAGCTTCTCGCGCGTACGCGGGCTGATCACTTTCTGATCGTTGGTGAGCGTACCGTCGATATCCATCGCGATGGCTTTGATTGCCATATATGCCTCCCTGTCATTGAACAACCTTGTCTGAGCCATCATACAGAACACCCATCGCGACTCCGTTTACAACGGGCAAAAAGTCATATTGTCTCGAACATGAACGGCGTGTGGTCGTGAAGCTTTATCGCTCAGGTCAAATACGTCTGCTAGCGACGCTCATCCGTCGGTGCGCCCTCGACGATCGCGATGCCCGCCGATGCGCCTAACGCGCTGGCGCCGGCCTCGATGAATGCGCAAGCCTCTTCGTAATTATGGATACCGCCCGCCGCCTTGATTGCCACGGCATCGCCGAGCACCTCGTGCATCAGCCGCACGTCCTCGAGCTTAGCACCGCCAAAGCTTCTGCCGGTCGATGTCTTAAGGAATCCCGGCTTGGCCTCCAGCGCGATCTCGCATACACGGCGCTTGGCGGCGTCGTCGCCGTCCAGCTTGCACATCTCGACGATTACCTTGTCAGTGATGCCATGCGCGCGACAAAAATCAGCAATGGTAGTCATCTCGCGCTCGATGGCATCAAAATCGCGGTTCTCGATCGACCCCTGATTCAAAACGTAGTCAATCTCGGTAAAGCCACACGCAGCGTATTCCTCAAACCTCGCAAGCTTCTCCTCAAGCGTCATAGTGCCCTGGGGAAAGTCGATGGCGCCGGCAAGGATGATGTCAGAGCCCTCGAGCATGGCGCGGCCCGTCTCGTACTCCTGAAGGTTCGCGAATACGCAGCGAAAGTTGTACTTTAACGCCTTCTCGACATACTGCTCAAACGTGTCCTCGGGGGCATCGATATAGTCGATGTATTTATTGATGGGTTTGGCAAGTGTCATGCTGGGCCTCCTTGTTCAGGACTGACAACCGATTCGTGGTTTCACGCGAAATACCACGTTCAATGTACGCCCGACATACAAGGACAGCGTCCGCATTCCGACAAGTGGTATGAAATTAGCTGTAAACGTATATTTACAGACAGCGAATGGCACCGCACGCGGATGCCGACAGCAAGACATCCCCCCTCAATACACCCTCATGCCCATTTAAATAGCAAGGGGCCCGTATCTGTTGGGATACGGGCCCCTTTCGGCCGTGACCTATCTCAGCAACAAAGACTACTTGCAGTGAGCGCGGTAGAACTCGATCGCACCATCTTATCCGAGCCGGGGCACGTTCGCATAGCGTGGCGCGTGACGGTTGCAAAACCACCCCATTTGAAACAAACGCAAAAAAGTACTTGCAAAGACACGTTCCGACATATAAGTTGATAAAAGACCGCCGTTGCGGTTTTAAGTAGATCGAGCATATGAAGTTTCAGTTTTCAGCGTGTAAGAGAAGGAAGATCGGCAAAGTACAACCCCAAACGCAATGACAACTTAATGAGGTAACTGCCACATGTGAGGCACCCAGGGCATTGCTGTCTCGATTTTGAGCACGATGCCTTCCGCCTTGCATGGGCCGTTCCATCCCGCCCCTGCAGCAACTGCCTCACGGGCTCATTGAAAACCGCATAGCACCCCAACGTCAGCACATCACCCACGGCAAGCACATCACTCACGACAACCAACACATCAACAAACAGCACGAACATCAACCGATTGGAGAAGCTATGACAAACCACCACGCTGAAGACGGCGATAAGAAAAGCATTCTGGATGCCCGCATTGAGCGAGCATATGCAAACGAATATGACGCCGCCTTTGCCGCCGCGACCATAAAGAACTACGCGTCGCTACCGCTCGCGACGATCTTGGCCGACCACCCTCAACTGCTGAAGCGCTGCACAAAGATCATGGGCGACCCCGACATTCGCAAGCTGACAGACCCCTATGCCCCAAAACGCGACAACGATTCGTACGTTCTTACCGTAGGCTGCCTAGCCCATATGCTTACGGCGCTCGACACGAAACTCAAGCTCGAATGGGAACCCGACGAGCGTCATGAACTCGAAAGTAAGCGGAACACCCTGCGCACCGCACTGTTCCTTCCGTTGGACGGCCTCAAGCGCTGCAACGTCGAGCTCAATACACAGGCGCGGCAAAAGCCCGGGACCACGGGGCAGAAAACTCCAAGACCCCATGCGGCCATCGTCGACCGCAACCGATATAACCGCATGACCGCGCACTTTTCCGCCGAGGGAGCAGCCATAAGGACGCTGATCGACCTGCTGTGCCTTCTGAGCATCAACGAGCTATTTGAGGGCTATCTCGCCCTTGTTCCCGCGACGGCACCCAAGTCGGTAGCAAAGATCATCGAGACCTGCAGACGCCAGTTTGAGCGCCATCGCAATGGCAGCGAGATGAACGCCAGCATCGCGCAGTACTACGCGGCTCATTACAAAAATGACGGATGTGCCCCTGTCGAGCATCAGCTGCGGCTCGCCTACACCACGCCCGCCGCAACGCTCTATCGCTTTGGAGCCCTTGGCGCTTGCGAGCCGCACGAACAGGCAGTCTGCCCCACAACCGAGCTCGATCTCAGGCTCGGACGAACCCTGTAGCCCGCCAGCCCCTCCGCGGGCAACAATCCTATTCCACAACACAACCAACAGAAAGGAGTCCTCATGGACACCAATCATTCCCCCATCATCAGCCCCCTCACCATGCGTGAATCCGCCCGAGGCATCACGCTCACCAGCATTTACGATGAGATGCTCGCCCGTCGCGAGCTCTCCGTCATGGGAAACATCGAAACCCCGATGGCCCACGACCTATGCCAGCAGATCCGCCTGCTCGATGCCACCGACCCCAGCCGCCCCATCACCATATTTGTCGCCAGCGCCGGCGGAAGCGTGCGATCGGGCCTTGCGATCTATGACGCCATGCGCCTCGCATCGTGCCCCATCCGCACCGTCTGTCTGGAATTCGCCGCGTCCATGGGCGCCGTGATCTTTATGGGCGGCGACGATCGCCGTATGGCGCCCCATGCAGAGCTCATGATTCACGACCCGCTGATCCCCCAGGGGGCAGGCGGCTCGGCACTTGCGCTGCAAGAAACCAGCCGGCGTCTCATGCAGACCCGCAAGACCCTCACGCAAATCCTCTCGGACCGCAGCGGCCTCACGCCCAAGCGCATCCAGTCCCTCACTGCAAAAGACACCTACCTTTCGGCCGAGCGCGCCGTCGAGCTCGGCTTTGCCCACGAAATCCTCTCGACCACCAAGGAGGTCGCCCATGTCTAACCTCGCCAGCCGCCTCGCCGCATCTAAGTCCGCATCGTCCACCATCCTCGCCAAGGATCGAACGCTTTCCTGCGACACCCGCCAAACGGGACTCAACAACAACGCACTTGTGATCGGCCCCTCGGGAGCCGGCAAGACCCGAAACGTCCTCAAGCCCAACCTGCTGCAAATGAACGCAAGCTACATCGTGCTCGACACCAAAGGCACGCTCTGTCGCGAAGTGGGACCCGTGCTGGCAGCCCACGGTTACCGCGTGCAATGTCTCAACTTCGCCGACCTCAACACCGTCCCGGCCCTTGCGCCCGGCATCGAGCGCTGCGGCTACAACCCCCTGAGGCACATTCGCCGCAAGGCGGACGGCAGGCCCAACCAGCAGGACATCCTCTCGGTGGCAAAGGCCATCTGCCCCATCGAGGACAACAACCAGCCTTTTTGGGATCATGCGGCGGCAAACCTGCTGTCGTGTCTTATCGCCTACGTCACCGAACAGCTACCCGCCGACGAGCAGACGATCAGCTCGGTCATCAAGCTGATCGAGCACCTGCAGGACGGTGCCACGGCCCGATTGTTTGACGATCTGATCACGACCGACCCCCAAAGCTATGCCCTCTCGCTATGGCGGCGCTACGCCATTACGCAAAATGCCGAGCGCATGCACGCGAGCATCGTCGGCATCCTTGCCGAAAAGGTCATGTGTCTGGGATTCGACGGTGCGGCACAGCTCTATCGTGAGTGCCATCAGGTGGACTTCGCTTCCATGGGACACACCCCCTGCGCCCTGTTTGTAACCGTAAGCGATATTGACCGCAATCTCGATCCGCTGACCGGCCTCTTTATTACGCAAGCGTTTATGGGCCTCATTCGTGAGGCCGATAGGCAGCCCGACGGCAGCCTGCCCGTGCCCGTGCGCTTTATGCTCGATGACTTCGCAAATCTGCAGATCCCCCAGATCGACAACGTGCTCTCGATTATCCGAAGCCGCAACATCTGGGCAACGCTGCTGCTGCAGTCGACCAACCAGCTCGATGCGCTCTATGGCGAGGCACGCGCACGCTCCATCATGGGCAACTGCGACACGCATCTGGTGACGGCGTTCCAGGATCCCGAGAGTGCCCGGGTGTTTTCCGACCGCGCCGACGCGCTGCCCAGCACGCTCATGGCGACGCCGATCGATCGCTCGTGGCTCTTTGTACACGGTCGCACTCCCGAACAGGTCGAGCGCTTTAGGCTCGAAGACCATCCGCTCTACGGGGAGCTGCCCGAGGCGCAGCGAGGCCATGCGGAGGCCGAGATCTAGGCGCAGGGTTCTCGCAGCGCGCGACGCCCCGGCGATGTTCCACAAAGGCCGTGCGCCCCGGGACCACGGCAAAAGCAAAGGGGCCCGCATCCGATAGGATACGGGCCCCTGGCTATAAGGCGCGATGCGTTAACAGCAGCGACTACTTGCGGTGAGCGCGGTAGAACTCGATGAGCGCCTGGGTCGAAGCGTCCTGCTCGGCCTTGGCGGCGTCGTCGTGGAAAGCCGGGGTGATCTGCTTGGCAAGCTGCTTGCCCAGCTCGACGCCCCATTGGTCGTAGGAGTCGATGCCCCAGACCGTGCCCTCGACAAACGTGATGTGCTCGTACAGGGCGATGAGCTCGCCGAGTGCGAACGGGGTCAACGTGTCGCCAAAGATCGAGGTCGTCGGACGGTTGCCCTCAAAGCAGCGGGCCGGGACGATCTGCTCGGGCGTGCCCTCGGCGCGCACCTCATCGGCCGTCTTACCAAAGGCGAGCGCCTTGGTCTGGGCCAGGAAGTTGCCCAGGAACAGCTCGTGCACGTCCTGGCCGCTGTCGGTCGCAGGGTTGGCGGTATTGGCGAAGGCAATGAAATCGGCCGGGACCACCACGGTACCCTGGTGCAGCAGCTGGTAGAAGGCGTGCTGACCGTTGGTGCCGGGCTCGCCCCAGAAGATCTCACCGGTGTCGGAGGTCACGGCGCTGCCGTCCCAGCGGACGTGCTTGCCGTTGGACTCCATGGTGAGCTGCTGCAGGTAGGCCGGGAAACGGTGCAGATACTGGCAGTACGGCAGCACGGCGTGGCTCTTGGAGCCGAAGAAGTTGACGTACCAGACGTTGAACAGGCCCATCAGCGCGACGGCGTTGCTCTCGAGCGGCGTGTTGCAGAAGTACTCGTCGATGGCATGGAAGCCCTCGAGGAACTGCTGGAAGCGCTCGGGGCCGAGCACGACGATCAGCGACAGGCCCACGGCGGAGTCGACGGAGTAGCGGCCGCCGACCCAGTTCCAGAAGCCGAAGGCGTTGGCGGGATCGATACCGAAGGCCTCAACCTTCTCGAGTGCGGTGGAAACGGCGACGAAGTGCTTTGCCACGGCCTCGGCGTTCTGCTCATCGGAGCCGTCGATGGCGCCCTGAGCCTTGAGCTGCTCGAGCATCCAGGTCTTGACCTCGCGGGCGTTGGTGAGGGTCTCGAGCGTGGTGAAGGTCTTGGAGACGATGATTACGAGCGTGGTCTCGGGATCCAGGCCCTTGAGCTTCTCGGCCTGGTCGTTGGGGTCGATGTTGGAGATGTAGCGGCAGTCGATACCGGCGTCGGCATAGGGACGCAGGGCCTCGTAGGCCATGACCGGGCCCAGGTCGGAGCCGCCGATGCCGATGGACACCAGATGCTCGATCTTCTTGCCGGTAACGCCCTTCCACTCACCGGAGCGCACGCGCTCGGCGAAGGCATACATGCGGTCGAGGACCTCGTGCACGTCGGCGACGACGTCCTGGCCGTCGACGATGAGCTGGCCCTTCTCGCTTGCCGGGCGGCGCAGCGCGGTGTGCAGGACAGCGCGGTCCTCGGTAGTGTTGATGTGCTCGCCAGAGAACATGGCGTCGCGGCGCTCCTCGAGCTTCACCTCGCGGGCAAGATCGCACAGCAGCTTGACGGTCTCATCGGTCACCAGGTTCTTCGACAGATCGAAGTGCAGGTCACCGGCGTCAAAGCTCAGCTTGTTCACGCGGTCGGCGTCAGCAGCGAACCAGGCCTTGAGGTCGATACCTTCGGCCTCGAGCTTCTCCTGATGAGCCTCGAGCGCCTTCCAAGCGGCAGTCGACGTAGCATCGATAGGTGCGGCAACAGTTGCCATAGAGTCCTCCTCAGCATACGGGCGCACGCCTCCATGCGCCCGGACATTCAGATGCCACTATTCTAGCGCAGGTCAAGACTACAATCAGCGAGCGTTGCCAATCGGCCCCCAAACGGCAACCGATTAAAAAGGGACAGGCTTATTTTGGCAGGTCAAACGCTTTACCAACCAAAAATAACCCGTCCTTTTATGGCAAATATTAGGCCGCGGCGCAGATGCTACCGAGCAACTCACGCAGAGGAGACCCGATGCCCTCCAGCAGTTCGGGCGCGATAATGGCAAAAACGGGAACCTCACCGGTGCCCACGACAGCAGGCGCCTTGCCCTCCGAGAGAATGCATCCATAAGGGACAAAACCGTCTTCGCCGGCATCGAGCGCCGCCATGCGACGCGCGAGCTCGCGCGCAAAGCCAGCAGTATCGGCATCGCCAATCGCCAGGACAAAGTCCACGCCCTCATCGGTTGCCAGGGCTACGGCCTCATCGACCAAATCGTCTCCCCCGTCGCCCCCGGCCGAACCGCAACGAAAGAGTACGCGTTCGAGCAGGGCACGATCGAGCGAGCCCAGCGCCGCCGAAACGAGCTCATCGCGCGTGTGCTTGTCGCCTCCCAGCACGACCAGTGCCTTGGTGCCGCCATAGTGGGCAACCAATCGCCCGCACCAGCGAGCCACATCCCCATCCGCAACCAAGCGCGTCGGCATACCAAACCCATAGTTGACCATTATCCCCACAACCCTTCCGTGCTTTATGGTGGTATCGATCGTTAGGCTCATGCTACGAAGCGAGCTTTTCCGAGCTGTTTCGCGCTCTTTAGGGCTGCGTTAAAACCCCGATGAAGCCGCACGACCATACTTGCCAAAAAGGGACAGATTTTGACGGTGTCCGTGCAAGCGGGTATTATCGAACAGGTATTCGATAAGAACATGTGTTTGATGAAAGGGCACGGATGGCGCACGAGCAGCACACCTATATCTGCATCGACCTCAAGACGTTTTATGCCAGCGTCGAGTGCGTCGATCGTGGGCTCGATCCGCTCACCACCAACCTGGTCGTTGCCGACGAATCGCGCGGGCGCACGACCATCTGCCTCGCCATCACACAGGCTATGAAGGACTTAGGGATTCACAACCGCTGCCGCCTATTTGAGATTCCCGATGGCATCGACTACATCACGGCCGTACCGCGCATGCAGCATTACATGGAGGTGTCGGCGAAAATCTACGGTATCTATCTGGAATACGTCAGCCCCCAGGACGTGCACGTCTACTCCATCGATGAGTGCTTTATCGACGTGACGCCCTATCTGGACCTCTATCACACAGATGCGGAAGGGTTCGCCTGCACGCTGCGCGACGAGGTCCTGGCGCGCACCGGCATCACGGCGACGGTCGGCATCGGCCCCAACCTATTCCAGGCCAAGGTGGCGCTCGATATCACCGCCAAGCACGTGCCCAGCCGCATCGGCATACTCGACGATGAGACCTTTCGCAAGGAAATCTGGCCCCATCGTCCCATCACCGATATCTGGGGCATCGGCCCCGGCGTGGCAGCACGACTCGAAAAATACGGCGTCTACGATCTGATGGGCGTCGCGGCGCTCGACGAAAACCTGCTTTACGACGAGCTCGGCGTCAATGCCGAGTATCTCATCGACCACGCCTTCGGACGCGAGCCGACAACCATCGCCGATATCCAAGCCTATCGCCCGCAAGCAACTTCGACCACCACAGGACAGGTGCTCTCGAAGGGCTATGCCTACGAGCAGGCCTACACCGTCTTGCGCGAGATGGTCGACAACGCCGTGTTGGACTTGATCGATAAGCACGTGGTCTGCGACAGCATCTCGCTCTTTGTGGGCTACGCGAGCGAGCGCGCCGACATACGCAGGCTTGATGCCAGCGGTACTGCACAATATGTGGACGGATGCGGACACCTGCGCTCGAGTACGTCGAGCATCGAACCCACCGCAACCGCCGGCCCCGAGCTCGCGCCCCGTGCTCCCAAGCCCGTCCAGCGCGATGACGAACGGCGCCGCCTGGTGCGCGAAGCGCAGGCAATCGATGGCATCTTTGTGGGAGAGCATGGTGGCAAACCGCGTGGTGGCTATGCCGCGCTCTTTGCGCACTCCAACGCCTCGCGCAAGCTGCCCGAGCGTACCAATTCGTTTAAGAAGATCATGGGCTATTTCGATGAGCTCTGGGCGCAGACTGTCGATCCCAAACGACCGGTCAAGCGCATCAACCTGGGCTTTAGCAATCTTGTGCCCGAGGAATTTGCCACCATCGATCTGTTCAGCGATATCGAGGCCGATGAGCGCGAGCGCGACCTGGCGCGCGCCGTCCTGGCCGTGAAAGGCAAGTACGGCAAGAACGCGCTCGTCAAGGGATTAAGCTTTACCGCCGGCGCCACCGCGCGCGAGCGCAACGATCAAGTTGGAGGACACCGTGCCTAAACCCAAACAACAGCCCATGCGCCCGCCGACCGCCTTCGAGCGCCTGGCGGACCCCGAGGGCAGACGCCGCGCAGCCGACCCCAACCTCACTGCCAACGGTGCCGTGCGCGCCAACCGCGCCGCACAGTTTATGCCCTTTGCCGCCCTCACGGGATACTACGAACTCGTGCGCAAGCAGGAAATCACCGTCGAGCAAAAACGTGAGCTCACGGAAGAAAAAGCCCTCGAGCTTTCGCAAAAGCTCGAGGGCCTCAAACGCGGCGACTTGGTGCGCGTCACCTATTACGATACGTACGGCTATCGTAGCCGCACGGGCATTCTCGACGAAGCGTTACCCGCATTCAAGCTGCTCAAACTCAGGGATATCGCCATCAACTTCGACGATATCCAGGACATTGAGCTACGCGGACGAGCCTAGCGACGAGAACGCTTGCGCAAGACGAGAGCAATGCCAAGCACTGCGGCAGCTGCAACCAGCAATCCCAAGACCAGCGTGAGGGTCGAGTCGCCAGCGCGAGGCAGCGAGCCGTCCTTCGGAGTCTTCTTAGCGGTCGTCGTGACGGTGGTCGTGGTGCTGCTCGACTGGTCGTTGCCACCCGTCTGGCTGCCGCCAGGCTGATCGCCGCCACCCGGCTGCGAAGGATCGGTGGGTTCCGTCGGATCCGGAGTACCGGGATCAACCGGATTCTCCGAATTCTCCTTGCGCTGGATCCAGACCTGGCAACCATAGAACGGGTTGGCGGTACCAAGGCACAGACCCTGGTTGGTCACCGCAAAGGTGCGCAGACCATGGTTATACGGATCGTTAAAGCCATTGGTCGTCAGCGTCGTAAAGTTCACGCCGTCCTCGGTCACATACATATCAAAGCCGCGCTCGGCATCGCGCAGGTAACACATGCACGTAAGGACACTCTGCAACTTCTTGAGATTCTCCTCGCTCAGCAGCTTATCGAGCGCATCCTGAATATCGCTCGGCAGCTCGGTGCCATAGGCATCCTCGTACTGCTGCTTAAGGCTCTCATAGCTATCGAGCATGTCCTGATACTGGTCGGCAAAGGACTTGAAGTACGCGATCTCGCCATCGATCTTCTGGACATAAGCGGCGTCGTCCTCAAAGTCCTGGGACATCGTCGCGGCCTGATCGCAAAGACCGCCCGCGGCATCCTCCAGCGCATCGCTCAGATCGCCAAAGCCCTTAGCAACCTCGGTCTTCTCGTCATCGACATCGACGGCCTTGTTTGAATCATCAACCTCAGCAGCTTCGTTCGAATCATCGACCTCGACGGCCTCGTTTGAATCATCGTCCGCAAGCGTGTTCACGGGAACGATGGGGTCGTCAGGCGATTTCTTGTCGAGCAGGTGATCGAGCAGGTCCCTAAGGCGCTGAACCTGAGAGTCCCACTCCTCGGGCGTCATATCGATAATGTCGCCATTGGAGAACTGGCCGATCGGCTCAAGCAGGCTCGCGGTATCAAAGGTACCGATATACAGCTTGCCGTCGAACTTCTGCATGCGCCAAATGTACTGGTTCTCGTTTCGGCCAAAGCCCGAAGTCAGGCCGGAAATACCGCCCTCGGGGAACATGTCGGTGCGATCGCCAACGACGAGCTCCATGTTCTCGTCCTTGTCCATGCGATAGATGTTAACCGACTGCTCAAGATTGGCATTCACAAACGAGCAGTCAACGCCACCCATGCTGCTCTTGCCGCCCTCTTCGGTGTTGGATTTGTTGAACAGGATGCGCTCGAGGGCAATCTCCTCGTCGTTGTATTCACCGATATAGAGGTAGTCGTTGTAGACGATGAGGTTGGCAGCGCCAGAACGGGTACGGGCAGGATCGATGCCAAAGCAGTACTTTGCACCGTCCGTCTTCTGATCGCCGACAATGGGAGTCCACGAATAGCTGCCGTCGGCATTCTTGTCGCCACGGACCATGGCAAACGACTGCATGGAATTATCATCGGGAGCGTTCTCGGGCGTACCGGTGCAGATGGTCGCATAGAGATGGCCATTGTACGAGACCATATCCCAAATGGCGCCGCCGTAGATGCTGTCCTGATAGCGAATCGCCGGATAGCCAAACAGCGTCTCCGAGTTGGCAATCTCGGTGAAGCTGTCCTGGCCCTTCGAGGGGTCAGACGACGTCAGGATTGTCGACACAAAATTACCGTTCGCGTCTTTACCCACATTACTGATGACGAGCTGGCCATCATGGACGCACATGCCGCGGATACCGGTAGAAATGCCCTGCTTGTAGGCAGCACCGTAATCCTGCATGCTCGAAAGGCCCTGATAGACAACTTTGTACTCATCCGTCTTAGGATCGATCTCGTATACAGCAGGCAGGCCGCCTTTGCCGTCATTGGTCCTGACGCTGCCGCAGAAATAGAGCTTACCCTTATAGCTCACGGCATTGCGGAACAAAGGAGCGACGCCGTTGAGCGATTCAGAGAGTAGCAGCTTGGTCTCACCGGTCTTGGTATTGATCTTGACCAAGATGCCGCCGCTGTCCTTGTCGGCCGTGCCGTCCTCCTTCTGCTGTCCATAGAAGAAGGTACCGTTAAACATGGCCTCCAGCGTCAGGCGCATGGTTTCGACATCAAAGGAATCGCCCAGCGTGCTGTTCATGAGCGTCAGCGTGTTGCCCATCGCCGCATAGCAGGTGCCCACATAAAGCCAGTCACCATAGCTCGCAGCCGCCCAAGTGTAGCTCTGGCCGCGATCGCCTTCGTTGTTGGCCGTATTACCATCGGCGCCCGGAACGGCAACGGCACCGTTACCCTGGTAGTCGACGATGCCATCCGGCTGCGACGTTCCTACCGTAGGATGCGAGAGCTTCTCAAAGGAATACCCATTTCCCGCATTGTAGGTAACGGCACCCGATGCGTCTTCGGCGTGCGCCGGCAGCGGCGATACCAAGATAGCGGCAAGCGCTGCCACCAAGCCAAGTGTTCCCACTCGTCTCATAAGGTTATAGCCTCCCCTGTCCTAAAGCCCAGTTTTAGCATTCTTCATTTCTGTCCACGGTTAATTGCAATCTGAGCACAGCAATAATCAGTGTATAAATATACACCTGTAATTTTTTGGACGGGTTCATAGATGCTCGATTGGTAGCGAATTCCGCGCAAACCGTCACCAAACTCCACTTTTGCCGCATCTAAAGGTTATTTTTGCGCAAATTTTTGGATGCCGATAGTCACAATGGGCAGGAGGCTGGTACCCACCGGAGAGGGCAACGCCTACATTTTCATAACGTAATAGCCCGCACCCCTCACTGCCGTCTCGAGTGTGTCGCGATCAACCGGGCGCTTCGAGCGCACGCGTGCCGTGTGGTCCGCATACGTCACCGTTGCCCACACGCCATCCAGCGCATTGAGGGCATTGGCTACGTTCTGAGCGCAGCCGTCACAGCTCATGCCGCCGATGAGCAGCTCATCGCTATAGGGATAGTGTGACGCATCGGTATCCACCACAACAACCTTTTTGGCCTTCTTGCCGCTCGTACCATCGCTGCAGCAACTCTTCCCGTGTGTCGAAGCGGCAATGCGACGCAGCCCAAAAAACATGCCGACGGCAATGACGGCCAGCACGATGAGATTCGCAGGGTTGAGCAAGTCTTCCATGCGATCCCCTTTCTCCAAACTCTTATACCTATACCCCCATGGGGTGTCCCCATCTTAACCCAAAATCATGTCTGTTCGGTCAATTAGTTTCCCTCTTCAAACTTTTTTGTTGACCATGGCTTACTTTCGTGTATAAGTTTTCCTAGGCTAACAGTTTAGATCCGTAAGGAGCGCCGTGACTCGAACCATAGATATCCCAACGTTTCAGGCAGCGGTCGTGCGCAACTGCTCTCCCACGCTCGCGGGCATCAAGCCGGCATCGCTCTTTACCTATCCAGGCACCTACGCCCACGGGAACGGCTCGACCACAACCGAAACCATCGCAGAACGTCGAGCACGCCTGCTCAACGTTATCGCCCAGTGCAATCGCGAGCTTGACCCGCTCGGCATCCACCTGAGTGTTTTGGTCTGGCGGCCCTGCGGAGCACTCGTGTACGTGTACCGAGCCAAAAGCCTCGCCACCTATTTCGCAGACCCTCGCGCCCAAACAGCGCTCGCCTCGGAAGGCTACGACACGAGAGACCTTTCGACATGCCTTGTGCATTTGGCATCACGCATCACGCTCGCGAGCAATAACGTCGCGGAATGCGCTTGTAGCCAGACTCGATGCGCACTACCCCAGCAAGCTAGCTGCAGCAACGACTGCACCTGCGAGTTTCCGCACGAAATAGGCTACTTCCTTGGATATCCCTACGACGACGTGCACGAGTTTATCGTCCAGCGCGGCGAGAACTACAAGGTCTTTGGGGCCTGGAAGGTCTACACGAATGTCGAGCAAGCGCTTGCGATGTTTGACGCCTACCGCGCTTGCACTCAATACCTCACCTTTGTCTATCAGCAGGGCTGCAGCTTGGCGCAACTTGCCCAGGCAACCCGATAGAACATAGAAGCCGCGGCAACCTGCCGCACAACTGAAAGGACTCAACATGAGCAAGATCGCCGTCGTCTACTGGAGCGGCACGGGCAACACCGAGGCCATGGCAAACCTCGTCTCCGAAGGCGCCACGTCCGCGGGTGCCGAGGCTGAGGTCATCTCCTGCGCCGACTTCTCCGCAGACAAGGCCGCTGGCTATGACGCTATCGCCTTCGGCTGCCCCGCCATGGGTTCCGAGGAGCTTGAATATGATGAGTTCCAGCCCATGTGGGATGAGCTCAAGGAGACCCTCGGCGACAAGAAGGTCGTCCTCTTTGGCTCTTATTCGTGGGCCGAGGGCGAATGGATGGACAACTGGAAGGCGGACGCCGACGAGGAGGGCGTCAACGTCGTCGATTCCGTCATCTGCTACGACGCCCCCGATGATGAGAGCGAAGCGGCCTGCCGCGCCCTTGGAGCCGAGCTCGCCTAGCGGCAATGAGCTCCGCCCGCAACGCGCATTGCAACAAAACACATTCGCGTCCCAACAAAAACGGGAGCCGGATCACATCCGGCTCCCGTTTTCTGCTATGTCAGTCATATAAAGCGGCTACGAGATATTGCCCAAGAACGCCTTGGTGCGCTCGCTCTTGGGGTGGTCGAAGACCTCGCTCGGCGTACCCTCTTCCACAATGACGCCGCCGTCCATAAAGACGACGCGGTCGGCGACATCGCGGGCAAAGCCCATCTCGTGCGTCACGACGATCATGGTCATACCGTCGTGCGCCAGGTCGCGCATGACGCCCAGAACGTCGCGCACGAGCTCAGGGTCGAGCGCCGAGGTGGCCTCGTCAAAGAGCATCACGTGCGGGTTCATCGACAGGGCGCGGGCGATGGCCACGCGCTGCTGCTGGCCGCCCGAGAGCTGGCTCGGCATAAAGTCGATGCGCTCGGCCAGGCCGACCTTGGTCAGCTCCTCGACGGCGATCTTCTCGGCCTCTTCCTTGCTGCGCTTGAGCACCTTTTGCTGCGCAAGCATGACGTTCTTTTTGACCGACAGGTGCGGGAACAGGTTGAACTGCTGAAACACCATGCCCAGGTGCGTGCGCACTTTGTTGAGGTCGACGCCCTTGGCACACACATCCACGCCCTCGACGACAATCGAGCCGCTCGTGGGATGCTCCAGGCGATTGATGCAGCGAAGCATCGTCGACTTGCCCGAGCCTGAGGGGCCCAAGACCACAACGACCTCACCCTTGTGCACATCCAGATCGATATCGCGCAGGACCACGTTGTCCCCAAAGGCCTTCTGGAGGTTCTTGATGCTGACGACGACCTCGTTCGAGTTATTGGTTTCGCTCATGATAGGACCTCCTTACAGACCGGCGATATGATCGGCGGGCGTCGCGACAACCTGTCCGGCGCTCTTGGCGGGACGCTTCTTCTTGGTCTCGGCCGTGCCCAAAAGCCTCGCCTCAAGACCGCTCACCAAGCGAGCGAGCGGCAGGGTGATGACCAGATAGAACAGGGCGGCAACCACGTACGGTGTAATGGAGCCCGTCGTGGCCACGATGGTACGGGCGTTCATGACGATCTCGACCACACCCACGGCGGCAAGCAGCGACGTATCCTTGTAAAGCAAGATAAACTCGCTGGTCAGCGTAGGCAAAACATTACGGAACGTCTGCGGAATCATGACATAGAGCAGCGTCTGGAACGCGTTCATGCCCAGCGAACGCGCAGCCTCGTTTTGGCCCTTGGGGATCGATTGAATACCGGCACGGAAGATCTCGCATAGGTACGCAGACGAGTTCATGGCCATGACGATAACGCCAAGCACGTAGTCATCAACCTTGACGCCGGCCAACGGCAGACCGAAGAACGCGATATAGATCTGCAGGAACGCCGGCGTACCGCGGATGATATTCACATAGATGCCGGCGAGGCAGCGCAGGATGCGCGACTTGGAGATGCGCATGAGCGACAAGGCAAAGCCAAAGGGAATTGCCAGCGGAAACGCCACAAGCACGATCGAGAGCGACATAAGGAAGCCCTTAAAGACGATCGGCAGGCTTTGGACCAAAATGACTGGGTTTAAGAACAGGCGCAGGAACATATTGGAGTTCCAGGCCTCGACCCACGGCTGCTCCTTAAGATCGGCCAGGAAGTTATCGAATGCCGTCACGCCCTTGATCTCCACCGACGGAATCTTGGAGATCTTCTTGGTCGAGCCATCGGCCAAAGTGCAGGTGCCGCTAAAGGCCTCATCGCCGCCCTCGACGGGGAAGGTCACGCCGTAAACCTCGACACGGAAAAAGCCGCCGGCAGGCGCCGTCTCGCCAAAGTCGATCTTGAGCGTCTGGCCGTCAGCCTTGCACGTGGGCTTCATGGGCGTACGATCCATGAGGTCCTCGCCCGAGAGCATCGTCAATCGCGTGTCATCGGTACCAAACGTCGTGCCGTCGACAAACGTCAGCGAAAGACCGCTCAGCTCCTCGTCGGCATCGGCCTGGACCTCCCAGGTAATGCGCGTCTCGGTACCGCCGACCACAGCGCTGCCCGAACCAGTGTTGGGTCGGGCGGTAATCTTTGCGGTCTCAAGCGCCTGGGCGGTCGTGGGCGCATATGCCCCTGCGCACACCAGCGCGAGCGCCACGGCCATGGCGCAGGCTAGCTTTTGGAGCAAGGCGGGCAGTGGAAAACGCTGCTCCGCGGCCCCTTTGTTCAGTCGAGACAAGGTGGCTCCTATCGTAGAAGTTGCCGGCAAAACGAGACGGAAATACTCTCCGTCAAGAGAAGCGCAAAGGCCCTCTCCGCCAAAACGGAAAGGGCCCGCGAGCAATCAAGTAGCTATTTTACTTGATGTTGTACTTAGCCATGAGGGCGTCAATGGTACCGTCGTCGGTCAGGTCCTTGATGGCCTGGTTGATGTCTTCCTTGAGCTTGGTGTTACCCTGGTTGATGGCGATGGCGTACTCCTCGCCGGTGCTGATCTGCTTAATGGTCTGGCAGGTGTTGAACTGCTCGGCGGTCAGCTGGCTGGCAACGGAGCGGTTGGTGACTACGGCGTCGCCCTTATCGGACTGCAGGGCGCTGAAGCACTCGGTAGCGTCCTTGTAGGGGACGATCTTGGCCTTGGGGATGTTCTCCTGGGCAAAAGACTCGGCGGTCGAGCCAGACTGAACGATGATGGTAGCGTCGGCGTTGTTGAGCTTCTCGCTGCAGTTGTCGGCCGTGATGTCGGTGTTATCGACCTTGGTCACGATAGCCTGATCGTCCATGTAGTAGGAATCGGAGAAAGTGACTTCCTTCTCACGCTCGGGCGTGTCGGTGATAGCCGCGATGGAGACGTCGTACTTGGCGCCCGAAGCGACACCCGGAACCAGCGTGTCAAAGTCATTGTTGACGTACTCGACATCCAGGCCCAGCTTGTCACCGATAGCCTTGATGAGCTCAAGGTCAAAGCCCTGGTAGTCGCCGTTGTCATCCTTGTACTCAAACGGCGCGTACTCGGCAGAGGTGCCGACGGTCAGCGTGCCGTCCTTGACGAGCGCGTACTCCTTGGAGCCGTCGACCTTCTCGACCTTAGCGTCGTCAGAGCTGCTGGAACCGGCATCAGAACCAGAGGTGGCGTTGGACGAACCGCAGCCCGTCAGAGCAAGGGCGAGCGCCATAGCACCCGTGGCGGCAAATGCGCCAAGCTTCTTCAGCTTCATAATCAGTCTCCTTCCGGTGACCTCGTTTGATTCAGAGGTCTGCAAAAACTGTTGGCTATTATGCACCCGGAATTACGAATCTGCAATGAGAAAACTGATTGAAACAAACCCATAACGTGAATGGAATACTCTACTTTGTGACAGTCATTACTGCTGCAATGACCTTAATAGTCTAATTTCAGCTGCATAACCTGCAAGTTCGTTCGGAGTCTCCAAAATAAACGGCAGCGAACGCAAGTGGCCATTCGATACAATATTCTGCATAACCTGCATACCTCCACCAAATTCCTCACTGCCAAGGTATCCCTTGCCGATGCACTCGTGACGATCTTTATGGGCGCCACAAGAGTTCTTCGAATCGTTGATGTGTACGGCATGCAAGCGATCGATACCCACCACGCGGTCGAACTCGTCGAGTACGCCGTCCAGATCATGGATGATGTCGTAGCCGGCATCGCTCACATGGCAGGTGTCTAGGCAAACGCCCAGCTTGGCCGACAGCTCGGGGCGTTTGCCGGCAACACCCTCAATGATGAGCGCCAGTTCCTCAAAGCTGCGGCCCACCTCGGTGCCCTTGCCCGACATGGTCTCGAGCAGCACCGTCGTCTGCTGGCCCTCAAACATCACCTGACACAGGGCGTCGACAATCATCTGAATGCCGGCGTCGGAGCCCTGCCCCACATGCGCACCGGGATGGAAGTTGTAGTAGTTGCCGGGCAGCGCCTCCATGCGCCGCAGGTCCTCTGCCATAGCCTCCAAGGCGAACTCGCGCGCCCGCTCTTTGGCAGAACAGGGGTTGTAGGTATACGGGGCATGCGCCACCAGCGGTCCAAAGTCGTTTTGCGACATAAGCTCGCGCAGAGCCGCCACGTCATCCATGTCAAGTTCTTTTGCCTTGCCACCGCGCGGGTTGCGCGTAAAGAACGCAAAGGTATTGGCGCCAATGGACAACGCCGTCTCCCCCATTGCCCGATAGCCCTTCGTCGTCGAAAGATGACACCCGATCGTCAGCATCTCCAGCTCCCTCCTCATCAGTTGCGGAAAAATACGGTCTATTGGTGCCTTATTTTGGCGCAAACAGACCGTATTCCACCGCAAGTTATAAAAGGGGCATCAGGAGCAAAGGCCTCCAGGCATTCCAAGCGCTGGCGCCATGCCCCCACGCCCTAAAGTTTCAAGCGAATCGCATCGATGATGTGCGCACAGCGCTGTGTGGCGGCTAGGGACATGATGGGGCTTTCGAGTTTCCCCGCCTGAATGAGCTGCGTCGCATGCGACGCCTCACCGTAAAAATCATCGACTTCAAATGGTGCATCGATTTCGAGTACTCGACCGTCGGAATACTTCACATGGGCGAGCTCGGGGCGATGGAGACGCTCGATTTCCAACGAGCCCCGCTCACAGGCAATCGTTAAGCGGCTTTCATATGCTGCCTTGCCATCGCACACCATATGAATGGGTATACCGCCGACGCTCATATGGATCTCATCGGCCCAATCGACGCGGCCGCCTGACACGTCACGCCAGCGAACTTCACGGGACGAAACCTCGCACGCGCCCGCGAGCAAATCCTCAAACCAACCGACCGCATAGCAGCCCATGTCATATAGACAGCCGCCCTGCAACGGATCAAGCAGATAGCCCGAAGGAGGCTCGCCGTAATCGAGCTTTTGCACGCTTTCAATCGAGACAATACGGCCAAGCTCACCCGACGCAAGCAAGTCCTTCACGCGAGTGCGCATCGGGCAAAACCGATTCTTCATCGCCTCCATAAACAGCACGCCGCGCTCGCGAGAGGTGGAGGCAATCGAGAGAGCCTCTTCCTCACTCAAAACGGCCGGCTTTTCGCACAGCACGGCCTTTCCGGCGCGCAGCGCGCGACAGGCCCAACGCGTATGCATGCCATGCGGAAGAGCCAAGTAGATTGCGTCGACATCGGGGTCGGCAATCAGCGCGTCATAAGCCGCATTGCCGTTATCGTTGACCGAGGCATGGCCATGCGCAGCATCGATCGAAAACGCTCGGCAAAATTCCTCGACATGTGCAGGAGTGCGGCCGGCCGCAGCCACCAGCCGTGCCCCGTCGGCCTTCTTGAGCGACGATGCAAATCGATGAGAAATGTGCCCAGCGCCCAAAATGCCCCAACGAACCTCACGCGAATCATTTCGTAAACCTCGGTCACCCACGATAGCCTCCCATCAGTTGCGGTGAAATAGTTCCTGTTGATGCCTTATTCTGCCGCAAACAGGAACTATTCCACCGCAAGTTATAAAAGGGTCACGAGGAGCGCGTTTTGCCGAAGGCCTTAAGCACTGCCGTCACGGGTCCAGGCTGAAAACGGCGGCGTACGTCGTCGAGACGCTCGGGGATATCGATGTGCTGTGGGCAGTGACGCGCACATTTGCCGCACTTGACGCAATTGCTCACGAGTTTGGGCTCGCTCGTGCGCACCGCACTCGCCGTAAAGTATTGCGACAGCCCCGTAAACCAGCTGTGCGCATAGCTCGCGTTGTAGGCGGCAAAGCAGCCGGGAATGTTGATACCCTTGGGGCATGGCATGCAGTAGCCGCATCCCGTGCAGGGCACGCGGTTCGTTTTCTCAAACTCTTCCAGCACGCGCGCGATGGTATCAAGCTGACCTGTCGTCATCGAGTCCGGCAGCGCACGATTGGCCAGCGCTGCATTCTCATCCACCTGCGCGGTATCGGTCATACCCGAAAGTAACATCGTCACCTGCGGATGGTTCCACACCCACGACAGTCCCCAAGCCACCGGCGTCTGCAGGCGCGGATCACTCGCACCGTCGAGCACGGCGCGAGCCCGTGGCGGCAGCTTGCCCGCTAAACGCCCGCCCAAAAGCGGCTCCATCACAAACACCGCGAGACCCCGCTCAGCGGCAGCCAAGAGCCCCGCCGTTCCCGCCTGATAGCGTTCACCGGCATAGTTGTACTGAATCTGGCAGAAGTCCCAGTCATATGCGTCAAGCATCGTCAGAAAATCCGCCGCGCTGCCGTGATACGAAAAACCGACCTGGCGAATGCGTCCCGCCGCCTTTTGACGCGCGACCCAGTCCTCGATGCCCAACGCCACCACGCGCTCCCACTGTGCAGGCGAGGTGATGTTGTGCATAAGGTAATAGTCGATATGGTCGGTCTGCAGGCGGCGCAGCTGCTCGTCGAAGAACCGATCGAAATCCTCCGTGCATTTGCACGAAGCATGTGGCAGCTTGGTCGCGAGCAAAACCTGGTCGCGCAGGCTCAAACGCTCAAGCGAAGCGCCCACACAAGCTTCGTTGCCGGGATAGAGATAGGCCGTATCCAGGTAGTTAATCCCCTGCTCCACGGCACGGGAAATGATGGCATCGGCTGTCTTCGCATCGGGGTGCCCCGGTGCACCGGGAAACCTCATGCAGCCCAGCCCCAACGCCGAGATACGGTTGCCGCTTTTGGGGTCAACGCGATATTGCACGGCCCCTCCCCTCCCATCGAAGCCCTGACAAGGCGAAACAAAACCCGTCACGTCATCGAAACACATCGGAATCGCAATTGAGAACGTATCGTAACGCAGCAGAAATCGAGCCGTCACGGCACCGCTTTAACATCAGCAAAAAGCCCGATGAAAGGAGCCGGGCATGACCACGCGCGAGGACGCCTACCCCTACCCCGGCGAGCAATACATCCTCTCGGTCGACCGCTATCAGATCGAGGTCATGGACCATCTGGACGAGCTCCCCGCCACGGGCGCCGTCATCTTCTGCACCTTCCCCAAGGTCCGCGATGGCGTCGGATACCCCGCCCGCGTCTTTGCGGTCTGCCCCGCGGCATAAGTTCCCATGCGTTTGTTCTTCTAAATTCCGCCTCCGGTGCACGCTGCACGCCCCAGCGGCATACAATCCATCAGGCGCCCCTTACGCGGGCGCCTTTTACATGGGGAGATGATTCACATGCAGATCAACAAGGTCGCCTTTATCGGCAAGGGCGGCGTCGGGCTACTCTACGGCAGCATGATCGCCCAGGCACTCGGCGACGATGCCGTCGAATACGTCATGGACGACGCACGTTTTGAGCGTCATGCGAACGACGCGCTCACCGTCAACGGCAAGCCCTGCGATCTCACGTCCGTCCGCGCCAGCGAGGCAGCGCCCGCCGATCTGGTCATCCTGACGGTCAAGACCACCGGTCTCGACCAAGCACTCAAGACTATGGAGCGTGTCGTGGGACCCAACACGCTCATCGCCTCGCTGTGCAACGGCATTACGAGCGAGCAAAAGATTGCCGAACGCTTTGGCTGGAAGCATACCGTTCTTGGTATCTGCCAGGGCATGGACGCCGTGTTCCTCAACGGCGCGCTCACCTTTACCAATGCGGGCGAGATTCGCTTTGGCGCGGCAGCGGGCACCAAGCCCGCAACCGTTACCGCCATCGACGAGCTCTATACGCGCTGCGGCATCGCCCATACCGTCGAGAGCGATATTGCGCACCGCATGTGGGCCAAACTCATGCTCAACGACGGCATCAACCAGACCTGCATGGCCTACGGCGGGACCTACGGAAGCGCCACGGAGCCGGGCTCCGAGCAGCGCCGCTGTTTTGTCTCCGCCATGCGCGAGACGCTTGCGGTTGCCAACGCCGAGGGCGTTGAGCTGACCGAGGCAGACCTGACGCAAATGGTGCACCTCATCGAGGGAATCGACCCCGCCGGTATGCCCTCGATGGCGCAGGACCGCATCGCGCAACGAAAAACCGAAGTCGAGGAGTTCGCGGGCACCATTTGCCGCCTCGCAGCCAAACACGATATCCAAGTGCCGCAAAACGATTGGCTCTACCAGAGGATTCGCGAAATAGAAAGCAGCTGGTAGTGCTCGGCATACTGTAGCCAGCAGATCCAATGGCAAAGCCGCCGCAAGGGGCACTCCCCTCGCGGCGGCTTCCTTTTTCATCTTTGGCCAAAAATCAGCTTCACAACGGTTAGAGCTGCGACTCCGACGCCTGGTCCTCATCGTCGCGACAAAGGACTACACCTGCACTTCCCAGCAGCGCGGCCGCGATCAGCGCGCCGACCACGATAGGAGCAGCCCCGCATGTCCCCTGCATGCCCGCGACGAGCGCGGCCGTGGGACCAAGGCAGCCAAGCATCAACGCGACGGCGGCAACGGCGATATCTCGAGCATTCACAAGACCACTTCCTCCAAGAGAAAGACCTTATTTCTCATGAACTAGTGTGCCCCGCATCCATACGCCCAGCGTACCGCCACGGTAAGGGCTCTGTTAACTCAAACGCATACATAGAACGGACGTCCTTACGTTGCCCTAAAGCTCGGTAAAGACGCCCGTCCGCCAAATATCCGTGATGCAGAAAAATTACCAACCGGTGTAGTAGTCGGTGGTTCCGGCAGCGCAGCCGGAGTCATAGACCTTGCAATCACCCTTGGAGCCCGTAAAGGTCGAGCCCTGGGCCATATCGCCCGCGGCAACAACGTAATAGCCGTCGGAATCGCGCCAGAAGCCCTCAGAATCCTGAGTCCATTCGCCCGTGCGATAGTGATAAAGCACATTGCTGCTGTAATAGGTCTCGCGGCGCCCGTTGTAGTTATTGACACCCGCAGAGCGCGTCAGGCCCGATCCGTTCGCGTAGGACGCGGCAGACGCGTAGGACGGAGTGTAACCGGCGTTGTAGTACGAAGCTTGGACGGCCTCGGCAGCCTCCGCCTCGGCGGCAGCCTCGAGCGCTTCGCGCTTGGCATCCTCAAGCGCAGTGCGCAGCTCATCGAGCTCGGTCGACTTGGCGTCGACCTCCCCCATCGTCAACAGGCTACCCGCACCGTCGATACAGCCCTGCAGCACAGCGCGCTCGTCATCGGTGGCATAGTCACCGTACATGTTCATGATGATCTGAGCACGCATCTCAAGGGAATCGCGCTTGGCCTCCATCGAGGCGTTCCACTCCTGCATGGAGCCAAAGCCGTCGCTGCGATAGTCGACGGGCTGCACCAGCGTCGTCTCGGACGGCGTGGATCCAACCGTGTCGGACAGTGTTGCCGCGTGGGCATCAGTTGCACCGGCGCCCGCCAAAAGTGCCACGGTCAGAGCGGCGGAAAGGGCGGCGGCTTTCGGTTTTCGTGAATCGATCCTCATGTAGCTGGAAACCTCCGTAGTGCGTTTTTGCTGCGTTTGAGCTGCGTGTGATTCGATCGCGCTGCATAGTACCCCGAGCAAATCGCGACCTGCGGTTTTACTCAAAAGGCGCACGTCAATTGCGTAAAACTCACATCCTCTCAACAGGAGTTTTCCACAACTCGAATGCATAAAGCATGTCAAAAACCCTGTTTTTGCGCCCTCTCTATGCAAAAAAGGCGCCTGTGCAACCATTGTTCGCACAGGCGCCTTGAGCAGGCATTTTATGCAGTTATACCTATCGAGTCGCAAGGGGTCCTTGCACAAGTCGCCTTACTCGTCCAGCGCGGCGAAGGCCTGCTTCAGATCCCAAATGATATCCTCGGCGTTCTCGGTACCGATGGAAAGACGGATCGTGGAGGGCGTGATGTTCTGCTCGGCGAGCTCCTCGGCAGAGAGCTGGGAGTGCGTAGTGGTAGCCGGGTGCACGACGAGCGACTTGACGTCGGCCACGTTGGCGAGCAGCGAGAAGACCTGCAGATGGTCGATGAACTTCCAAGCTGCCTCCTGGCCACCCTTAATCTCAAAGGTAAAGATCGAGGCACCGCCGTTGGGGAAGTACTTCTGATAGAGCTCGTGATCGGGGTGCCCAGACAGGCTCGGGTGGTTCACCTTGGCGACATGGCTATCACCAGCCAGGAACTCAACGACCTTCTTGGTGTTCTCGACATGACGGTCAACGCGCAGCGACAGAGTCTCGGTGCCCTGGAGCAGGATCCAAGCGTTGAACGGGCTGATGCAGGCGCCCTCGTCACGCAGCAGGATGGCGCGGACATAGGTTGCGAAGGCGGCGGGACCGGCAGCCTCGGCAAACGAGACGCCATGGTAGGAGGGGTTGGGCTCGGCGATCTGGGCGTACTTACCGCTCGCCTTCCAGTCAAAGTTACCGCCGTCGACGATCACACCGCCCAGCGAGGTGCCGTGGCCGCCGATGAACTTGGTTGCGGAGTGGACGACGATGTTGGCACCATGCTCCAGCGGACGGAACAGATACGGGGTGCCAAAGGTGTTGTCGACGACAACCGGCAGACCGTGCTTCTTGGCTATCTCGGAGATGGCGTCGATGTTGGGGATGTCGGAGTTGGGGTTGCCGAGCGTCTCGAGATAGATGACCGTGGTGTTGTCCTTGATGGCCCCCTCGACCTCTTCCAGGTTATGAGCGTCGACAAACGTGGTCTCGACGCCAAACTGGGAGAGCGTATGCTCCAGCAGGTTGTAGGAGCCACCGTAGATGGTCTTCTGAGCCACCACGTGGTCACCGGCCTGGGCAAGAGCCTGCAGGGTATAGGTGATGGCAGCAGCACCGGAGGCGACGGCGAGACCTGCCACGCCACCCTCGAGTGCGGCGATACGGTCCTCGAAGACGCCCTGGGTGGAGTTGGTCAGACGGCCGTAGATGTTACCGGCGTCGGCAAGACCAAAGCGGTCGGCGGCGTGCTGGGAATTGCGGAACACATAGCTCGTGGTCTGGTAGATAGGCACGGCGCGGGAGTCGGATGCAGGATCGGCGCTCTCCTGGCCAACGTGCAGCTGCAGGGTATCGAAACCAAAGGTGTGCTCGGGGTTGTTGATAAACTGGCTCATGATGATCTCCTTGATCGAACAAAAGTAATAAGAGTAAGAGAAATAAGTCGCTGTCTCCTGATCACGCCAACGGGCGCAAACAGGAGCCCGGCATTCGTCTTGGCAAGCAGTTCATATGCGGGCCTCCTTTCGCATCCCGGTTCCGTGGTTGGCTTAATTACCTACCGCCTTTGTGTGTTTTGAATAGTACGAGCATCGTCTCCCCGGGTCAATCACTTAAAAGCGCTAACCTGTTATCGGTTTTGTAGATAACACTCGAAAGGATGGGCGCCGATGACCCTCCAGCAGCTTCGCTTTTTGATCACCGTTGCAGAGTCCGGTTCGATCAACGCCGCAGCCCAGCGCCTCTATACGGCACAGTCCAATATCTCCAATGCCGTCAAAAGCCTAGAGCAGGAACTTCATATCGAAATCTTTACGCGCTCTAGCCGCGGTGTTGCACTCACCAACGACGGCACCGAGCTTTTGGGTTATGCACGCCAGGTCGTAGAGCAGGCCGACATGCTTGAGGCCCGCTACGAGGACGGCGGCACCCCGCAAGCCCGCCTTGCCATCTCGGCCCAACACTACGCCTTTTCGGTCGAGGCCTTTGTCAACGTGGTCGAGCGCTGCCGCGACAGCAAGTTCGAGTTCATCATGCGCGAGACCACCACATCGCAGATCATCGATGACGTCCGTGCGTTTCGCAGCGACATCGGCATCCTCTATCTGGATGACTTTAACGCCCGCGTTCTGCAGAAGGCCTTTGCCGATGCCCGTACAAGCTTCCATCCCCTATTCGACGCGACGGTCCACGTCTTCGTCAGCAAGCGCCACCCGCTCGCACGCCGCCCTCAGCTGTCCCTTGCCGACCTCACGCCCTATACGCGCTACAGCTTTGAGCAGGGAACCTCAAACTCCTTCTATTACGCCGAGGAACCTTTTAGCTATATCCCTTGCGATCGCAACATACGAATCTCGGACCGCGGAACACTTACTAACTTACTTATCACGTCGAACGGTTACACCCTGTCGACCGGCGTCCTCTCCAATGAAATGCAACGGGGCATGGCATCGATCCCGTTAGCAGACGCCCCAACGATGCGCGTAGGCTATATCATGCACGACGAGCGCAAGCCCTCTCCCCTCTTGCAGCAATACCTCGACGAGCTCAACCGCATCATCCATGCCAACTAACTGTCGGAAGACGGGGTAGAAATCGTAGATTGCTAGCCCCCGGCAGGCATGACGCTACAATGGTCACTCACACGAAACGTACCCAACGAAAGGAACCATGTGAAGGTCATCATCTACACCGACGGCTCGGCTCGATCAAATCCGGGACGTGGCGGCTACGGCGCCGTGCTCAAATACACCAACCCCGCCGGCAAGACCTTCACCTCCGAGCTTTCGCGCGGCTACGCCAAGACCACCAACAACCGCATGGAGCTCATGGCGGTCATCGTGGCACTCGAGGCGCTCAACCGCCCCTGCGACGTCGAAGTCCATTCCGATTCGCAGTACGTCGTCAACGCCTTCAACAAGCACTGGATTGACGGATGGAAAAAACGCGGCTGGAAGACCGCCAACAAGCAGCCTGTCAAGAACCGCGACCTGTGGGAGCGCCTGCTCACCGCAAAGAGCAAGCACAAAGTGGAGTTCATCTGGGTTAAGGGCCACGCCGGCCATGAGCTCAACGAGCGCTGCGATGAGCTCGCAACCACGGCGGCCGACGGCAGCAACCTCGATATCGACACCGGCTTTAACGAGAGCGACCTGTAACGGCGTTTTCGCACGCCATTTCCTACCCCCCTCGCGCTACACTCATCCTGTAAACCGAACGGCACGAGGGGGACACATGCTGCGCATCGCAACCATCGGCACATCCATGATCACCGACGACTTTATCCAAGTCGTCAACGCCAACGACCAAGCCGCGTTTGTGGGCACGCTTTCACGCGACGCCAATCGCGGTACTGCCTTTACCGCCGAGCGCGGTGGCGAGCGAAACTTTACGTCACTCGATGAGCTTGCGGCAGCCGTCGACGTCGACGCCGTCTATATCGGCAGCCCTAACGCACTTCACTACGAGCAGGCCCTTGCCTGCATCGCCGGTGGCAAGCATGTCATCGTCGAGAAGCCCTTCTGCGCCACCGAAGTGCAGGCGCTGGAAGTCTTCCGCGCTGCCGAGGCAGCAGGTGTCGTGGCCCTCGAAGCCATGCGTCCCCTCCACGATCCCGCCTTCCACGCCATCGAGGACGCCCTGGGCGAGATCGCCCCCATCCGCCGCGCCTCATTGCGCTTTGGCAAGTATTCCTCGCGCTACAACGAGATTCTCGCGGGACGCGCCACCAATATCTTCGACTGCAATATGGCATCGGGTTCCCTCATGGACATTGGCGTCTACGCCGTCGAGCCCATGGTCGAGATTTTCGGCATGCCCTCCGGCCTTACGAGTATGACTACTCTGCTCGACCCCACCACGCGACAGCTCACGCACGGCCCCATCGATGGCTGCGGTTCCATCCTCGCCAGCTACGGCGGTGGCCGTATCTCCGTCGAGCTCGCGCACTCCAAAATTACGAATGACCTGCTGCCCTCGCAGATTGAAGGCGAGCACGGCACTATCCAGATCGACCATCTGTCCACGCCCCGCAACGTCCGCATCGACTATCGCGGCGAAGTCGTACGCGGCTCGGCGACCGAGGCACCGCGCGAACAGGGCGACAACGGCCGCGTGCTCGACCTGCCCAAATCGAGCAACACTATGGAATACGAACTCGCAGACTTTATCACCGCCATCGGCGGCATCGATAACGTCAAGGAAGAGATTTGGGAGACCCCGGCGGGACGTCACGAGCTTGGCCACTACCGCGATGTCACGCTCGTCTCACTGCGCATCATGGATGCCGTGCGCCAGCAGGCCGGCATTACCTTCCCGGCCGACGCAGGCAAGCAGGCATAGCGATGGGCCTCTTCGATACGTTCTTCTCCAACGTCACCGGCGGCAGTCGAGAGCCTCAAAAACCATCAAACGTCGAGCTCGAGCTGCGCCGCAGGCTTACCGTACTCGCAAGCGACGAGGCCACTCAAGACACTCCCCTGCGCTATTTCCTGCGCTGGGCGGGGCAAGTCCAAGGCGTTGGCTTTCGCTTTACCAACACCAACCTCGCGCAGGCACGCTCCCTCACCGGCTGGGTGCGTAATATGGAAGACGGCTCAGTCGAGATGGAGATACAGGGAGCTCCGGCAAACGTCCTATCTCATCTCGAGGCGCTTCATGCCTCCTACGAGCGCATGGGAACACGTTTTCGCCTCGTAGACGCCCAGGCCCGAGCCCCACTTGCCAATGAAGACGGTTTCACGCCTCGTTATTAGTATTGTGTGCTAAATACGGTATCATTTACCTACGACCGTTGACAGAAAAGAGGCGAGGCGCATGGCGGTGCAAAGAAGGAATACCAGGCAGCGAAAGCTGGTTCTTGACGCCGTGCGCCAAAGCTATAACCATCCCACCGCCGACGAAATCTACAACGTCGTGCGCGCGCAGGATGACAAAATCAGCCGCGGTACGGTCTACCGCAACCTCAATCTCTTGGCCGACGCCGGCGAGATTCTCTCCATCAAGACGCCGGGCGGAAGTCGTTTCGATCGCACCATCGAGCCGCACGCACATATCATCTGCACCTCGTGCAGCCGCGTCATCGACGTACCGCTCCCCTTCGATGCCCAGCTCGACGCCAAGGCGTCCGAGCAAATCGGCTGGCACGTCACGTCGCACTACACCATCTTCGAGGGTCTCTGCCCCGACTGCCGGTAGATGTTCGGGACATGCCTACTCAGCAAGCAGGCGATGCAATTCCTCTTCGACCGTGCGCACGTAACGGACGCGGTCGTTGATGTCGCGCATGGTGGGGTTGCAGCTCTCCATCAGATAGGGATGGCCCACGACGTTGAGCATGTCGCGGTCGTTTTCGTTATCGCCAAACGCCATCATCTCATCGGGCGAAATACCCAAGGCACGACCGTAATCGGCAAGCGCGGAACCCTTACCCGAATCAAAGCCGATAAAGTCCGTCCATTCGGTTCCCGACGTCATCACGTCGACACGGTCGCTAAAGAGGCGCTCGAAATACTCCAGCGCCGCCGGCTGATTCACCTCGGGCGTCTGGAAGGCAATCTTAATGACGTCCTCGTCGATGTCCTCGGGGCGGTCGACCACCGCCACATCGCAGTGGACCTCATAGCGCAAATGGTCGACGAACGCATCGTTGCCGCTCATGGTGTAGAGGTGTCCCTCACACGAAAGGGTCACGTCGGCATGGGGATACGCAACCACGGCATTCGCGATATCCATAGCAAGGCTACGCTCCATGGAGCGCTTGACAACGGCACGCCCCTCGCTCATCACCAGGGCTCCGTTCTCGCATACATAGGCGAGCTCATCGGCCACCGGGGTAAACAGATAGCGCAAGCTCGCATATTGACGACCGCTCGCCGGCATAAACACGATACCGCGACGATGCAGTTCATCGATGAGCTCAAAGGCCTCGGAACGCGGCTCGCGCTCCCCCGGATGCAGCAACGTGCCGTCCAAATCGCATGCAATCAGCTTGATTCCCTCAAGACCCATATGCTTTCCCCCCAAAGCACCTCATCAACAGTAAGACGGACTTTGAATAGCTGCCTCTCAAAGTCCGTCTTACTCATACGCACGTTAACCGCGCGCCTTTTTTACGATCGTAAAGTCGGGAGCCATACTCACAACGGCATCCGCCGCACTCGACGCAAAGCGCCGGTCCGCATCGAGTTCACGGGTAACCACCGAGAGCCGAACGCCCTCGGCGCCCCGGAGCATGCGGCCCAAAACAGGCTGCACCGGCGTATACATGCGCACGGTATACTCGTCCGAATCGCCTCGGAAAAGCGGCGCGTGCATATTGCCGATCTCCCAGCACGCATGCGCGAGCGCAATCGGGTCCATGCGGTCGACTTCGACCAAATAAACCTCGGCACTGCGCAGGCGCACGACAACCGCCACGGGCACCATGCCCGAACGGTCGATGGCGAGCACGTCGCCGTCGGTAAGACGACCGCCGTCGGCAGCATCCAGCCGAACATCGACCGTGCGCCCCAGCTCCGTCACACCCACAAACGCGCGCGTGTCAGCCTGGTCCCAATCGAGCAGTAGCTCGTCAACTTCAAAGACGCCGCCCAAATTCCGGCGGAGCAGGAGTTCATAGGACGGATCGTTGAGATTTCCCAAGCATGTCGTCGAAACCAAGCGCTCGGGCATACTCTAACCCTCGACCTCGACGAGCTCGATATCGAAGTTGAGGTCCTTGCCGGCCAGCTCGTGGTTGGCGTCGAGCGTCACGGCCTCGGGCGTAACGTCGATGACCACGGCGGGGACGGGCATACCGCTCGGCGTGGACAGGAAAAGCTTCATGCCCTTCTCGATCTGCTCGATGTTGGGAACCTGTTCGGCCGGGAAGGTAATAACCATCTCGGGATTGTGCTCGCCGTAGGCATCGGCAGCCGGGATGTGCACGGTCTTCTTCTCGCCCACCTGCATGTCGACAACAGCGGCGTCGAAGCCCTTGATCATCTGGCCGGCGCCACAGGTGAACTCCAGCGGCTCGCCGCGATCGTAGGAGCTATCGAACTGCGTGCCGTCGTCGAGCGTGCCGCGATAATGAGTCTTGACCTTCTTGCCCTGGTTGGACATGGTAACCTCCGTGATAAGGGCGGCACACAACGCGGGCCGCCATGAACATATGGCGCTAACTATACCCTAGTCATACAATTCAATGACAGTTTGCAAAGAAACGCTGCAACCGGAGGAACCATGGCATACCCCATATTTGACCTACACTGCGACACCGCCGACCGCATCGGCTGGGCCACGCTCGATCTCGACCTGCGCTTTACCGCCGGCACCGACGGCTATTTCCCCGGCGACGAAACGCATCCACAAGATTTCGACCTCATCGAGGGCAACGCCTGCGCCATCTCGCTCGCAAAGATCGGCAACACGCCGTGGGCACAGTGCTTCGCCACGTTTGTCCCCGACGAGATTCCCACCGCCCACGCCGCGCGCTTCCAGGCGCAAATCATGGCGCATATGAGCGGCCAGGCCATGCTCAACCACGACCGCATGGTCAACGTGCGCAGCGCCGCTGACATTCGCCCTGCGCTCAAAGACGGCAAGGTCGCTTGCATCCACACCATCGAAAACGCCACGTTCTTTGCCGAGGACCCCGCGTTGATCGAGGTGCTCAAGAGCTTGGGCGTACTCGTGTCATCACTCAGCTGGAACGCGCAGGGGCCGCTCGCGAGCGGACACGATACCCACGCCGGCCTCACCGCCGCCGGCATCGAGGCGCTTACGCAGATGGAGCACGCCGGCATGGTACTCGACGTCTCCCACCTCAACGATGAGTGCTTTGACGAGGTTGTCGCCCACGCCACGCGTCCCTTCGTCGCCAGCCACTCCAACTCCCGTGCGGTCTGCGGCGTCAAGCGCAACCTCACCGACGACCAGTTCCGCACCATTCGCGACATGGGCGGTATCGTCGGCCTCAACTACTGCAGCGAGTTCCTTTCCAACGACGCAACCGACAAGACCGCCGCGGACGTCACCTTCGACCAGCTGGCGGCACATATCGAGCACTGGCTCGACCTGGGCGGCGAGGACGTCATCGCGCTCGGTGGCGACTGGGACGGCGCCACGGTGCCCGCTTTCCTCTCCGATGCCAGCAAGATGCCCGAGTTCCAGAACATGCTTTCCAAGCATTTTGGCAAGACCGTGATGCAAAAGCTCTGCAGCGACAACGCGCTTGCCTTCTTCGAGCGTTATTAATTTCACATCCCTTGAGCGGGGCGGGCGGCCCCCCCGGGGCCCAGCCCGCCCCGCCCCCCACAGAAAGCACCCAGTTTTGGCCGGCCATTTAGGATTTAGAATCACCCCCCCCAGGG
>CAMQHT010000021.1 GCA_947001705.1 uncultured Collinsella sp.
GTAGCGGGTGGTTTAAAGCTGGCCGCTGCGCGGCCAGCAGACTAAAGTCTTGAAAAAAGAAAACCGCAGGTAGAAAGCCTGCGGTTTTTCATAAAACGCGGTTGTGTTTGGGGGTGTCGGGTCAAACGTAGTAGATAGGCTGATTTCGTGGCGGGCGAGTTCAGCTGATTCCCCGGGGACGTCTGGAGACGGAAGAAAACGGATCAATTTGGCTCTTGAGGGTCACGACGCCCGTCATATCAGCCGGCCATTCCAAAACTATGCCAGTTTACGGGGCTAAATCGCGAACCCCCAACCATACGCAATTCCGAAATAATAAAACCGCAGGTAAACGGCTTGCTCTATTTCAAAAATAGCCGGCATGGTCTGCTTGTGCCAATCTGGCCCCGTAAACCGGCATAGTTTTAAAATGGCACTTCGGCAGTATTGATTCCCGCCCCGGCGCAACCAGCCCTACAGTCCGTACTTCACGACGACTCGGTTGATGCGGCGACACCAAGGCTTGTACAGGGCGACCAAAAACACGCAGGTCGCAAGGCCGTGCGTGATATCGAACGGTACGGCGGTGGCAAGACGCGCCATGGCACCCGCCCACGTGAGCGGTTGAACAAAACCGATAATGTCGTAGGCGTTGATCACAACGCCGTACAGCAAACCCGAAGCAAAGCCGTAGGTCAGCAGCGCCGGCATACGCACGGTGCCGTCGGCGCGGTCGAACGCACCCGCATGCGCCAGCGCGCCGCCAACATAGCCAACCAGGCCCCAGGCATACATCTGCCACGGCGTCCACATGCCCTGTCCAAAAAAGAAATTGCTGGTCAGCGCCGCCAACGCGCCAACCATAAAACCATTGCGGCGACCAAGCGTCGCCCCCGCAATAATGGCGATGGCACTCACCGGTTTAAAGTCGGGAATGGGGCCAAACAGAATGCGCCCCGCCGCAGCCAACGCCGCCAGAACCAGCGTTGGCATAATCTGGCGTAAGCCCGGGCGCGACGCCTCGTAGCCCGCAAAGAACAGCGCGAGCACCAGCGCCACCACGACAAGCATGGCAAGTGCCGCCTGTTCAACGCCCGCCAGCAACGCCGCAGCCATCACGGCTGGCACCGCCAGCAGCAGCGGTATCTCCAGTTTTGCGAGTAGGCGCACGATGCGATAATCCGCCATCCCATCACGCCCTATAAAACACGTTGTCGGCAAAGAAGTCGGTCGGCGGCTCCATGCAGGCGATCTCGCCATCAAACATCATGGAAATGTCATCGGCAACCTGCTCGGCAAAGTCCAGGTCGTGCGTCGCCATGACGACGGTGCCGCCAGCCTGCGCATGGTCGCGCAGGGCGCGGGCGATGATGCGGCGGCTGGCCAGGTCCAAACCCTTGGTGGGCTCATCGAGCAATAGCAGTTCGGGGCCGATCAACAGCAGCTTTGCCAACGCAAGCAGCTGACGCTGTCCGCCCGAAAGATCGTACGGATGGCGCCCATCCAGACCCGACAGCCCCAAGCTCGCCGCACGCTCCCGCGCCAAGTTCTCGTCATATCCGCAGGTCGAGGCCCATTCCATCAGCTCATCGCGAACCGTCTCGGCAACCAGCAATGCTTTGGGGTTCTGAGGCAGCAGCGCCGCCGAGGCCGCTCCGCGCACCATGCGACCGCGCTGCAGCTTGGCGGTCTTCGCCAGCACCGAGAGCATCGTCGACTTACCGCATCCGTTGCCGCCCACGATCGCATGCACCGCACCGGCCGAAAACGCCACGTCGAGCCCGCGCAGAACCCAACCGCCCGCGCGATCGTAGCGAAACCAGCTCCCTGCCAGGGTGGTAGCCGACCCGCCGTACATTTTTTGGAGTATTCTGCTCCCATCCGTGCGCGGGAAGGCTTCCGAGCCGTTCTCGAGCGACGTTTGCGCCACAAATTCGGACGATTTGTCCAATTCCGAACTTTTTTTCGCGCTCGATACGTCCCCGGGCGGCTCCAGAGAGCCCAAATTGTCCTCACGCCTGCTGAATACTCCGTTTTTTGCACATCGGACGGCACCCCACCCCAACATGTCGTCGGAAAACAGCGATTCTCGACGCCCCAAAGAAGCCATATCCGCCACCTCGCGCACGCGACCGTCCTCAATCCGGTACGCACACGTCGCATACTCGAGCATTGGGCGCGGTTGATGCGTAGCCACAACAACCGTGCAGCCCAGCTCGCGATTCACACGAAACAGCGCGTGCAGAAAATTCTTCTCGGCAACGGGATCGAGCTGAGACGTGGGCTCGTCGAGTAGCAGCACACGCGGACACAGCGCCAGGACGGCGGCAAGCGACAGCAGCTGCTTGCGGCCGCCCGAAAGCGTATCGGTATCGCGATGAAGCCAGTCCTCCAG
Organism: uncultured Collinsella sp.; assembly: GCA_947001705.1. Lineage (GTDB taxonomy): Bacteria > Actinomycetota > Coriobacteriia > Coriobacteriales > Coriobacteriaceae > Collinsella. The sequence goes on from CAMQHT010000021.1 coordinate 2,375, forward strand.
ACCAAAGAAATAGCTGGTCTCAGCTACGCGACGGCGCATCTCATCACGTGCTAGCCCCAAGTTTTCCAGGCCAAACGCCATCTCGTGCCACACGGTTTCGCACACGATCTGGTTCTCGGGATCCTGGAACACATAGCTCACGCGCTCCGCCGATGCCCGCACGTCCATGTCGGCAACGTTCTCGCCCAGCACGCGCGCATCACCAGTGCGCTCGCCCGCCGGAGCGATCTCGGGCTTGAGCAGCGACAGCAGCGTCGATTTGCCCGACCCGGTACCGCCAACAAGCAGCGCAAACGCACCTTGGGAAACACGCCAATCAAGTCCCTCGAGCACCGGTGCCTCGGCCCCGGGATAGGCAAAACTAAGGCCTCGCACCTCAATCGCCGGCGTGGCCGAGCCATATGCCACACCCGCCGCCGAGCTCCTATCAAACCGAGCCATCAACCAAACCTCTTCTCATCAATCGCATGCAACGCGCAAGGCAGCACCATCCAGGCAGCGTACACGACATAGCCCGGCCACGGCGCCGGCACCGAGAGCTGCGGATAAAACGAATACTGCGTCGTCGCGGTCCACGCCACTGCCGCCGTGGCCACGCCAAACAACGCAAGCCCAACCAGCGCGGCAACGTCGCTGCGCCCCAGTCGATACCGCGCATACGTCGTTCGACGCGTCGCGGCGCCCCACCCACGGGAGCGCATGGCGTCCGCGCGCTCCAGCGAATCTTCCATGCCCCAGCCCATCAACACACTCGATGCCCGCAAACGCGAACGCACGGGGTCGGCCGGCGCGCGGCCCGGCACATCGATCGCGTCCTGCACCGCCAGCACCGTGCGGCCGCGGCGCAAAAACTGCGGGATAAGCCGCATGCACATCGAGATCATGAGCGCGAGCACCGGCGCGGCGTTGCCCAGCAACGCGAGCACCTTGTCGTATTCGAGCATCGACGCCGCAGCCTCAAACCACAGCACGCTCGCCACAAACAGCCCGCCCATACACAGGCCGTATACCATGCTCTCCAAATACACTGCGCGCATGCCGATGCGGAACAACTCCGTCGAGCCCGAGGCGCTAAACAGCGGGTTGACCAGCGCAATGATCAAAATCACCGGCAGCTGCCAGCGAAGCGCGTTCAGTGTGCGAGCAGCCCCGCGGGTCGCAAAGCCGTATGCCAGCCCGCCTGCGAGCGACAGCGCGATCAGCACCGGTTGCATCGAGAACATGGTGAGTCCCAGCGTTAGCGCCATGTAGAGCGCAGGCACCGCCGGGTGCGACATCGAGAATGCCGCGACGGGCTCGATGGCCGACCTCTCTCGCATATTGTCCACGGGCACCCGCCCTCTCACCCAAATACCAATGCCGCAGCGCCGCAAACACCGCACAAGCAGCGCAACCGCCGCGCCGGAACCACAAACCCAGCCGCCGCGGCCCAAACGTTACGCGCTCGTCATATGCCTGCGGTATCATATTGCGCCGTGTATCGTTTCCAAACACACGTCTCTATAACGTAACAGGAGATCACATGGACGCAACCGCAATTATCCTCGCTGCCGGCGAGGGCACCCGCATGAAGTCGAACCACTGCAAGGTTTCGCACAAGATCCTGGGTAAGCCCATGGTCCAGTGGATCGTCGACGCCACCATCAAGGCCGGCTGCAGCCGCGTCGTGGTCGTCATCGGCAGCCACGCCGACGAGATGCGCGCCCTCATCGACGGCGCCTACGCCAACAGCGCCACCAAAGTCGAGTGCGTCGAGCAGACCGAGCGCCTGGGCACCGGCCACGCCGTAAAGGTCGCGCTCGAGGCCTGCGGCATCACGCAAGGCCCCGTCGTCGTGCTCAACGGCGACCTGCCGCTCATCACCGCCGACACCGTCGCCAAGTTCGCACAGACCGTCGCCACCGGCGAGCTCGCCTGCACCGTCATGACCATGACCCCGCCCGATCCTTTTGGCTACGGCCGCATCAAGCTGGGCGCCGATGGTCAGATCGAGCGCATCATCGAGCAGAAGGACTGCACGCCCGAGCAGGCCGCCGAGCTACTCGAGTGCAACGCCGGCTGCTACGCCTTCGACGGCGCGCAGCTCGCCGCCCACATTAACGAGATCGGCAACGACAACGCGCAGTCCGAGCACTACCTGCCCGACATGCTCGAAATCCTCAAGGGTCACGGCCAGGCAGTCTCCATCTTCCACTGCGACGACTACCGCGACGGCCTGGGCGTCAACAGCCGCATCCAGCTCGCGCAGCTTACCGCCATCGCGCGCGACCGCATCAACGAGCACTGGATGGCCGAGGGCGTCACGTTCATCGACCCCACGCAGGCTTGGATCGGCCCCGACGCCACCATCGGCCGCGACACCGTCGTGTGGCCGCAGACGCACCTGATCGGCCACGTCACCGTGGGCGAGGAGTGCCAGCTCGGCCCCAACAGCCGTCTCACCGACACCACCGTCGGCAGCGGCTGCGTCATCGACGAGACCATCGCCATCGAGGCCGTCATCGAGAACGGCGTCGACTGCGGCCCGCGCGCCTACCTGCGCCCGGGCACCCACATGCTCGACGGATCCAAGGCCGGCACGCACGTGGAGATCAAGAAGTCCACGATCGGCGAGGGCTCAAAGGTGCCGCACCTGTCCTACATCGGCGACACCACCATGGGCTCCGGCGTCAACGTGGGCGCGGGCTCCATCACCTGCAACTACGATGGCGTGCACAAGCACAAGACCGTCATCGGCAAGGACGCCTTCATTGGCTCCGACACCATGATGGTCGCGCCCGCCCAGATCGGCGACGGCGCGCTCGTGGCCGCTGGCTCCGTCATCACCGAGCCGGTCCCGGCAGACGCGCTCGGTCTGGGCCGCGCCCGTCAGGTAAATATTGAGGGCTGGGCCGCCGATTACCGCCGCCGCCTGCACGAGGACGACGAGGTATAACGTTTTACCAAGCACAAAAGGAGCTGCTCCATGGGGGCGGCTCCTTTTTCTATCGTGACCTGCGCAACCGGATGAGTGGTCGGTTCGTGTCCGTTGGCGGTAAAGACGTTATCAGGACCCGATAAACCCCGCCGCGCGGTTACAATGCAACAAGGCATCTATATGGCATTCGATGTATAAAGGAGAAGGGTAATGCCGATTAATGATCCCGAGAAGTCGGAGAATATGCGCAAGTCCATCCGCGTGTATTCCGGTTCCTCCAACCGTCCCCTCGCTCAGAAGATTGCTGAGTACCTTGGGGTCGAGCTTTCGGGCCTTACGCTAAAGCAGTTCGCCAATGGTGAGATTTACGCCCGCTACGACGAGACCGTCCGCGGCGCCGACGTCTTCCTGATTCAGTCCGTGGCCGGCGGCAACGTCAACGACATGCTCATGGAGCTGCTCATCGCCACCGACGCTGCCAAGCGCGCATCCGCCCGCTCCATCACCGCCGTTATCACCCACTACGGCTATGCCCGCCAGGACCGCAAGGCCGGCCCGCGCGAGCCCATCACCGCCCGCCTCGTCGCCAACCTGCTCGAGCGTGCCGGCGTCAACCGCATCATCACCCTCGACCTGCACCAGGGCCAGATCCAGGGCTTCTTCGATATCCCGGTTAACCACCTGTCCGCACTGCCGCTGTTTGGCCAGTACTACAACGACATGCACTTCGACACCGACAACCTGGTTGTCGTCTCCCCCGACGTGGGTCGCGCCAAGGCCGCCAAGAAGCTGTCCGACATGCTCGGCTGCGACCTGGCCATCGCCCACAAGGGCCGTCCGCGCCACAACGCCGCCGAGGTCATGGGCATCATCGGCGACATCAAGGGCAAGACCTGCATCATCAACGACGACATGATCGACACCGCTGGCACCCTGTGCGCCAACGTCAAGGAGCTCAAGGCTATGGGCGCCGGCGACATCTACGTCTGCGCCACCCACGGCATCTTCTCCGGTCCGGCCATCGAGCGTCTGAACGACGCCCCCATCGTCGAGTGCGTCGTCACCGACGCCATCCCCGTCGAGGTCGGCGGCAAGATCAAGACTATCTCGGTCGCCGAGGAGTTCGCTCAGGCCATCTCCGCCGTTTACCACGAGGAGCCCGTCTCCACGCTCGTCGGCGGCGACTTCGCGCTGTAGTCCAACGCGTATCGCATCATCTTTGATGTTTTTAAAGGGTCGGAAGCTCGCTTCCGGCCCTTTTTCTATTCCTCGCCAATCCGCCCTGGACAGTTAGTTCAGATACGTATTTTTTAAAGCTCCAAAGGTCCGTTCGGAGCCTTCTGAGCTCCCCGGCGGATGCCATGCCGCCCGAAGCTCATCGTTTTCGAGTACAACCGCCGCATATATTATCTTCAAATCGCCCTCGAAGGCCCTTAGAAACACCTCGAACGCCCGCCGCCTTATACGTATCTGAACTAACTGTCCAGTAGCCATCGTCAACCTTCTCGGCAGAGCTCAATTTCCTGCAATCCCCTCAACCGATTCCACCGATTTCCTAACACCCGGCCGTTCATGGCGCCCAGCACCCCGCTGAGCGAAAAGAACGGTATGGCGGTCGCATTCTGCCGCCAACTTAGTACGTTATAGCTATGACGACCGTGATTTCACATTTCTCCGCCCTCCGCGCAATTCGTCGCGCACGACGGGCGTACTCTGCCCTACCCTGGAGCTCCATTGATAGTGAACAGCAAGCACAGGCCTTGGCTAGCTGCATTCCCAATAATGACGCGATAGACTTTGGCGCACTTTCGATACTCGACGCCTGGAATGAAGATGATTCCGAGCTGCTCGATCTTCTCGTTTCAAACGAAGGCAACCGACGCCCCGACAAGCGACTTCTTCAGCATATTCTCTCCGCTCCGCTTCCTGAAGGTGCAATTATGCACGTCGAGGCCGACATCTACGCAACGTCTCCTGCCATGACAGCCATGCTTTGTTCTAAAAATGAATCAGTCGCCAAAACCTTGATGCTTCTCATGGAACTGGTCGGAACTTACTCCCTTCCTCCCGGGGCAACATACCCCATTGCCCATGACGACATCTGGCCCAAGGGCGATGGCTACGAAGCGACGGGCGATCTTGATTGCCTGGGCAACCAGTCAGCGGCCGAACAACAGAACGAAACCCGCTATGAACAGGCGCACTACAAATGCGATCCCGCCACGACCATCGAAGAGCTCGAGGCGGTCGCACGGTTCGCCAAAAGTAGCTCATACGCCTCGTTTCGCACGGCAGTCAAACTCGCCCGGGCTGGATCCGCATCCCCAGCCGAATCCCTAATGTTTGCCGTTCTCGGAGCGCCCATGCGCTTTGGCGGATTCGGATGTTGCAGCCTGCCCATGGGAGGCCTGCTACTCAACCATCGAATCGACTTCGATACTCTTGCGGTCAACATGTCCTCGGGCATCCTCTATGCCATCTGCGACCTATATTGCCCGGCAGCCGGAGTCGACAACGAATACAACGGAATTGGGCATGAGCTTCAAAACGCTCGCATCCACGATGGCAATCGAAATAATGGCCTCAAGGCCATGGGCATCCACGTCCTGGTTATCAATCGCGACCAAATGAAAGACCTTGTTGCACTCGAAGCCTTCGCCCAAACGATGCATCGACTCACAGGAGTCCGATTCCGGTACCGTATCAAGGGCTATCGCAAGCGTCAGGCCGCTTGGCTCAACGCTCTGCGGGCCGGAACCGGCCTCGCGCCGGTCTAAACGGCGAATCACCCGTGCGCCGTCGAGCAGGGCTGGGCAGTTAGTTCAAATACGTATAAATGGACGCATTGAATTAGACTGTTTTGCAGCTATCTCTATACCATTCGCCCTATTTGAAGGCAGGGTAGACTTCAAAACAACGCCATATGGACTAACTAAAGCTCCAAAACAACGTATCGGCATTGAATTGAGTAATTCGAGTCCTCAGAACTTATACGTATCTGAACTAACTGTCCACCTCGGATTTCGACGTCCGTCCAAACGCCCCCAAACGCCCTCAATTACCCTCCATTTGACAGCGGCAACAGGGTCGCTCACCATAGCAGGCGACAAATCAACGAAAGGATGAACATGGCAGCTGCACAGCCGCTTAAGATTCGCATGGTTGCCGGGCTTGGCAACCCGGGCGAGGAATATGCCGAAACCCGCCACAACGCCGGCTTTAAGGCGATCGATGAGCTGGCCCGTCAGGCCGGTGTCACGTACTGGAAAAACCAGGCCGGCGCCGAGGTCGCGCTCATCAACATCAACGATCCCGAGGAAGAGGGCGGCAAGCGCCAGATTGTACTGGTCAAGCCTCAGTCGTACATGAACACCTCGGGCGGACCCATCTCCAAGCTCTGCCGCGAGTACAAGATCAAGGCCGAGGAGCTGCTCGTCATCCACGACGAGCTCGACATTCCCGCCGGTGACGTGCGCGTCAAGGTGGGCGGAGGCCATGCCGGTCACAACGGCCTGCGCTCCATCATCGACAAGATGGGCAGCCGCGACTTTAGCCGTATCCGCACCGGCATCGGCAACCCTCCCGGCAAGATGGCCGTGGCCGACTACGTGCTCAAGCAGCTGCGTGCCCGCGAGGCCGAGGATTTCCAGGACACCTGCGCCCGCGCGGCCGACGCCGCGGGCCTCGCCATCGTGCACGGCGTGATCTATGCCCGCGACCACGTCAACGGCGCCGCTTCCTCCAACGGCAAGCACTAAAACCTACCATTTAGGGATGTTTATTTTGGCAGGTTTTATCTACAGAAACGCCCCGGTGGCCGCATCGCAATAAACCCCGCGCTGCCATACACGCATAACACCCCAAAGGGGGCCGGCCTCATCACAACCCGAGGCCGGCCCCCTTTGCCGTTTTGCCTGATAAAACCGACCAAAATAAACCTATCCCTATTTGGTAGGTCGAAGTGGATAAACCCTTTCCCAACCGCCGAAGATACACGTAAACGGCATGTCCATGAGGGTATAATTTGCACCGTATGTCTGCACAACGCCTGTGCGCGTACGGTTTTATTCGGGCTACCGTCCATTTCCGTGGAGGCACGGTTCGGCAGCCCTAACAAGAGAGGGGTTCTATGTATAAGATCCTGGAGAAGACGCAGTTCTCGGAGAAGGTGTTCAAGTTCCGCATCGAGGCGCCTGCAATCGCCAAGCATGCGCACGCTGGACAGTTCCTCATGGTCCGCGCCAACGAGACGGGCGAGCGCGTCCCGTTTACCCTGGCCGGCTGGAACGGTGACGAGGGCTGGGTCGAGTTCATCTTCATGGTGATCGGCAAGACCACCGAGATGCTGTCCACCTACGAGGCCGGCGAGTCGCTGCGCGACGTCGTGGGCCCGCTGGGCGTTCCCACCGAGATGGCCGAGGGCCCCTGCGCCGTCATTGGCGGCGGCGTCGGCCTGGCAATTGCCTTCCCGGTCGCCAAGCACCTGGTCGAGACCGGTCACGAGGTGCACGCCATCATGGGCGCCCGCACCAAGGACCTCCTGCTCATGGAGGACCAGTTCCGCGAGCTCCTCGACGAGGACCACATCCACATCACCACCGATGACGGTTCCTACGGCGAGCAGGGCGTTGTCACCGCTCCGCTGGAGCGCCTGCTGCAGGACAAGGCCGTGAGCCAGGTCTTCTGCGTCGGCCCCGTTCCGATGATGAAGTTCTCGACCCTCACCGCCCAGAAGTACGACACCCCCATCACCGCGTCCCTCAACCCCATCATGGTTGACGGCACCGGCATGTGCGGCTGCTGCCGCGTCGAGGTGGGCGGCGTGACCAAGTTCGCTTGCGTCGACGGCCCCGACTTCGATGCCACCCTGGTCGACTGGGATGACCTTCGTGCCCGCCAGGCCGCTTACCGTTCCGAAGAGGGCGCGTCCCTCAAGGCCTATGAGGAAAAGAGCTGCGCATGCCACTAGTTAACGGTCGTTTCGTTGCCGATATGAAGTCGCCCCGCACCCCCGATAACGAGGAGCCGGCTGCCGAGCGCGCCTGCGACTTCCGCCCCGTCGACAAGGGCTTCACCGAGGAGATGGCGCTGGCCGAGGCCGAGCGCTGCCTCAACTGCAAGAAGCCGTTCTGTGTTGAGGGCTGCCCCGTCAACATCAACATCCCCCGCTTTATCGAGCAGATCCGCGCGAAGGACTTCGGCGGCGCTCTCGATACCATCCGCGAGGACTCCATGCTTCCCGCCATCTGCGGCCGCGTCTGCCCGCAGGAGAACCAGTGCGAGGGCAAGTGCATCCGTGGCAAGAAGTCCGAGCCCGTGGCCATCGGCCAGCTCGAGCGCTTCCTGGGTGACCGCCCCGAGCTCGCTTCCACGCCCAAGATGGCTCCCAAGAACGGCAAGAAGGTCGCCGTCGTCGGCTCTGGCCCGTCCGGCATCACCTGCGCCGGCGAGCTCGCCCGCAACGGCTTTGACGTCACCGTCTTTGAGGCCTTCTTTACCGGCGGCGGCGTGCTGGTCTACGGCATCCCCGAGTTCCGTCTGCCCAAGGCAGTCGTCAAGCGCGAGATTGACGGCCTGGAGGACATGGGCGTCAAGTTTGAGTACAACTCCGTTGTGGGCAACATGGCCACGGCCGAGGAGCTGTTCGAGCAGGGCTTCGACGCCATCTACGTGGCGACCGGCGCTGGCCTGCCCAAGTTCCTCAACGTCCCCGGCGAGAACCTGCCCAACGTCTTCTTCGCCAACGAGTACCTCACCCGCGTGAACCTGATGAAGGCTAACAAGTTCCCCGAGTACGACACCCCCACCAAGCACGGCAAGAGCGTCGTTGTCTTTGGTGGCGGCAACGTGGCCATGGACGCCGTCCGTACCGCCAAGCGCCTGGGCGCCGAGCACGCCATCATCGCCTACCGTCGTACCGAGGACGAGATGCCCTGCCGTCGCGCCGAGCTGCACCACGCCAAGGCCGAGGGCGTCGAGGTTCTGCCGCTCGTCTCCCCGCTCGAGTTTGTCGCTGGCGAGGACGGCTCCGTGTGCGCCGTCAAGGTCCAGAAAATGGAGCTCGGCGAGCCTGACGAGTCCGGCCGTCGTCGCCCGGTTGCCATCGAGGGCGCCATCGAGGAGATCCCCTGCGACGTCGCGATCTCGGCTATCGGCACCAACGCCAACCCCTTCGCTGCCAAGATCGGCGGCAAGATGGAACTCAACAAGTGGGGCTACATCGTCGCCGACGAGGAGACCGGCCAGACCACCGATCCCCGCATCTGGGCCGGCGGCGACATCGTCACCGGTGCCGCTACGGTCATTCTGGCGATGGGCGCCGGCAAGAAGGCCGCCGCTTCCATCACCAAGAGCCTGCTGGGTGAGTAATCACCTGCAGCGCTCGCCATCAAACGGCAAAGTCCCCGTCGAGCACACGCCCGGCGGGGACTTTTTCTATGCCGACCACCCAAACCACCACGATGGGGCAGGCACCTTTGTGGTGGTTTGGGACTTGCCCGGTCGTTTTGTCTCAATCTGTAACAGCTGGAGTCCGTTGAGCCCTGCAGTTGTTACAGATTGAGATATTGTGCCGGCCGGCCACGCTGCATCTCAATCTGTAACAGTTAGAGACCAAATATGCCGCCTGGTGTTACAGATCAAGACGTTGGGCTGACGGCCGAACGGTTCATCTCAATCTGTAACAGTTAGAGCCATTTTCGCTGGCTTGGTGTTACAGATCGAGACTATGCAAAAGCCGAGGATAGGCACTGCCGCCAAGACCTTCCCCTCCGCCTAAAACAAACCACCACAAAGGTGCCTTTGTGGTGGTTTTGATTGGCTAGGCTTCGAGCTGGGCGACTTTGTAGCGGTAGGCAGCGGCGATAACGTCTTTGCAGCCTTCGCGCCCCAGCTTGGCGCGGTTGACGACGATATCCTTACCGCTCGTCATCTTCCACTTTCCGGCGCTGTAGCGCTTGTAGAACGCCTCACGCGCCTTCTGCTGCTGCTTGACCAGCTTGGCACCCTTCTTTTTGTTAAGGCCGCGCTTCTTGCGCACAATCTCGACGCGGTCCTCAAAGGGAGCGGTCACCAACACGGCAATGTGGTTGGGGTTGTTGCGAAGCAGGTAATCGGACAGGCGGCCTTCGATAATGCAGCTCTCGGTCTCACCCAAGTCCAAAATCACCTGGCTCATCTTTTGGAATAGCTTGTCCGAGTACGAACGGGCATCGTAGCGGTCGGGCAGAAACGCCATGTTCTCCACAGCCAGGCGCTCGTCGTAGGCGGCCATCTTGTCGAGCGACTCGCCCGCACGCAGCGACGCACGTACCAGCAGTTCGTTGTCGTACAGCGGAATCCCCAGCTCGTCGGCAAGCATGCGACCAATCTCGTGGCCCTCGGCACCAAAATCGCGCGCGATGGTAATGACCACAGGATTCTTCTTGTTCTCCAGATCGCTCATCGCGATTCCTTTCTAACAAATGAGAAAAGGGCTGTTTATCTCTTATTCCCACGATACCGTACCTGGGTTTTCCTGGTGCCCAAGATTGGCCTGAAAGAGGAGCGACGCGTACTTTGGTACGCGAGCGACGGTTTGAAGGCCAAGGTTGGGTGCCAGGGAAAGCCAGGCTATGCGGCTACGATGCGGCGTTGGTAAGCTCGGACCAGCAGCGAGATACCAAAGTTGAGCACAAAGTACATCGCAAACACCAGGCCGTAGAGCATAAGCACCTGCGACAGATCGATCGCGTGGGCCATCACGACGTTTGCCGTGTACATGAGCTCGGCCACGTTAATGCCCGAAAGATACGAGCTGTCCTTGATGACGGTCGTGCACTGGCTAAACAGCGCCGGAATAATCGTCTTAAACGTCTGCGGCAGAATGATGTAGCGCATGGTGGCAAAAAAGCCGAAGCCTTGGCTCTGCGCTGCCTCAAACTGGCCGCGCGGAATCGAGTTGAGGCCGCCGCGCACAATCTCGGCCATAACAGTGCTGGTAAACAGCGTAAAGGCGATGGTCGAAATCACAATGTCCAAGCCCTGCACCGTAAAGTAGATAAACAGGATCCACAGCAGGTTCGGCGTGCAACGGAACAGCTCGATATAGGCACTCACCAAAATACGGAACGGGCGGGGCGCATAGCTTTTAACAAGCGCCAGCACCGTGCCAAAGATGAGCGAGAAAAAGATCGACAGCGCCGAGATCTCGATCGTCTTAACAAAGCCGCCCCAAATGTAGAGCAGGTTGGTCGCGTTGAAGATTTCCATGCGCTAGGCCTCCTCTACGTTGTCGAGCCCCAGCTCGGCGAGGCTCACGCCGCGCGGACGCTCCTTGGAGCGGCGCTCGAGCCACTGCACCAGCATGGCGAGCGGAAAGCAGATGATGAAGTACATAAGACAGCAGACGATGTATCCCTGCAGGTACCCGTACAGACTCACAAAGTTGTCGGAACGATACATAAGGTCGCCACCGGCCACGAGCGCCAGCACCGACGTGTTCTTGACCAGGTTGAGCGCCTGGTTGCACAGCGGCGGCAGAATGATCTTGAATGTCTGGGGCAGCACGATGTACCAGTAGGCCTGCGCGCGGGTGAAACCCTGGCTCTGAGACGCCTCCATCTGACCGCGCGGAACGGCCTCGATGCCGGTGCGGATGACCTCCGAGATGTAGGCCGCGTGATACAGGCCCACACCCAAGAAGCCCAGCACGAACGGCGCGATGCGCACCGGCTGGTCGGCACCGGTCATGGCCTGCAAAAACTGCGGGCCGGCCATGTACATAAAGAGCACCTGCACGGGCAGCGGGGTGTTCTGGTAAAACTCCACGTACACGCGGCTAATGCCACGCAGCACACGCGAACGGGTGGTCGAGAACACGCCCAGCAGCGTGCCCAGCACGAGTGACAGCAAAAGGCCGGCAACGACTACCTGCAGCGTCACGCCAAAGCCCTCCCAGAAGGGCCCCACGTTTTGAAATGTCGTCGACCAGCGGTCGGCGTCAAACAATCCTTCGAGCATTTGATTCCTTCCTTGGACGATGCGCCTACACAAGACCCCAGGTCTTGACCTCTTGATCGAGCCAGCCATCTGCCAGGCGATCGCAGATCACCTGATCGACCACGGCCGAAAGGTCGCAGCCCTTCTTGGTCGCCACGCCGTAGCCCTGCTCGCCAAACTTGACCTCGGGCTGCAGCAGCTCAACGGTCTCGTTCATGTAGCCGGCCAGCGTGGAGCGGTCCATGGCAAAGACGTCGATATTGCCGGCGTCGAGGGAACTCTTGATGATGGGGTAGCCGCTAAAGGCCCTAAACTCGGGCTCGCAGCTAAAGCCGTTGTCCTTGATCATCTGCTCGATCAGGCCCTGCGTGTTGGCACCCTGGCTCACGCCGATGACCTTGCCGTCCAGGTCCTCAATCGAGGTAAAGCCCGAACGCTTCTTGACCATGAGGCCCACGCAGTCGGTGCGGTACGGCGTCGAGAAATCCCAGCTCTTCTTGCGTTCGTCGGTGATGGTGTAGGTCGCCGCGACCACGTCGAGCTGGCCGTTATCGATCAGCGGGCCGCGCGTCTTGGGCGTTACGTCAGTAAACTCGACCAGTTCCTGGGCGCGGGCCTCCTTGTAGCTCACGCCAAAGACAGCGGCGGCGATCTGGTAGCACAGATCGACTTCCATGCCTTCAAAGCGACCCTTGGCGGTGTCGTAATAACCGTAGCCGGGAACGTCCTTCTTAACGCCGGCATTCAGGTGGCCACGCGACTTGATGGCCGCAAGCTTGGAGCCCTTGTCGGAGCCGCCGCCGGCGGAGTTGCCGCAACCGGTAAGCGCGGTCCCCGCCAGCGCAAGCATGCCGGCGCCCGCCAGCTGCAAAAAGTGACGGCGCGACACGGCCGCCCTCGTCATATCCGTCATGTCCATCACCGCGCCTAGTGCAGAATCTTGGACAGGAACTCGCGGCAGCGCGGGTTCTCGGGGTTATCGAAGAAGTGCTCGGGCGTGCCCTCCTCCAGGATGCGGCCGTCCTCCATAAAGATGACGCGGTCCGCCACCTGGCGCGCAAAGCCCATCTCGTGCGTCACGCAGATCATGGTGATGTCTTCCTGCGCGAGCTCAATCATTACGTCCAAGACCTCCTGGACCATCTCGGGGTCGAGCGCCGAGGTCGGCTCGTCAAACAGGATGATGGGCTGCTTGGTGCACAGGGCACGGGCGATGGCGATGCGCTGCTGCTGACCGCCCGAGAGGTTCTGCGGATACTCGCCGGCCTTATGCGCCATGCCGACGCGCTTGAGCGCGGCGACGGCGATCTCGGTCGCCTCCTCCTTGCTCTTCTTTTGCAGCTTGATGGGCGCGAGCGTCAGGTTGCCGAGCACCGTCATGTTGGGGTACAGGTTGAACTGTTGAAACACCATGGAGCTGTACTTGCGAGCCATCTCCAGGTGATTCTTCTTGGTAAGCGGCGTACCGTCGATAATGACCTCGCCCGACGTGGGCTCCTCAAGATAATCGACGCAGCGGATGAGCGTCGACTTACCCGAACCAGAGGGCCCGATCATTACGAGCTTCTCGCCGCGCTTGACGGTGAGGTTGATATCTTTGAGCACATGCAGGTCGCCAAAGTACTTGTTGAGATGCTTGATCTCGATCATGTCTGCCATGAATGTCCCTTCCCTGCGTTAATACGAATTGCACTATTGTACGGAAAGAACCACGTTTCCGCAGCCAACGCTGCATCCCCGTAAAGAACCCGCAACCTTCCGCCCACTCATTGGGGACAGACTTAAATGAGTACCCCCGTGGCTACTCATTTAAGTCTGTCCCCAATGAGTGCAACCGCCCTTGTTGAGCATAAGTCAGCGAAAACCCGTACACGCGAGCAAGGTGACGTGAAATGAAAGGGCGCAGACCTTATGGTCGCGCCCTTGAAATTGAACGTCAGATTGCCGTGTGTACGGGTTTGCAGCGTCGAGCCGTTACGCGGTTTGGTAAAACCGCGTAACAAATTACGCCAATTTTGCGCCGACGATCTTTGCCGCGGCCGGCTTGTCGAAGTTGCCACCGGTGGCCTTGCCCAGAGCGCCCATGACCTGGCCCATCTGCTTCTTGGACGTGGCGCCCAGCTCGGCGATGACCTGCTCGATCAGAGCCTCGAGCTCCTCGCCCGAAACCTGCGCGGGCAGCAGGCTCTCCAGAATCTTGACCTGCTCGGTCAGGTTGTCGGTACGCTCCTGGTCGGTACCGGCCTTGATGGACATCTCCAGCGTCTCGCTCGTCTGCTTGATCAGACGCTTGATCATGCTGTTGACGTCTTCCTCGGTCACATCGCGGCGCTCGTTGACCTCGATATTCTTCACCTCGGCCTTGACCTGGCGAATGATGGACAGGCGAACCTTGTCCTTAGCCTTCATGGCCGCGATCATTTCCTTCTGCAGCTCTTCGTTGGTCATCTGCAAATCCTCTCTAATAGCGTGGGCGGCACTCGCGCGAGCACCGCCCCATGATTACTCAGTCGTCGACGAATCGTCGGTCGAGCTCTTGGTGACGCCCTTCAGGCTCACGTTGTAGGGCACATCCTTGGGCATGGGGTTGACGGTAATGTCGGCGTCTTTCTTGTACTGCTCCAGCCACTCGCTGTATGCAGTACTGGCCGCCTGCGTCTTCACCACGTTGGAAACGTACTTCTTGATGTCCTTGGGCACCTGCTTGATGTCATCGACCTGGCTATCGACATGGAAGTAGTCGGTGCACTTGATGATGTGGTAGCCATAGGTCGACTCGACGACTTCGCTCACGTCGCCCTTGTTGAGCCCCTCGAGCGCCGTCTGGTAGCTGTCGACAAAGGTGGTGAGCTTATCCCAGCCCACATCGCCCTTCTTCTCCTTGGAACCGGTGTCCTCGGAGTACTGTTCAACGGCGTCCTCAAAGCTCAGCTCACCGGAGTTGATCTTGTCCAGGCACTCCTGCGCCTTGGCCTTGGCGGCAGCCTTGTCCTCGTCGGAAGCGTCGGAATCAACCTTGATCAGGATGTTCGACGAGCGACGGGCATCGTTGTAGTTGGACAGGTTCTCGTTGATGTAATCGACGATCTCGCTGTCCTTGGGCTTGCTGGTGGGCGCCACAGCATCCTTAAGCTTTTGCTGCGCCAGGCTCTCCTTGAGCGAGTCCTTGTAGGTGTCCTCGGTGTAGCCGTAGGTCTTAAGGGCCTTCTTAAAGGCCTTGGCACCGCCCGCGCTCTTGCACGCGTCCTTCCAAGCCTTCTCGACCTCCTCGTCCGACACCGTCACGCCGTTCTCCTTCTGTGCCTGTTGAAGCAGAATCTGCTGCGTGTAGGAGTCGATGAGTTGCTTGCGGTACTTCTTGGGCGTGAGGTCGTTGTCGACCAGATACTGTGCCCAGTCCTTGTCCTTGGTGTAGCCGTAGGACGTGCGCATGCTCATGATCTGCTTGGTCACGGTGTCCTCGGTGAGGTTGGTGCCGTTGATAGTGGCAGCTACACCGCCGGTAAGCTTGTAGCCCGAGGTATCCTCTGCCTGCGACATCAGGCCGGAGCACGCCATGGCCGAGACGGAAAGCAGCATTGCCAGCACGCCGATGACCACCAGAACGATCTTGACGGTCTTGGACACGCGGGTCTTGCGCTGCTTCTTGCGAGAGCTGGAGGCGGCGCAAGCCTGCTGCTCGGGCGTCGGCTCGGGTGCGGGGTTCTTTTTCTTATTTGCCATAGTTGGCCTTTCGCATAACGAATCGAACAAACGCCATTGTGTCACAACGCAGCCCCCGCGGCACGCTTGGTGCATTGGGGACAGGTTAATCTGCACCATTTTGGTGCAAAGGGGACAGCTCTGGCAGCCGGCACCTTAGAAGTGACGGCGGATAGCGTCGACCATGCCCTGGGACGTGGTCTGGCCGAGCACATCGGCTGCAGCGTCGGCATCCATAAAGATATTCATGAGCGCCTGAAGTGCCTCGACCTGGCCGCCCGGCTCGGCGATGCCCAGATTGATGACGATCTGCGCCGGCACCGGGGCGCCCATGCCCGCCATCGCGTTGAACATCACGGGTGCGGCGGGCTTCACCACCGCGACATAGGGCTTGGCCACAAATCCCGGATCGGTATGCGGAATGGCGATATTTGCCGCCGGCATGGCAAGACCCGTGGGATAGGCATCCTCGCGCGTGCGAACGGCGTCGAGCCAACCGTCGGCAATGTAGCCGCGCGGAGCAAGCTCACTCTCGAGCTGCGCAAACACCTCACCCGGCGTCGCACACTCCCAATCAAAAAACACCAGCTCAGGCGAGAAAAGCGCCTCGGCGTTATCCGCCATACCGTCCTCCAAAGTTGCATGGGGTTCACATTGCCCCATATGATAGCGAAACCAGACAGACAAGGTTAGTCGAGGATCCCGATCATCTCGAGTGCACGCGCGGGCGTCAGGCAAACCTCGGGCATCGCCTCCAACATGCGCCGGTCGCTCGTGACCACGTAGTCAACATCTGCCGTCTCGCCCGAAGCAATGATGAGGTTGTCTTCAAGATCCGGCATACGCTTGCCAAGCATGCGTGCCATCTCGCACTCTGCCAACGAAAGTGGAGAGGCCGTTGCTACCTGCATCATATGCTCGATGCAGGCCCATGACGCCGAGGCAAACGACACGCTAATCCCGTTCGCATTCCGCCGGGCTAGACGCCGAGGCAAAATGTAGAACACATCCTTTGCCGTCGTGGGCGCATAAAGAAGGTCGATCTTTCCCGCCTCGGCCAGTTCAACCAATCTCTTCGCTTCGTCGAATGCCCCCTCTTGCAGGTAATAATCGAGCCAAACGTTCGTATCTACAAGCAGGCGTTTTGCCTCGATCATCGGCAATTCGCCTCGATGTCGGCAATCATCGCGTCATACATATCATCTCGTACGGCATCCCAGTCTTCCGCAGATGATCCACCTGGCTCAAAATCCGAAGCGCTTAGCCCCAACGAGGAAAAAGCTAGGCCACACCCCTGCTCGGCCAGGCTCTCCGCACGGGGCGCCTCGCGCTTATCCGCCACCATAAATCCCGGCAACGTTTGATGCTCGACAAGATAGACCCAAAGCGCACGAATAGCATCGCTCGCCCCCAATCCATTGCGAGTTAGGACCGCGTCGCCACCAGCCTTGAGCATAGGATCGATTCGCGTGTTGAGCTGCACCGTTGCTGTACCCATAGCGGCTCCTCTCTATCTGCTAGCAGTATAGCAAACATGAAAGGCCACGCAAAAGGGCCCCGCCCGCACACGGACGAGGCCCTATCAGATTTCTTGGTTCTGATGAAGCTTTTACATCTCAAGGAAACCAAGGAGACCCTTTTTCAAGCGACTAGCGCGCCGGGTCGATAGCCACCTTGCCGCTCTCCAGCACGTGGACGCGGCCGTCGGCGAGCATCTGCACGACCTCGGGATACAGCACGTGCTCAATCGCGTGGATATGCTCCTCGAGCGTGTCGACGTCCCAGCCTTCCTCGACAGCCAGCGCACGCTGGGCGATGATGGGGCCGTTGTCGTAAATCTCGTTGGCAAAGTGCACGGTCACGCCGGTCACCTTGACGCCACGCGCAAACGCATCGTCAATCGCATGGGCACCGGTAAAGCTCGGCAGCAGCGCCGGATGCAGGTTGACCACGCGATTGGGGAACGCCGCCAGCAGCGGCGTGTGCACCATGCGCATATAGCCGGCCATCACCACGTACTCGCAGCCACGTTCGAGCAGCTCATGCGCGATGATCTCGTCAGCCGCGATGGGGTCGGCATAGACATCCTTGGACAGCGTGAGCGTCTGGATGCCCGCACGCTCGGCGCGCTGTAGGCCCTTGGCCGAAGGACGGCTCGACACCACGAGCTCAATCGAGGCGTTGAGCTTGCCGGCGGCGATTAGGTCGATCAGCGCCTGCAGGTTGGTACCCGAGCCGCTGATAAGCACGCCAATCTTAAGCGGCTCGGCCGTATCGGTGCCGGTCGGACGGGTGTAGGGCACAAAGCCCAGGCCCTCGGCAGCAGCCATCTGCTCGTTAGCGCTCATCGGAGTACACGACCTTACCGGAACCCTCGACGCACTCGCCCACGCGGAACGGTTTCTCGCCCAGCGCGACCAGGGCCTCGGTCACGGCAGCCTCGTCCTCGGGGGCGACGATCAGGCACAGGCCAACGCCCATGTTGAAGGTCTTGCATGCCTCGTTAGGCGCAAGCTCGGCCTGGCGCGACACGTAGGTGATGACGGGCGGAACGTCCCAACCCATCTCGGCGCCGTTGCGGGTGACCACGGCGTCGACGTCGTCGGCGAGTGCGCGGTTGAGGTTCTCGGTAATACCGCCGCCAGTGATGTGGGCGATGGCGTGCACCGGAGCGCCGCCGCGGAGCAGCTCAAGAACCGGCTTGACGTAGATGCGCGTGGGGGCCAACAGAGCGTCTGCCAGCGATGCACCGCCGAGCTCCTCGAGCGGACGGCTCAGCTCCTCGGCCTTAGCGGCGGCCTCGGGCGTGCCCGGCTTGATGCCGTCGACGCCAATGACCTTGCGCACGAGCGAGTAGCCGTTGGAGTGCACGCCGGTGGAAGGCAGGCCCAGGATCACATCGCCCGGGCGGACGTTTGCGGGATCGAGCATCTTGGGACGGTCGACGACGCCCACGGTAAAGCCGGCGAGGTCGTAATCAGCGGGGGCCATGACGCCCGGGTGCTCGGCCATCTCACCGCCCACGAGCGCGCAGCCCGCGAGCTTGCAGCCGTCGGCCACACCCTTGATGATCTTTGCCATGTGCTCGGCCTCGATGTGACCGATGGCAACGTAGTCCAGGAAGAACAGCGGCTCGGCGCCCGAAGCCAGAATATCGTTGACGCACATAGCGACCAGGTCCTGGCCAACCGTCTCGTGACGGTCCATGATCTGGGCGAGCACGAGCTTGGTGCCCACGCCGTCGGTACCGCTAATCAGGATCGGGTCTTCCATATCCTTGAGCGCGGCGGCCGAGAACAGGCCGCCAAAGCCGCCGATGCCACCGATAACCTCGGAACGGTTAGTGTCCTTGACCATCTGCTTAATCGCGTCGACGGCGCGGCCGCCCTCGGCGGTATCGACGCCGGCGTCCTCGTACGTCACATGCTTGCTGTCGCCCATCTGAGCCTTCCTCTCCCACTACCGTGGCGCCGCACGGGCGCCAAACGGTGCTCATAGTTGCGTTCATTTCGGCGCGCGCCATAACAGCACGCGCCGTCATATCAACAAAACAGCAGGTAAAACCTACCAAAATAAACCTGTCCCCATATGGCAGGTTTTATGCCTCGCCGTGCTCCTCTTCCCAGCTGCGGTCGTCGTATTTCTCGATCACGGCGTCGTCGTCAAAGTGCAGCGGCTTGTCCAGGTTGCGGGGCTTAAAGCCCTCCATAAACTTGTCGCGGCCAAAGCTCTCGGGAATCGCCACGGGGTAGCGGCCGGTAAAGCACGCATCGCAGTAACCGCCCTTGGGCATGACCTTAAGCAGGCCCTCGACCGAAAGGAAGGCCAGCGAATCGGCGCCGATATACTCGCAAATCTCGTCGACCGTCTTGTTGGCGCTGATAAGCTGCGACTGCACGTCGGTATCGATACCGTAGAAGCACGGCCAGATGACCTCGGGCGAGTTGATGCGGATATGAATCTCCTTGGCGCCGGCGTTGCGCAGCATCTTGACGAGCTGCACCATGGTGGTGCCGCGCACGATGGAGTCGTCGATGACGACCAGGCGCTTGCCCTCGATGTTGTCGCGCAGCGGGTTGAGTTTCATACGCACGCCCATGGCGCGCAACTCCTGCGTAGGCTCGATAAACGTACGGCCCACGTAGCGGTTCTTGATAAGGCCCTCGCCAAAGGGAATACCGCTCTCGTGCGAATACCCCTCCGCAGGCGGCAGGCCGGAGTCGGGCACGCCGATGACCAGGTCGGCCTCGACAGGCTCCTCATGTGCCAGCTGACGACCCATGTCGTAACGGCAGGCATAGACGCTCTTGCCGTTCATGATGGAGTCGGGGCGGGCAAAGTAGACCTGCTCAAAGATGCAGTTGGCGGGCTCTTCGGCTGCAGGCACGCCCTGCTCGGATACCAGGCCCTCGGCGCTGATGCGCAAGATCTCGCCGGGACGGACGTCACGGACGTACTCGGCACCCACGATGTCGAGTGCGCAGGTCTCGGAAGCAA
This sequence comes from uncultured Collinsella sp., assembly GCA_947001705.1. GTDB lineage: Bacteria > Actinomycetota > Coriobacteriia > Coriobacteriales > Coriobacteriaceae > Collinsella. The sequence continues at coordinate 22,470 of CAMQHT010000021.1, forward strand.
CGACCCAGCCGCCGGCGCGCGTGACACGGACGGCGGAGTCGACCGTCGCGGCGCCGTCCTGCGACGGCAGCTGCGAAACGGCTGCGGCATCGGCCTGGTCCAGACCCTCGTCCACCAGCTTGCCCAGCACGAGCGGGCGAATGCCGTGTGGATCGCGGAATGCGTAGAGCGCCTGCTCGTTGATGAGCGTCATGGCGTAGCCGCCGCGCACGAGCTCCATGGTCTTGCGAATACCCTCGCGCAGGTGGCCCGTACGCTGGGTAAAGTAGCCGATAAGCTTGGTCGCGACCTCGGAATCCGAATTGGAGAGGAACGGCACGCCCAGCTCGATCAGCTGACGGCGCAGCTCGTCGGTGTTGACGAGGGTGCCGTTGTGCGCGAGCGCGATAATGACGCTATTGATGGTAGAAAGGTGCGGCTGCGAGGCTTCCCAGCTCTTGGCACCGGCAGTGCCGTAGCGCACATGACCCACGGCCAGCTGGCCGGAGAGCGTCGACAGGTCGGCGTTGGAGAACACGCGGTCGAGCAGGCCCAGATCTTTGCGGACCATAACCGTGCCGCCGTCACCCACGGCGATTCCAGCCGATTCCTGGCCACGGTGCTGCAGCGCACGCAGGCCAAAGTACGTCAGTCGAGCCACGTCGCGATCGGGCGCCCATACGCCGAAAATGCCACATTCCTCATGCAGCTGGTCGGAGTCCGGATCATACGTCGACATGGTGTTCACCTGTCCCGCGGCACGCTCGGCCGCGCGGATGGTTTCTTGAGACATGGTATCCCCTCAGAGCCTCGTATTTTTGGCGTTACCTGCCCTATTATACGCACGGCAAGACAAGCACTCCCGCGCATGAACAGCGCTTTTTAAAAGCCCACCGAGCTAATAATCAGTTTTGTTGCCAAACATTTTATCGGTCTGTCCAGTGCAAGCGCCCGCCCCCCCAGATGGCCGCCGCGTCCACCGTTGGGGATTACAAAGTTGCAATTGGGACGTTCGTCCTGTCTTTTGGCAGGTCGGCGGCGTATCCTTATAACCTACAACAAAGCGAGAAAGGTTCTGTATGGATCGAAACGAACTCGACCCCAGCGTCCCCAGCGCCACAGAGGTCAAGAAGATTCCCCTCATCATTAAGGTGTACGCCGTCCTGTGCATCCTTTCCGGCGTGGGCACGCTCCCGTCGGTCGCTGCCTTTATGTGGCAGGTCATCACGGCACTTGTTAACGGCAACGCCACCGAAAAGCTCGGCGACAACACGCTCGTCGCAGTCGGCCTTATCGTCGCCGGCATCATGCTCTCTGCGGCAAGCGCCGTCATCCTAATCATCTTTGGCCTGGACCTTATCAAAAACCAGCGCCGCAACGCCGCCCGCCTGTCCTACATCCTTATTGCATTCACCGTCGTCGAGCTTTTGGTCGACGTGATGCTCCAGGGCATCGGGCCCTTCCTGCTGCGTCCCGCGATCCAGCTCGGCATCCTTGTTGCACTTTCGGCAACCGTCGACCCCACGCTGCGTCAGGAGCGCGAACTGCAGCGCCGCCTGCAGGAGATGCTCGACCGCGACGCCGCCGCCGAGGGCATGCTCGGCCGCGATGAAACCGGCGAGGGCTACATCAAGCTCAACTACTTCAACCTGTTCTGGGTGTTCTTTGTCTGCTGCATACTCGGCCTGATCGCCGAGGACATCTGGCACATGACGGTCGACGACCCGGGCGTCTATCAGAACCGCGCCGGCATGCTGTTTGGCCCCTTCAGCCCCATCTACGGATTTGGCGCCGTGCTCATGACCATGGTGCTTAACCGCTTCTACAAAAAGAACCCCATCATCATTTTCCTGGTGAGCGCCCTGCTCGGCGCCAGCTTTGAGGTGTTCGTGGGCTGGTTTATGCAGACCGCGTTTGGCGTGGTCTCGTGGAGCTACTCGCACATAACGCTGTTCGGTTTGCCCGATCCGCTCGTGGTCCTCACGGGCGGACGCACCTGCACGGGCTTCGCCTGCCTGTGGGGCCTGGGCGGCCTCATCTGGATCAAGCTGCTGCTGCCGAGGCTGCTTAAGCTTATCAACAAGATCCCCTGGAAGAGCCGCTACTCGGCCACCGTCATCTTTACCGTTATCATGCTGGTCGACGGCGTCATGACGCTGCAGTCGCTCGACTACTGGTACCAGCGCGTTAACGGCACGGAGCCGGACATTCCCGTCGCACAGTTCTACGGAGAGCACTTCGATAACGAGTACATGGAAAACCGCTTCCAGAGCATGACCATGAGCCCCAAGGATGCGACGCGCGTGTAGCGCCCACCGCGCCCAAAACGCAAAATGCCCGCCGGTATCACACGTACCGGTGGGCATTTTTATAAACGATCCTTCTATCGACGCAAGCCTCTACGCCTCGCGCTCGACCTCACTCACGCATTCGTTCTTAATGGTGCCAACGAGCGCCTGCAGCGCATCGACCACGTGCGGGCGAATGTCCCCGCCGATGAGCACGAGCATGATGTCGTCACCTACGGCAAGCTCGCCGCTTGCCAGCCACACACGCACATAGCCGATACCTGGCATCGCACGCGTCGCCTCGATAGCAGCCTGCACCTTCTGAGCATCGAAGCCGAACACCATGCCGCCCACCTTATGCCCAGGCGCCACGCCATCGGTCTCGACTCCGCGCACCTCAGCCTTGGGCGTCGCGCGCACCACACCGTTATGCGTCAGATACATCCCACAGCCTGCCGCCGAAGCATCGGCCTTGGCCTCGCGCAGCCAAGCATCAATCGAAGGCATCAATTTGCCACTCTCGAGCATCATTTCTCCCTTACCGTCGTCGAGTAGCCAATTTGGGACGGGGCCTTTTTAGCTACTCTCGAACAACTTATTCCTCGACCGGCGTGAGCACCATGACGGCGCGTGTGTTGCTCAGCGACAGCGAACGACAGGTCACAAGCGTTACAACCTTAGTTGCCGAAGCGGCACGATCGGTGGCATCACTCGCCACGGCAGAAGCGCCGTCGAGCATCTCGGACAGGTAGTTCTTGAGTCCGTCGTCGCCCTCAAAATTGGTCGTGCGCGCCTTGGCATACGTGTCCTCGACCACCTTGGTCGCCAGCGGACGCAACTTATACGTCGCATCGCGCGTGATGTAGTACACATATTCAATGCTATCGAACGTTGCCTGGTCAGTCGTATCCGAAATCACGTTGAACATCGACCCATCGTTCATATGGTGGCCGTAGATCGTGGTCTGCTGGTCGACCATTCCCGGCGCGGTGTCATCGCTATCCAAGAAGATGGCACCCGAGGCGTTAGACGTGCCATCGAACAGCGTGTTGAGGTATTTGGAGTTGTTGTTGGTCTGCACCACGGGATAGTTGATGTTGGTTCCCGGCACGTAAATCCAACCCACAATCTCGGGGTTCGTCTGAGCAAGTGCATCAAAGTCGATAATCGGCACGCCGCTGGCGTCCTTATCGCTTACATATTGCTTCTCGATTTTCTGATACGAATCGCTCGCCTGCTTATAGCCAATCTGGGCATTGATAAAGATGGCAGCGGCGGCAACAATCAGACCGATGCCCACGATGATGAGCAGAATAGGAATGATGGAGCGGCGCTTTTTACGCGGCGACTCGGTGTAATCCGACGGCGTGGCATGCGATGAAGACCGGGGCGGCTTCTTAGCGGTGCTATAAGATGAAGGTCGATATGCGGCCGGCGCGTCCTGTCGACGATGCGTCGCCGGTGTCACGGGGCGCGGCGTGCGCGGCTGCTGAGGAGAGGATGTCCGACCCTGCTGTGCCGCATGGGCAGCACCCGGCTTCGACGGATCGGGAATCTGAGAAGCCTTGAATCGTTTTCCCTGATAGTCGGACATGGCTCTCCTTATACTGCGGTGAAACGGCGGAACGCCTAGGCGTCAGCCATCTCCTGCTTCATCTTCTCGATAACCTTGCGGTACTCGGGGTCGCATGCGCCCAAGATCTGCGTGGCATAGATGGCGGCATTCTTGGCGCCGTTGATGGCAACGCAGGCCACGGGTACGCCCGAAGGCATCTGCACCATCGACAGCAGCGAATCCATACCGCCCAGGTCACTCGTCTTCATAGGCACACCGATAACCGGCAGCGGCGTAAAGGCAGCCACGACACCACCCAGGTGAGCAGCCTTGCCGGCGGCGGCGATAATCACTTTGATACCGCGATCGGCGGCAGTCGAGGCCCACTCGTGGACCTTCGCCGGCGTGCGGTGTGCGCTCGCAATGACGAGTTCATAGGGCACACCGAGCGCCTCGAGCTCGGCGGTGCAGCCTTCCATAACACCCAGATCGGACTTGGAGCCCATGATGATCCCGACAACCGGCTTTTGATCTGCCATAAACAAAGACCTCCTGTTGAGAGCGGTGACGCGGCGAATCCGCGACCCTTAACTGCAAATAATTCAAGTATAGCCGCCGATGCTGATGTGTTCGGCGGGAGACGGAACGCTTTGCGAGATTAAGGCCGAAGGGTCGGAGCTTTCCGCCTACATTCAAAAAGCGTGCCCACCGTCCTTGGGTGGGACGGCGGGCACGCTTGCTTAGCTGTTGCTGGGGCTACTTAGCCTTGCTGCGACGATGGAAGAAAGCGCCGATTGCGGCGATGATGGCGCCAAGACCACCGACGGTCGCGACGGTCGCCGCCGTCTGGTCTCCGGTATTGGGAATCGCCGAGCCGTTCTTCTTGCTGCCCTGGGCCTTGTCGCCTGCGGGCTTGCCCGCCTGGTTGCCGCCGTTCGAGCCATTGCCGGAACCCTGGTTGCCCGAGCCGCCCTGGTTGCCGGAATCGGCATCCTTGAGGCTCTCAATGGCCAGCTTGAGCTGGCCATAGGCCGCCTGGATCTGGGTGTCGGAAGCACTCTCATCACCCAAGACGTCCTCGGCGTAGGTAATGGCATCCGTCAGGGCCTTGACAGACTCGGCCGTCTTGCCCCTGGTGTCAGTCTCCTTCGCCTGCTTGACCAGGGCCTTGAGCTGCTTCTTAGTCGGATTCTCGACCGGGGCCACCGGGGTCTTCTCGAGCGCGCCGCGGGCGCTCTCGAGCGCTCTGAGCGCCTGGTCGACCTCGTCCTGCGTGGCGTTCTCGTCGCTCAAGATGGCGCGGGCGCTCGCCAGGGCGTTCTCGAGCGCCGTCCAGGAGGCCTCGGTGTAGTCACCGGCCTTGAGGTCGCCGGCAGCAACCTCGGCATCAACCTTTTCGATCGCGGTAGCGAGATCATCCTTCGCCACCGGATCGAGGACGGCCGTACCGTAGAACTTGAGCTCTGCCATGCTGCAGTAGGCATCAACGTCGCCTCCGCCGGCGTGAATCACCTTGACGGTCACGTAGCGACCGCGCGCGGCGCCAAAGCTCATCTGTTTCCAGTCGCCACGGTCGGTGAGCACGCGGCCGTCGTTGTCGAAGGCGAACGTACCCATCGACGCGGCGGTGCCCATCTCATAACCGTCGGCAGTGTCGGAGACCAGTATCTCGGCCTCGAAGATATCGCCGTTAGTGCCGCCGTCCTGGCGCGGCAGGAATGTAACGTCGGTGAGATCGTAGTCGCGGCCCAGGTCGACACTCAGATACTGGGGCATACCGGTCCCATGGGCCCAGTCGCTGTGCCAAAGCGTCCGCTCGTCGCCGTCGAGAGCGTTGACGGCGTTGCTGCCCTCGTAGTCGGCCTCACTCGAGAAGCGGGCCACCTTGACGTTCTTGCGGTTCTCGGGCGTGTTGATGAGAATCTTCTCATCGACAGGGCGCATCTTGAGGCCGTCGATTGCCTTCTCGATCTTGACTGTGGCGTCTGCGACATCCTTCTTGCTATAGCTGCCTTGGCCGCCGTCGAGGAGCTTCTGAGCCGCCTCGACCGCAGTGGTGAGAGCTGCATAGGAATCCTTAGTGTAGACGGACTCGCTGTAGCCCGCGGCCTTGGAAAGCGCTGCCACGAGCGCAGAGGTATCGACACCAGCCTTGACCTCGACCTCATAGGATGCGGTCTTGGAGGGGTCGAGTACCGACGCCACCGTGATCGTTGCCTTGCCGGCCTTGTTGGCACGCAGGTAGTAACTCACGCTATCGCCAGCCTGAACAGCGGAGACGCTTACCACAGAGGGGTCGGAGCTCTCGACCGTCACATAGGGGTAGCCGGCGCTCTCAGGCGTGGCCTTGGCGTCGACGAGCGTAACGTCGCCTTCAAAGAACTCGGTCTGGTTCTTGCCTAGCTCGACACCCTCGATGGCCTCGACACCCTGCGTGTAGTTGAAGTTGACCTCACGCAGTGTGAGCATCTGGTCACCCGATGCCTCAAGCGGCGTGACCTCGACCTTGGTCGCCTTCTTGCCCTTGTTCTCGGCAGAGAAGCCAAAGGCGTAGCGAGCCCGGAAGGAATCGTACTCCCCGCCCGCGAACTCTTGGGTCGAGCCATCCTCGAACGTCACGACGGCCTTGATCTTCTGCACGGTTCCGTTGCCACCGTTGCGGTTAACGACCTCGACGCTATCGAGTTTCGACGGCGTCTTAAATGCGAATGTCATCGTGGTGGGAAGCTTCACGTAACTCGGAAGCTTACCCTCGCTGTCCCAGTTGGCGTTCCAGTTCCATAGGAACTCAAAGCCGTTGTCGCCCTCGTTATTATCGAACAGCGCGTTATAGCTCTTCTGCTGGATAAGTTTCTCGACGTTGGTCCCGTCGTCGGTCGTGAGCTCATCGTTGGTCATCGTGATGTTGAAGGCGTCCTGACCGTACTCGGCGACCGTTGGCTGAGGAACATCCGGCATCGTCACCGTGCCGTCGCTCGCAAACTCAAGTGCGTCGCATGCCGGACCGATGAGCCAAGATGTCGAGGGCAGTTCGACCTTGCCGGCGGTCTTGGCCTTGAGCTTGAAACTCGCCACCGCGCCGGTACCGTTGTAGAGCTTGCCATCGCCGCGGTTGGCAAAGGCGAGATTGATAGTCTGCGTTCTGTCCGCGAACTGGACCTTCTCGCGAGACAGGTTCTCCATGCCGGCAGTCGAGCCGTCCTGCGCGATGCTCTCGGACACAAACTCGAACTGGTCGCTCTTGAAGTTGACGAGAGCGCCCAGGGCGTTGACGTTCTTGGCGTCGGCCGCATAGACATCAACGGTGATCTCATCACCGGCCTCGACCTCGGTCTTGCTCGGAATCACCGCGAGCGAACCTGCGACCTTTCCCTTTTGTTTAGTGCCGCCGTCAAGACCCGCCATGGTGAACGAGTAATCGTAGACGTCGTAAACGCCGTTATCGTTGAGGTCGGCGAAGTGGTCGCGGATCTGCGAACCGAACGTCGGGGTATCGGGCTCGCGATTCTCGAGGCCCAGATAGTTCTTCATGTTGGAGTAGTCTCCGTCGGAGATCGTGGCCTTGTTGAGGTTGGAGCCCACGGCGAAGCCATCCGTGCCGTCGGTCTTGTAGATGGCAATCTCGGACGCGGAGAAGAAATTACCGACCGAGGCGAGCGGTGTCATGCGCACGTAACGGGCGGCCACGGTGCCGTCAAACGCTACCGTCTTACAATCAGCGGAACGTGCCCAATCGACCTCCTGGCTCGTCCAGTGGACGCCATCGAGACTCGTCTCAACACGCATCTTGGTCACAGTGCCGTTGCCGGCGTCATCGCGCGGATAGTACTCGAGCTTATCGAGCTTGTAAGCGCGTCCATAGTCAACGGTAAGCGCCTTGCCCAGATCGTTGCCACCGGAGTGGAAACCGCCGTCGCCCGACTGGAACTCATGGTCGAAGGCGAGCTCGGCCTTATGGCTGCCGTAAAGTGAGCCCTCCCAGGTGATTTGCTCGGCGTCGGGGACGTTCCGCCACGGATCGAGTGCGGAGTTCGCCTCGAGCACATCGCTCCAGGCGGAGTAGCCCTCGGCGTTGCGCGAACGAATCTGGTAGGTGTGCTTGCTATTGTAGGCGAGGTCGGTGTGCGTGAACTCGGCCGCATCACCCACGGCGAACACGGTGCCGTCGACCTTAAGGTCGTAGGAGGTAGCACCATCGACCTTTCCCCAGGTGAGCTTGATGCTCGTTGGGGTCGTGACGTCCTCGGGGGCAGCAAGGTTCGTGGGTGCGGAGAGGCTCTCGTTGAGGCGATCGGCTGTGAGCGTGGCGTCGGCGTTCACGAAACCGCCCAGCTCGAGCGTCTGCGCCGCCGCAGCAACATCGGTCTTCGCGAACTTGACGTAGACCTTGGGGTTCGTGGTGATCTTGGTGTTGTTAAAGCTCTCGCCCCGCTCGGCCTCGGTGCCGTCCACATCGCTGCCGTAGTGGTTGAGGTTAGGGGTCTCGCTGTAGAAGTAGACCGCCTGGCCGGCCTCGGGGGTCGCGGTGTCAAAGGTCTCCTGCGAGTCGACCTCAACCACGTTGAGCGCGGATCCGCCGTTCTTGGCGACGACGCTCATGGGCTTGGCGGACACGTTGGCCACGAAGGTCGTGGTGCGATTGGAGTCGTAGCCGTTGTAGCCACCCTGCGAGGCTTCGGCGGTAAAGGTCGCGGTGCCGCCTGCGGCCTTGGATCTGTAGACGGTGCTCACATGCTCACCGTAGGAGATATTGTCGATCGTACCGTAGGAATCGTCCTCAGTCGTGTTGTTCTCGATGGAGGAGCCGTCGTCCTCGTACTGCGTAAAGGTGCCGTCGCCCTCGGTGGCGAAGAACTCGACGATACGCTGGCTGCGGTCGGTACCCTTGGTGTTGGTGTCGCTCACGGCCTCGGGGTTGTTGTTCTCGGCGTACATCGGCACGATAGCGTTGGCCTTCACAAACAGCGGCAGCTTCCAAAGCGGAGCCTCGTAGTTGTTGAGAACCTGGCCGCCGCGATACTGCTTACCCGAGAAGTAATCGATCCAGATGGTGGGATTCTCGTCGGTGCCGTAGTTGGGGAGGTAAATCCCATTGCGAATGTCGTTGCCGTTCTCGTCTGCCTGGGTATCCTGATACACCGGTGCCACTAGGAAGTTCTCACCGAACATATACTGGTACTGCGTCGAGGTGCTTGCGGCGTACTCGGAGTTATCGGAAAGCAGCATGGCGCGGATCATGGGCAGGCCGGCATCGCCGTTACCCGTGTCGATGTTGGCCGCCGAGGCCGCGCTCGTGTAGATATAGGGCATGAGCTGCGCCTTGAGCTTGAGGTAGAAGCGCGAGATGCCTGTGTAGGGATCGCCGTGCGTCATGGGCGATTTACGGTAGGTGCCCCAACCGTCCATGTCAAGCATAGAGGGCGTGAACGTCTTCCACTGGTAGTCACGCGCAGAGATGATGGGGTCGCCGCCAAAGATGCCATCCATGTCGGAGCCGATGTTGGGGTTGCCCGAAAGACTCTGACCGATATACGTGGGGATATGGAAGCGAATGTACTCCCAGTTACCGCCATACTGGTCTCCGGTCCAAATGCCACCAAAGCGCTGCGTGCCGGCCCAACCATCGAGCGTGATGATGTTGGGGCGCTTGTTAGCGCCGGTCGTCACCGTGTCATAAGCTGTCTTGATGCCATTGAGACCAAAGGAGTAGCCAGATCCAACCCAGGCAACGTCGGTCTTAAGGGTAGTGATGCCTCCCGTCTTGACCTCGGCGTCGAAGTCGCGAAGCAGATGCCACGGGGTCTCAGGGTTGCTGTCGGGCTCAAGGTTGGACTGGGTCCACAAGCCCGTGCTCACACCCTTGGAGTTGGCATACTCGGTGAACTTCTTAAGGTTGTCGACATTGGCACGCACAGCGTTAAGGCGGTCGGCCGAGCTCGCTCCGTCGGAGTTGACGCCGCCGGTCTTGTAGTAACCGTTCTGGCCATAGCCGGCGCCGTAGCCGTCGTTCGGCAGGAACCAGCCGAGCGGCATGTCGTTGTCCTCGTAGTCATCGATAACCTGCCGAGCAGAGAACTGGCGGTCGAAATCGGTCGCTTTCATGTTCTCGGTATCAACCGTAGGGCCCTCACCGTTGAGCGTCTCGGCCGCAAGTGTGCCGTCGAGCTTGTAGCCCGTCGACATGCCAGACTCGTACTTAACGTCGCCCTTCTCGCTCGAGGACTTGCTGCCCTTGGTCTCCCACTTCTTTTGACCCGAGGTCGTTGACCAGCCATCACGGTTATAGGCATTAAGATGACCAAGGTAGAACCCGTACTCGGGCAGCAGTACCGGGTTACCGGTCACCTTGTAGTAGTCCTGCAGCATCTCGGTTGCCACGTTCGAAGCGCCCTCGTTGGTCGCCACGAAGTAGTAGGCATCAAACTCATTCTCGCTGTGCAAAGTCGTGACCGTCGATGAGTCCGTGGAACCGAAGTCGTAGGAACCCTCTGCAAACGTGTTTCGGAGCACGCCGTAGCCGTCACTCGTCCAATAAAACGGGTTGGGCGAGGCAACGCCGCCATCGGTCCAGTTGTTCGTGTTGGAGATGGCGATCGTCTGGTTGGTGTGCAGGAAGCGTCCGTTCTGGGTGCCGCCGCCAAAGAAGTTCTCGGACTTCTCCTTGGCGAGCGTCTGGACGGTACCCTTCTTATCAAGGTCGAGGGACGCGGACTCGGAAACCACGACACGGTCGCCTGACTTGATACTCATCTTGCCAGTCGCCTTGTCCAGGATCACGGTCGCCTTTCCGCCGGTGATCTCGATAGTGTCGCCCTTGTCGGCAACCGTCGCACTCGGCTTGCTGTAGGTGTCCGAGGTATCGGGCTGAGCCTGGATTTTAGCCGTGTGGGACTTACTGCGCGGTGTGGCGTAATCGGAAAACTCACCCTTGGGGTCGACGTTATAACGGAAAATACCGTCCTCGAGGAACGTAATACGGCCCTTGATGCCGTCAGCGAAATCGATGTCGACGACATTCGAGGCAGACTGGGACACGGTCGCTGAGTCGACGCCCTTGAGTGGCGTGGCAATCGCCTGCTGGGGATTGGCAAACACGAGCGTCGCTGCAGTGGCAACGAGGACCGCGCTTCCCTTCACCCACCGTTTCGTAAAAATGGAATTCCTGCGCACCTGGTCTCCTTTCTTCCGAGATGCTGAGGTGCCGAGGACGCCCCCCCGGCAGCATGGGAAAACGTATCAAACGGGGATGTTCGGTACATTCCGCACAATGGGGCCACCCGTTACCAAGGGGCCAACTGGTAGTAACCAGATAGCCACCTACTAGGTCATATCAATATATGGGAGCACTTGCGCAACCAAGTTCGGAAATCCACCAGCGGCAGTAAAATGAGCGTCAACGGCAATGTGGGCTTAATAAGCCATACCAATTGGTTCTTCAGTCAAATACCAATCTAGCAAAAATGTACTGTTTATCTGGTATTACACAGACCATACCTTTCCCTCGGGAACTGGGCTTCGCGAAGTTTCCCGAGGGAAAGGCTCAGCCGCCACCCTGCGACCTACCGGGGATTGCCATGACGTACGTTGGCTGATTTGGTTTGGAATGAGATGCTGACGGTAGTCAATGGGCGCAACTGTCCCGGGTGCATTTCAAGATGCACCTAAATGTCTGCCTTTATCCTTATAGATTGTCCAGGTAGTCGTCGGCATCATAGGTAAGGCTATAGGCTTTATTCAGAATGCGCACGAGCTCCTGGGCATCGTGCTCGCCGAGCGCTGAGAGTTGTTTCGAGAGCGATGCCACACTCTCGGCATTTTTTTTCGCCGCGAAATCACGGCCTTCCTCGGTGATGCTCACCAGCACACGCCGACGATCGTTTGGATCGGTCCTGCGCTGAACGTAACCCTTGCTCTCGAGTGAATCCAAGATATGCGACATGCGCGCACGGGAGAATTTCAGCTTCTTGGCAATCTCGGAGGGAATGACGTCACCGTCAATACCCGATAGATACTGTAAAACCGGTGCCTCGCCCACACTGGCGCCGCCGGCAGCACTCAAGGATCCCTTGGCAAGGGAACGTGAGTACACGATCAGTTTTCGAGCGACGTCATCGTAATCCACTGGGGATATTGTCCTTTGCAACTCTAGAAGGGCCATAAAACCGTCATTTGCCGTACATCAGTTAACATTCGCAACAATTATTTATGATACCCCAACGCGGAAGTCTATTGCTCGTCCTTCTTGCGTCGCATAAGCTCCTCAACGTCGATACCCGCGGCCTCGAGCATGCGCTCGACATTCTTTTTGGCGTTGGTCGTGCCAACCTTAAGCACGATCGAAAGCGGAGTGCCCACCACTAGGCACACGATGCCCACGGGGACACCCCAGCCGGGGCCTCCCTGCATACCCCACATCCCCATCAAAAAGCCAATCGCCACGAGCGAATAGCCCAGGCGCAGCCAAACGTTGAGCCGCTGAATAGCATCGGTCTGCATCTTTGCCTCGCGGATCAAGTCGTCGCGCGAAAGGTCGTGTCCATGTTTCTCGTGCATATGGTCCTCCTCGTGCAAAGCGTGCATTATGCGCAAGTGCATCGTTTATCGAATACGTCATCTTTCAAGAGCAATATAGCGGGTGTCGTATAGGCGATGGAGGTCGCTGGCCATATTGCCCTTGAAGGGCGGCGTAAAATCAGAAGGCCGTGCGGTTGAGGCCGCACGGCCTTACAGGGGGTCAAAGGATGATGACTAGTAGCTCAGCGCCGGGTCGAAGAAACCAATAACAACGCCCACGAATGCGATCACAACGAGGATCAGCATCATGACTATGGGGTTGACCTTCTTCTTGGTCATCATGTACCAGCAGAAGATGATGAAGATCATCGGCAGCAGGTGCGGATAGATGCCGTCGAGCGTGTCCTGGAACTTACCGCCACCGGGCAGCACCAGGTTGGGGCTGCAGGTGATGGAGACCCAAGTTGCGCCCACGGCACCGATGACCATGGTACCGACCATCACGATGGAATCGCGAAGAGCCTTTGCCTTGGGTCCGACCAGTGCCTCGACCGCCTTGCCGCCGAGCTCATAGCCTTGGTTGTAGGCAAAGCGCATGCCAAGGAACATGAGCAGGTTCCACACGACAATATAGAAGATGGCACCGAGCGGAGAGCCGCCGGTCGAGAGACCGAGGGCGATACCGAGCAGGATCGGGATCAGGGTACCGACGATCAGCGAGTCGCCAAGGCCGGCGAGCGGGCCCATGAGGCCGGCGCGGATGCCGTTGATGGCGTCGTCGTCGATGGCCTCGCCGTTTGCGCGAGCCTCCTCGAGGCCGGCGGTGACGCCGACAATCATGGTGCCGATCTGCGGCTCGGTGTTGAAGAACGCGGAGTAGGTCTGGAGGGCCTGCTTCTGCTCCTCGGGCGTGTCGTAGAGCTCCTCGACGATCGGAAGCATGGCGCACAGGTAACCGAAGGTCTGCATGTGCTCCTGCGAGAAGCAAGTCAGGTTGCCATAGGACCAGTTGCGGAACGACTTGGCAAGCGTTTTCTTAGAGAGCTTTTTCTTCTCTGCCATTAGATGTCCTCCTCTTCCTCATCATCGGAGCCCGAGGCGATAGCTGCCTTGGGAGCGTTTGCGAGGTCGATCTTGAGCGAAGCGATCTCATAGTTGATCAGGGCGAAGAAGCAGCCGATGCCGGCAGCGGCGATCAGGTTGCAGCCCATAACAGCGGACAGGGTGAAGCCGAAGAAGAACGTCAGAAAGTCCGTGGGCTTAGAGATGACCTGCTTGAGCAGGATGGCGATACCGACGGTAGGCAGCAGCGAGCCGACGGTGAACAGCGTCTTCATCGCGATGCCGTCCATGGGCATGTAGGTCTTCATGAGGTCGACCATGGCGGTGCCGCCCATGGTGATGATGAACGTCGGGAGGAACGAGCAGACGATGTGACCGATCCAAGGCAGAACGTTGTTGACCAGGTAGAGCTTGTGGAGATCGCCCTTCTCGAGCCACTTCCAGCCCATGCCCTGCCACACCAGGTTGATGGTGGCGGTGCCATAGAAGAGCACAGTGCCGAGCGTGCCGACGGCGGCACCGAGGGATGCGGCCATGCCGGCAGCCTCAGCGGAGGCGGGATCGATGCCCGAGTTCTTGATGGCGAGGATCGCCAGCGGGATACCGATATAGGACACGGCGCGGACGTCGGCGGAGACGGTTCCGCCGGGGGTCACGAGAGCGATGTAGACAACCTGGATGGCAGCGCCGACGAGGATGCCCGTCTGCATATCGCCCATGATGATGCCGACGATGAGGCCGGCGACCAGAGGACGACCCAGAGTGTAGTTGCCGATCGTCGTGCCGCCCATGCCAGGCAGTGATGCCAGGCAGGCGAACAGGCCGAACAGCGCGGCTTGGAATGCATTGATTGCCATGCTTTCCCCTTTCTTTATTCCTCAGCCCCTTTCACCAAGGGCTGTAGATACCAAAATGCGGCTGGCGCCTAACTAGAAGCCAAACTGACCGCGGAACTTGGGCCACTCACCGATGGACTTCTCCTTGATAAGGGCGAACTCGACCGTGTAGCCGGCGTTGGTGAGATCCTCGAGCGCCTGGGCCTCTTCCTGCGTGATCGACTGGTTGTTGCCAAGCTTGGTGGTGCCGGGACGATCGTTGCAGGGACCGACGATGATGCGGTCCATGCCGGGCTTAAAGCCAAAATCGACGAGAAGTTCCTTCATGTCGAGCGGGTTCTTGGTGATCAGGAAGTACTTGGTGTCGGACTTGAGAACCTTCTCGGAGACCTCCTTGAAGTGCTCCTTGGTCCACACGAACGTCTTCTTGCCCGAGGCACTCTTGTAGGCCTCCTTGAGCACGGGGTTGGACGCTGCAGCGTCGTTGACGGCGATAAGACCGTCGCAGGGATACTCGAGGGCCCAACGGGTAACGGTCTGTCCATGGATCATACGGTCATCAATACGGATGAACGAAATCATGCGTTCTCCCTTTCTTTATCACCGGGGGTCTTTCCTCTTAACCCCCGCTCCATCACGAAAATTTGGGCGGATGCGCTGCCTAGATGTCGTCGTCCTCGTCGTCGGCGTCATCGGTCGGGACAACGAGCTCGGACATACCGTTCTTGCCCTCCTGCAGCATCATCTGCTTGAGGGAATCCAGGTCCATGGTGGCAAGCCCCATCATGGCGGTCATAGCCATGGGCAGATTCATACCGCCGAAGGCAATGGTGTGGGCGAGCAAACCCTTCTCGGCCAGCGTGTTCATGGCATTGGTGAGCGGCGATCCGCCCAGGATGTCACCAAGCAGGACAACCTCGTCATCGGCGGTAACGGGAGCGAGCATCGCCTTGACGTTCTCGACATACTCGTCAGCGCCCATGCCGTCCACGAGACTCGTCGACAAGATGTTCGGGGCGTCATTGCCGAGCATCTTGAGGACACTGTGCAGTCCGGGAGCGAGCGTTCCGTGACTGACCATTACCAGATACCGCATGCGGTCTCCTCTCGACCTGCCGTGTGTCGCACGGCTTTGCTTTTTGCTGAGATTATTGTTGCGCCGGGGCATGTTCGGTACAAGAAAACAGTTGTGAACGGCAACTATTCATCGGTTAACGGTAGCAACTATTTTTGTGCCTAAATTATTTTTTCTTCTAATTATTTTTAAAATAGCAGGTAGATTGCCTGATAAATGTTTTATGTTCCTTATGCACCATACATACCAGCAAGAATCGGGCCTGGCATCTCCGGTTTGCCCCGCAGTGTCAGACCATGTCACGTACGCCCACGACATGGAGGTACCCCATGGATATGATCTCGTTTCTCGCCTCCGAACCCTTCGACCGCAGCGGTGATACGCCGCTCTATGTCCAGCTTAAACATCGAATCGCTCTGCTTATCGCCAGCCAGGCGTTCGACACCAAGACGCCGCTGCCACGCGAGCTCGAAATCTGTGAGCGGCTGGAGTTATCGCGCGCGACCGTGCGCCGTTGCTTCCAAGATCTCGTCATCGAGGGGCGCGTGGTGCGCAAGCGCGGCCAGGGCACGTTCATCAAGCCCCAAACTTCAGCACCCGGCATCGACCTGGCCCTGAATTTCAGCGCGCGGATGCGCGAAGCGGGACGGGTTCCGAGCTCGCAGATTCTCGCCTTTTCAAGCATACCGGCCGTCCGCGGCATCGCCTCCGGGCTCAAAGTGCCCGAAGGGACACCCGTCTGGGAGATTCGCCGCCTGCGTCTCGCCAACGACAAACCCATGGAGCTCAACTACGTCTATATCCCCGTGTCACTTTGCCCCGAGCTCACGCGCAAAGACGTGGATGGCTCGCTCTACGCCTACATCGCGGAAAAGACCGGCATCCTGCCCGCAAGCGTCGATGCCGTCTACGAGACGGTCAACCTCGACAAGCATGAGGCGCGTCTTTTGGGACAGAACACCGGTAAGGCGGCGATGCGCATCGTGCGTTCGACCTACGACAAGACGGGAACCCCGTTCGAGGTGGGCGTGCTCATCAGCTGCGACGGTCAGGCAAAGCTGCACGTGCACATCGCCGCCGACAAAACAACCTTCACCGCCACAGCCCAATAAATCCAAAACGTGGGGGCCCCCCCGCCCACCAGCCCGCGGGCCCCCCCCCACGCAAAGTTTTTTGGCGCGCCAACTGGCCGCAGCCCCACACGGCCCCACCCCCGGGCCCCCGCCGGCCGAGCTG
>CAMQHT010000022.1 GCA_947001705.1 uncultured Collinsella sp.
TACAGGGCCGCGAACGGCAACGACGTCTGAAAGCCCCGCGGCCTGTAGCTTTTTCTCCATCTCGTTTGAGAAGCCGTTGACGGAGTTGCCGTAAATCGAGAGATGGAAGCGCGGTGAATCCGCGCAAGCATTCAACGGAGTAAGCGCTTCGAGGAGGACGTCCAACCCCTTTTGATAGGGCTCCACTCTGCCAACGAACACAATTTCAGGTACGTCGCCATGCCACGACTCCCGATGAGGGCGCTCCTTGGGCACCTCTATGCCGTTCGGCTCGATGAAGCTGTTCCGGTTCCATTTCTCACCGGACTCATCGCGTTCCTTCTCGGTAAGGTAGTGGATCGCAGCGGCGCCTTGAGCGAAACGGTTGTAGAAAACGGCGTTGCAGATTCGTTTCTTAAAGGTTTTCTTCCCCTGGTCTCCGCTCGTGAGGGCGCAGTGCGGCTCAATCACATATGGTATACCCGAAGACAGCACGCCCAAGAGGGTCGCGTTGGGATGAAACGCATAAAAACCCTCAAAAACGATTAGGTCAGGGCGCCAGATTCGACTTGTGAAATCTTCAATGTCGAAAGCAAAGTCGTTAGGGTTCCTGTAGAAGGGAAGGCCCCTCCATTCTACGCGCTCGACAGGTCTCATGTTATACCAGACAACCTCTTCGAGTTCGGATAAGGCCCCGATCAGTGCAGGCACACAGTACGTAGGGCCCGCGAAGCCCTCAAACTCAAGGTTCGAGAGAAATAGAATCCTCATTCAGCCTCAATCCTAATTCCTTTTAAGCACCGCGTGCGTCAGCTGCCAGAACAGACAATACACGGAATAGACTGGGTTTATCTTCTCCACTTTTCGGTAGGCGTTCCACGTGCGGGAAACTGCACGGAATTTATTAGCGGAGCGGGAGCCGCCATGTTTCCTGTTCTTTGCAAGCACCTCGTCGAGGCCGCCGGCTGGAACGCCGCTCTTGAGGACCTGGAGCCAGACGACCATGTCTTCAGGGAAATCGAACGAATCTCCGAAATCGGGACAAACGAGAAGACTCAGGGGTATTTTCGAGAGGTCGAACGCGATGGTATGGCTGCAGGTCACGGTGTTCTTGAGAAAACCGTCGTAGTCGATGCTCTTGGGTACGTGTACGTAATTCCTATGCTGTCCGTCAGACTCAATGGTCTCGTACGAGGTGAAGCACATCCCCAGACCACAATCCCGCATGTACGCAAGCTGGTGATCAAGTTTATCCGGAAGCCATGCGTCATCGGCGTCCATGAACGCGACGAAATCGCCGGAAACGTGTTCGATACCGGTATTGCGCGACTTAGCCGCACCAACGTTGTGCTCGTTGGGATGAACCGAGATTCGACGATCCTTGTTCTCGTATTCCTTCGCAAGTCGAAGAGATGCGTCCGAAGAACAATCTTCGACCACGATGAGCTCCCAGTTCTTATAGGACTGAGAAAGAACGGAGTCGAAGGTCTCGACAAGATACGGCTCAGCATTGTAGAGGGGCATAATGATGGAAACCAGGGGAGAATCGGTCATACGTTACTTCCCCCTCCTCATTGCCTTGAACGTTTTTACGAACACGCGGGTATCCAACCCGAGCGACTGATGGCGCACATAAAAGAGCTCACGAGCTTGCCTCTGACCACTTCTCCACGTGGATTCGTTGCGGTCAGTCGCAGCCCACCAACCGGTGATGCCAGGCTTACATGCGAGCACCTCATCGCGTGCATCGCCGTATTCATACGTTTCCTCAAGTGTTACGGGACGAGGGCCAATGACGGATAAATCACCCGAGAGAACGTTAATGAATTGAGGAAGTTCGTCCAACGAAGTGCGGCGAAGAAAGCGGCCTACACGCGTGATTCGGGGATCATCGTCAACCTTCTGTTCGCGCTGCCATTGCGCCAGCTGATCGGGAGTCATGTATTTCTCAGGGTGCTCGTGAGCGTCAGAGACCATGGTGCGGAGTTTGAAGATATAGATAGTCTTTCCACCCTTACCAACTCGCTTTTGACGGAAGAACGGCTTTCCGGGAGAGTCAATCTCAATGGCGACGCATGCTGCTACAACGGGGATGGCCAACACCGCGCAGACCGCAGCAGAAAAAACGATGTCGAAAGCTCGCTTGAAGGCAAAATAGGCAGGCCCACCTTTCTTGGGGGCGGCAGCCTTGGGATCTGCGGCGGGAGCCCTATAGCTTCCCGGCGCCACGAAACCTTGCGCCGGAGCAGGATTCTCCACGGGGAGAGGAAATTCCGTAGCAACAGGAGTCTGAGAGTCTGCCCGCCAATCCCCAACTTGACCAATCAATGCCGCATCCACGGGCACATCCTTTACATATTCTGTTTTATCTGACACATTCTCTTCCAACACTACGTCCCCGACCCGAAGGTCCTCCTTGGTTTGAGCGACAATCGCCAGCAGCTAGGCAATCGCCTTTTTAAGGTTTCGCATGACGCGCTGCTCGTTTGAAAGCACCGCGAGGCCAACGCGCGTAATTACGCGTCGGCCACACAGGTCGAGCTCCAAATAAGCAATGCTCTTGCGTCTGTTAATGGTTTTGATAAGGCCTTCGTGGCCCAGCAACGGACCTGCCGTTACTACGACCTGGTCACCGTCTTTTAGGGCCTCGCTCATAGGAACTACGCGGTCTCCCTTATGCGTAAAGCCACCAATAAGCTGGACCTCTTCTTTTGCCAGCGGCACAAACTGACCGTCTTGGGAAAGCATCCGGGCAAAGTCGTCCATGCGCAGCAGATGCTGTTGCACAGTACGGGGATCTGCCGTATCGCAGATAAGATAACCGGGAAAGAGCGGCTTGGTCGTATTGACCCATTCGCCGTGTACTTTGATCTCGGTTTGAAATTGGGGATAAAAGAGCTCCTGCATGGCGCCAGCCGGCACCATGCGCTCAATGCGCTCGCGCATTATATCTTCGCGACCGTTAATGACCTGGATCACATACCACACGAGCACCACCCCCTTGCTGTCTTACGTGTGGCTCATGGGGTTTGGGTATGGCTTCGCCAGGGCGCTTGTGCGCGAAGGCGCTCCATATTCAAACCCTGAGCCCAGTCAGACAAGCACGTGGCTCTGCCCCACCGTGAACGGTATGTATAAATGCAGTTGCTAGAGACGCGGACGTGTATCGCAAAATGACCGCATCCCCAGCTGGCTGCGTGCGAACCAGTCAAGCGGGAACAAAACTGGACCGCACGCAAACAGCTGAAGGCTGCTGTGGTTCGCCGTAACAACTCATTGCACTGATTCAAGCGAACTTATAAATATCCGCAAAAGCAAGTGAAAAAAGTGCATGGCAATCGATATTGGAGCTCTTGGTTTTTCTAACACCGCCGTTACGGCCGGATGCTGATCGACCCCGTGCTATGTGGCCTGTTAGAGCCGTGAGCACAGCTGAACTCATGTAACATTAGGTATCCTAGCACAAGCTGATAGTGAAACTGATTTGGGTTGTGTCGGACAACATATGCGACAAATCCGTGCTTGGGGGGGGTTGTTTGCCTAAGTTGTTCACGTTGACGCAGGTTAATGGGGTGCTGCAACGGGCGCCCGAGTAAATGCAGGCAAACCTCGGCTTTAATACGCAAAAGGATTTGCGTGGTGCTTACGAATAATGTACAAAACTGGGAAATTAATTGCACAACATTTTGCGGGCGTGTGGGCATGGGCATTGCATTGTGAAGATGCTCATCGCACACTAGGCACGCCCGGCTACAGATTAAACGCATTTTGAGGCGGCTTGTTTGACAACTTTAGGGGTGTAGTTGTCGCAAAATTTGCGACAACTACTGCAGACGGCAAACTTGAACAGGAAAGCAATTTACAAATTTTGCAAAAATGCAGTTCAGGCCGTTAAAAATCATATTCAAAAAAAGGCCACTCAATTGAGTGGCCTTACATTCACGATGGTGGAGACGAGGGGGATCGAACCCCTGACCTCTTGACTGCCAGTCAAGCGCTCTCCCAGCTGAGCTACGCCCCCGTGACGAGGAGATACTATAGGGGAAGTTGACGCGGCGTGCAAGGACTTTTTTGGGTCAGACTCTAAATGTCTCTTGATATAGGTAAGCAATGGCGGTGCCGGTGTGGACTTGGATCGTGGCTGTTGACCTGACGACGTTGCTGATGCCTGTGTCCGCCAACAGGTCCAGGGGGCTGTGGTCTAGCTCCCACTCTAGGCCGTGTTCGCTTACCTCGGTGTTGGGGGCAATGCCGATGATGGAGAACGTCTTGCTCTCGGCGCCCTCAATGGTCCAGGATTCGCCTTCGTGCAGAATGCGAGCTGTGGTCGCGTCCTCGGCAAGCCAGACGGGGGCGTCTTTGTAGTTGGCTAGTAAGCCTAGGACGCTTAGGGCCATATCCGGGCGGCCGCCCGTAGCGCAGGTCGCAACCACTTCGGCGCCCGGCCAGCGACGGCGGACGGAATCGAGCGCCAGCGCCAGATCGGTATAGTCCTTGTACGGGTCGTGGCGCTCAACTTCAAAGTCCTCAGCGGCATCAACAAGAGCGCGACCGGCTTCGCTTACCGTATCGGCGTCCCCTACATACACGTCGCAGCTCAGGCGAGCGCCCAGCAGCGCGTCGAGACCGCGGTCCACGGCGACAACGTGGTCGCACTCCCCTACTAGCCTACGCAACAGATCCGCGCTCGCCACCAAGGGCGAGCCGCAAACCACTAATACCTTACAAGCCACAGCTCTCGCCTATCCCTCAAACGCAAGCAGGCGGGCCAGATCCAGCTCCTCGTAGCTGTCGATAAAGATATCGCAGTTGGCGCGCACATCGTCGCGCTTCATGCGGCCGTGCGGGTCATAAATACCTACACGCTTAAAGCCGGCGACCCCAGAACTCCTTAGGCCAAAGACGGCGTCCTCAAACACCCACGCGCGCTCAAACTTGTGCCCGTGGCGCTCTTCTAGGCGGCGCAGCGCCAGCTCGTATACGTCGGGGAACTGTTTGGAGCGTCCTGCCTCGCCCGTCGTGGTAACAAACTCCATGTACGCGTCGAGCCCGGCGCCCGCAAGCGCAGACGTAACCAACTCGGCCGGCGTGGACGTGGCAACGCACAAGGCAATGCCCGCCGCATTCGTCTGCTCCAAAAATGCCAGGAGCCCCTCGCGCGGCGGCACCTTGGAGTACCCATCGATCAGGATGTCGCTCAGCTCGCGATACAGCTCCTCGCCATTCGCTCCAATGCCCCAGGTGTCGTGGTAGGCCTGGCACTCGTCCTCGAGCGACAAATGCTCAAACTGGGCAAAATCGTCGACCGTCACGTCAACTCCGTGGCGGTGCAATAACTCGGGCTGGGCATAGGCCCAAACGGGGGTGCTATTAACCAGCGTGCCGTCGCAATCGAAAATAAAAGCGACATTGGGAGCGGCGGTCTGGGACATAAAAGTACCTTTCGATGTCAAATGGTAAACAACCTGCTAAAAACGTTTTACCAAACGTCAAACCAACAATCAAAAAACCCTTATTGGTAAAACTGTCAAGAGTTTTACCACGGCAATTCTGCCAGTGGTCTAAACATGGCGCTTACCGATTAAACGCCGCCCTAAAACCACTTTCCTTCATAAAAGTAACGTACAGGTGTTATCGTAGTTTCTGCCGAAAGTTCCACCGAGCACGCGAGGTGGAACGAATCATAGAACTATCGCCGTCCCTTCGATTCGTGCAGCCTTGGACCTTTCGCATCTAGTCACCAAGGCAACACGCTGCCGCGTCATGATGGGATCAAACGTGAGCGATACAAAGCTAAAGCCAGCAACAAAAAAGCCCGCTACCCGTAAAGCCGCCCCGCACGCACCGGAGCTCACCAAGGACGATGTCTATCTATTTGGCATCGGCACGTGGGAGCGCAGCTGGGAAAAGATGGGCGCGCACCACGACACGCAGAACCGTACGCGCGGCTGGCGCTTTTGCGTTTGGGCGCCCGATGTAAAGAGCGTGCATGTCATTGGCGAATTTAACGACTGGGATGAAGAAGCCAACCCGCTGGTGCCCGTGCATACGAGCGCTATTTGGGAAGGCTTTATTCCTGGCGCAGAACAAGGCCAGCTCTATAAGTATCTCATCGAGACCAACGAGGGTGAAAAGCTCTACAAGGCCGATCCGTATGCCTTTAAGGCCGAGTGCCCTCCGGGTACTGCGAGCGTGCTGTGGACACTCGACGGCTATAAGTGGAACGATGCCGCATGGCTCAAGCGCCGTGCCGGCCACAACCACATGTCACAGCCCCTTAACATCTACGAGGTGCATATTGGCTCGTGGAAGCGCCATGGCGACGCACCGCAGGGCGAGCCGGACGAGTACGGCAACTACCCCGGTCCCATGGACCCCTTCCCCGCGCAGCGCGGCGAGTTCTACACCTACGACGACCTGTCGGTGGAGCTCGTGGACTACGTGCACGACATGGGCTACACGCATATCGAGGTCATGCCGCTTATGGAGCATCCCTTCGATGGCTCCTGGGGCTACCAGACGACCGGCTACTATGCCGCCACGTCGCGCTATGGCGACCCGCAGCAGCTCATGCACTTTATCGATGCGTGCCACGAGGCAGGCATTGGCGTGATCATGGACTGGGTACCCGGCGGTTTTTGCGCCGACGCCCATGGCCTTGCCACCTTTAACGGCCACATGCTGTTTGAGCACGAGATTCACCCTAACTGGGGCACGCACAAGTTTGACTTCGCCCGCGGCGAGGTCCGCTCCTTCCTTGTTTCCAACGTGCTGTACTGGCTCGAGAACTTCCACGTTGACGGCATTCGCATGGACGGCGTGTCCAGCATGCTGTACCTCAACTTTGGCATCGACGATCCCGGCCAAAAGAAGTTCAATAAGTACGGTACCGAGGAGGACTTGGACGCCAGCGCGTTTATCCGCCAGGTCAACTGCGCCGTGGAGGCGCACTACCCCGACGTGATGATGATGGCCGAGGAGTCCACCGCGTGGCCGCTCGTGACCTATCCGCCGCAGGACGGCGGCCTGGGCTTCCACTACAAGTGGGACATGGGTTGGATGAACGACACCCTGCACTACATGCAGACCGATTTTCCGTGGCGCCCCGGCAACCACGGGCTGCTCACGTTCTCCATCATGTACGCCTTTACCGAGAACTTCATCTGCCCGCTGAGCCACGACGAGGTCGTACACGGCAAGTGCTCGCTCATCGGCCGCATGCCGGGCGACTGGTGGCGCCAATTTGCCGGCCTGCGCACGCTGGCCTTCTACC
This sequence comes from uncultured Collinsella sp., assembly GCA_947001705.1. GTDB lineage: Bacteria > Actinomycetota > Coriobacteriia > Coriobacteriales > Coriobacteriaceae > Collinsella. The sequence goes on from CAMQHT010000022.1 coordinate 7,253, forward strand.
AGATGACGCATCCCGGTGCCAAGCTCAACTTTATGGGCAACGAGATCGGCCAGTTTATTGAGTGGCGCTACTACGAGTCCATCCAGTGGTTCCTGACCGAGGAGTACGAGACCCACCGTCATCATCAGGCGTTTATCAAGGCACTCAACCACCTGTACACCGCCGAGCCCGCCCTGTACGAGCGCGGCTACACCGACGACGGCTTTACCTGGATCGATGCGGACAACTCCAAGCAGTCCATCGTGAGCTTTGTGCGTCAGGGCGAGGACGTCGACGACGATCTGGTGATCCTGATCAACTTTGACCCGGCGAGCTACGAGAGTTTCCGCGTGGGCGTGCCGCGCGAGGGCGACTGGGAGGTCATCTTTGATTCCGACCGTCCCGAGTTTGGCGGCAGCGGTTATGCCGGCGAAGAGCCCTACACCTGCTCGAGCGAGCCCTATCCCTGGAACGGGCAGATGGACTCCATTGAGATTAAGGTGCCCGGTCTGGCAGGCGTGGTGCTTAAGCGCCGCGGTCCCAGCAGCTATAAGCCGCCCGTGGTCGAGGAGCCCAAGAAGGCGCCGCGCAAGCGTGCGTCCTCGGTGAAGCCCAAGACCGCGGCTGCCAAGAAGGCTCCGGCTAAGACGAAGACTGCCAAGCCCGCTGTCAAGGCTTCGGCCAAGTCCACCACGACCAAGAAGGCAGCCACCAAAAAGGCTGCTCCCAAGGCAAAGGCAGCTGCTGTTAAAGCTCCTGCCAAGGATGCGTAACAAAGTCGTTACAGCTGTAATTACCCGCCCCGCGGGGGCGTAGGATACATGTCATAACCGTTCCGGGGATCAACTCCCGGGGGAAAGGAACGTATGAATAAGATCTTCGACAACAAGCAGGAGTTTACCGAGCTCTATCGCGATGCCGTCATGAGCATCAGCGGCAAGAGTGTCGAGGCCGCCAGCGACCTCGACCGCTTTAACGCCTTGGCCAAGCTCGTGGCCGAGAAGGCGCGCACCGTTGCCACCAAGAGTGACGCCCGCGTCACCGCCGAGGGCAAGAAGCGCGTGTACTACTTCTCGATCGAGTTTTTGATCGGCCGACTGCTCGACAACTACCTGCTCAACTTTGGCGTGCGCGACATGGTCGCCGAGGCGCTCGACGACATGGGCTTTGACCTGTCCGTCATCGAGAACCAGGAGCCCGATCCGGCCCTGGGCAACGGTGGCCTGGGTCGTCTGGCCGCGTGCTTCCTGGATTCCATGGCAGCCGAGGGCATTGCCGGCTACGGCAACGGCATGCGCTACCGCTACGGCCTGTTTAAGCAGGAGATTGTCAACGGCAGCCAGGTCGAGGCCACCGACGAGTGGCTCACCCACGGCTATCCCTGGGAGGTCCGTCGTCAGGACAAGGCCGTGACCATCAAGTTTGGTGGCCATGTTGAGGGCTTTGAGGAGAACGGCCGCACGTTCTACCGCACGGTGGACACGCAGGACATCCTGGCTGTTCCTTATGACATCCCCGTCGTGGGCTATGCCGGCGAGACCGTCAACAAGCTGCGCGTCTGGGCCGCCGAGCCGGTCGAGGAGCACTTTGATCTGGAGGCCTTCAACCGCGGCGACTATGCTCTGGCCGATGCCGAGCGCGCTGAGGCCGAGGCCATCAGCGCCATCCTCTACCCCAACGACGCCGGCGAGCACGGTCGTCTGCTGCGCCTGAAGCAGGAGTACCTGTTTGTTTCGGCCGGCATCTACAGCCTGCTCGACACCTTTGAGAAGGAGCACGGCGCGAACTGGGAGCTGCTGCCGCAGTTTGTGGCCATCCACACCAACGATACTCACCCCGCCATGTGCGGCCCCGAGCTCATGCGCATCCTCATCGACGAGAAGAAGCTCGAGTGGGATGACGCCTGGAACATCGTGACGCAGGTCGTGAGCTACACCAACCACACCATCCTGCCCGAGGCCCTGGAGAAGTGGCCCATCGGCACGTTCTCCAAGCTCCTCCCCCGCGTGTACCAGATCATCGACGAGATCAGCCTTCGTTGGCACGAGTCTTTCGACACCACGCAGGAGGGCTGGCAGGAGCGTCTGCGCCAGACCGCCATCCTGTGGGACGGCGAGATTCGCATGGCCAACCTGTCTGTGATCTGCAGCCACAGCGTCAACGGCGTGGCCAAGATCCACTCCGACATCATCAAGAACATCGTGCTCAAGGACTTCTATGCCCTGACGCCCGAGAAGTTTAACAACAAGACCAACGGTATCTCGCACCGTCGCTTCTTTGCCGAGGCCAACCCCACCTATGCCAAGCTCGTGACTGAGGCCATTGGCGACGGCTGGCTCAAAGACGCCTTTGAGCTTGAGAAACTCAAGGAGTTCCAGAACGACACCGAGTTCCTGAAGGCAGTGGGTGCCTCCAAGCGCGCCAACAAGGAGCGTCTGGCCGCCTACGTTAAGGCTGAGACCGGTTTGGTCATCGACCCCAACACCGTCTTCGATGTCCAGGTGAAGCGCTTCCACGCCTACAAGCGCCAGCTCATGAACATCATGAAGGTGATGGACATCTACAACCGTCGCATCGCAGACCCCAACTTCCACGTGACGCCGACGACCTTCATCTTTAGCGGTAAGGCTGCATCGAGCTACACCTTTGCCAAGGAGACCATCCGCCTCATTAACTCCGTGGCCAACGTCATCAACAACGACGCCCGCGTGAACGAGGTCATGAAGGTCTGCTTTATCCCCAACTTCCGTGTGAGCAACGCCCAGCTCATCTACCCCGCTGCCGAGATCTCGGAGCAGATCTCCACGGCCGGCAAGGAGGCCTCGGGCACGTCCAACATGAAGCTCATGATGAACGGCGCCATTACGCTGGGCACCCTCGACGGCGCCAACATCGAGATCGCCGACCTGGCCGGCCGCGAGAACGAGGCCATCTTTGGCCTGACCGCTCCCGAGGTCGAGCAGCTCTGGGCATCCAACAGCTACTTTGCGTGGGATACCCTCAACGGCGACCGCGAGCGTCTGGGCCGCGTGATGGACGAGCTCAAGGACAACACGTTTGCGGGTCTTTCGGGCAACTTCGAGAGCATCTACAACGAGCTCATGAACAACAACGACCCCGACCTAGTCATGGCTGACTTCCGTAGCTACGTGGATGCATGGGAGAACCTCACGGGCAGCTACGGCGACCAGGAGAACTGGAACCGCAAGGCCCTGCTCAACACCGCCTCGAGTGGCTGGTTCTCGTCCGACCGCACCATTCGCGAGTATCGCGACGAGATCTGGCACGCATAAAGCGCGCGAGCTCCCTTTGCCGCACGGCATTACTCGACGGGCGTGAGAGTGCGCCGCGCCCGTCGCTAATGGGTTAGGAACATCGATGACAGAAGGAGAAATCGATGAGTAAGAAAGAATGCATCGCGATGCTCCTCGCAGGAGGACAGGGCAGCCGATTGGGGGCACTCACCCAAAAGATCGCCAAGCCGGCGGTTAGCTTTGGTGGCAAGTTCCGCATTATCGACTTTTCGCTGTCCAACTGCTCCAACTCGGGCATCGACACGGTGGGCGTTCTGACGCAGTACCGTCCCTACCTGCTGCATGCCTACGTGGGCTCCGGCGAGGCGTGGGATCTGGACAGCCGCGACGGCGGCGTGTCGATCCTGCCGCCGTACGAGACGCAGACAGGCGGCGCCTGGTATGCGGGCACGGCCGACGCCATTATGCAGAACCTCGACTACATCAAGGCCAACGACCCCAAGTACGTCCTGATTCTTTCGGGCGATCACCTGTATCGCATGGACTACCGCAAGATGCTTAAGACGCACATTGAGAACAACGCCGACCTCACGGTGAGCGTTATGCCCGTTCCGTGGGAGGAGGCCAGCCGCTTTGGCATCCTGACCACCGACCCCGAAGACGGCCGCATCACCAAGTTTACCGAGAAGCCCGAGAAGCCCGATTCGAACCTCGCGTCCATGGGCATCTACATCTTCTCGGCCGACGTGCTGATCGAGGCGCTCGAGGAGGACGCTCTGGACCAGCGCTCGAGCCACGACTTTGGCAAGGACATCATCCCCAAGCTGCTCGGTGAGAACAAGCGCCTGTACAGCTACGAGTTCCACGGCTTCTGGAAGGACGTCGGCACCATCGCCAGCTTCCATGAGACCTCGATGGACCTGCTGGGTAACAACCCCGAGTTCGATCTGTTCGACAAGAACTTCCCTATCATGTCCAACATCACCACGCGTCCGCCGCACTACATTGGCCCGGACGGCCGCCTGGACGACTGCCTGGTCTCCAACGGGTGCAAGATCTACGGCACCGCTCGCCACTCGATCCTTTCGACCGATGTCATCATCGAGGAGCGCGCCGTGGTCGAGGACTCCGTGCTGCTGCCGGGTGCGCACGTTAAGAGCGGCGCGCACATCTGCCGCGCTATTTTGGGCGAGAACTCCACGGTCGAAGAGGGCGTGAAGCTCGGCTCTGTCGATACCACCAAGGATACGGCCGTCGTTGGAAATGACGTCGTTATCGGGAAGGGGGAATGATCCGATGATCAATCGCAAGGCCATCGGTTACATCACCGCTAACTACTCTTCGACCTACGGCAGCGTCCTGCTCAAGGACCGCCCCATCGCGTCCGTTCCGTTTTTGGGCCGCTACCGCCTGATCGACTTCCCGCTGTCCAACATGATGAATGCCGGCATCAAGACCGTCGGCGTCGTCATGCCGGGTAACTACCGCTCGCTGATCGACCACGTGGGCTCGGGTAAGGACTGGGGCCTGGACCGCAAGAAGGGCGGCCTGTTCATGGTGCCCGGCAACGCGTATGGCACCACCAAGGGCAGCATGCGCTTCCTGCTGCGCGACATCATCTCCAACAAGACGCTGTTCCAGCGCTCAGAGAATCCCTATGTCGTGATGATGGGCACCAACATCATCTTTAACATGGACCTCAACACCATCATCGAGGCGCACGAGAACTCCGGCGCCCAAATGACCGTGGTGTACTGCAAGGCCACGCGCAATGTCGAGGACGAGACCAAACTCGAGATTAACGAGAACGGCCGCCTGACGGGCGTGAGCGCCGGCGTCGCGTACGGCGACAACGCCTCCATGGACTGCTGCATCGTCAACCGCGAGACGCTGCTCGAGATCATCGACCATTACCAGGCCGCCGACTATCTGGACCTGCTCGAGGCACTCCAGGGCGACTTTGGCAACATCGACGTGTGCAGCTACGAGTACAAGGGCGAGGTCGTGGGCGTGTTTAGCGAAAAGTCGCTGTATCGCCGTAGCATGGACCTGCTCGACCAGACCGTGGCCGACCAGCTCTTTGACCCCGAGCGCCCGATCCTGACTAAGGCTCACGACGTGCCGCCTTCGCGCTATGCGACCGGCAGCCACGCGTGCAACTCGATCATCTCGGCCGGCTGCATCATCAAGGGCACCGTGCGCAACTCGATCCTGTCGCGCGGCGTCGTGGTCGAGGAAGGTGCGTCGGTCACCAATTCGATCATCAACCAGAGCTGCATCATCAAGAGCGGCGCCCGCGTTGAGAACGCCATTCTGGACAAAAACAACGTGGTTCCCACCAACACCGAGCTTCGCGGCACGCCCGAGAACATCCTGGTGCTGGGCAAGGCTCCGTTAACTTCCGACACCACCATCGTACGTTAACGTTGGCACCGCAACATCGCTCGTAACATGTAGAATAGCCGCCCGGTTTGTGCCGGGCGGCTATTCTCGAATTGCAACATGGGAGACAATATGGCAGATTCCAGCAAAAAGATGCAGATCGTGTTTGCCTCGGCCGAGTGCGCACCGTTTGTGAAGACCGGTGGCCTGGGCGACGTGGCGGGCTCGCTGCCTGCGGCGCTCGTGCGCGCCGGCGCCGAGGTCATCGTCATGGTGCCCAAGTACGCCACCATCAAGGACGAGTACAAGGCGCAGATGGAGCACTTCTCCGACTTTTACGTGAGCCTGGGCTGGCGCAATGAGTACTGCGGGCTCGAGAAGCTCGAGCACGACGGCGTCACCTATATGTTCATCGATAACGAGCGCTACTTTGCGCGCGACTATCCGTACGGCTTCTTTGATGACGGCGAGCGCTTTGCATTCTTCTCCAAGGCCATCACCGAGAGTCTGCAGCACCTGCCGGCCGGTTTTGAGTGTGACATCCTGCACTGCAATGACTGGCAGACGGCACTGGCGCCCGTGTTCTTGCGCGAGTTCTACCAGGGCCTTCCGCTGTACGACCGCGTCAAGACCGTGTTCTCGATCCACAACGTGGCGTTCCAGGGCCAGTTTAGCGACACCGTGATGGAGGACATCCTGGGTGTGGCGCATATTCCCGCTGCCGCCTCGCAGCTGCGTTGCGACGCCTGCAGCGTCAACTATATGCTGGGCGCGCTTCGCTATGCCGACGCCATCACCACGGTGAGCCCCACCTATGCCAACGAGATCCAGACGCCCGAGTTTGGCGAGGGCCTGGACGGCGTGCTGCGCGAGCGCTCCTATGCGCTGCAGGGCATTTTGAACGGCATTGACGTGGCGGGCTTTGACCCGGCGACCGACAAGCGCATTGCCGCCAACTACACGGTTGATGACCGTTCCGGCAAGGCCGTGTGCAAGGCAAAGCTGCAGGAGGAACTGGGGCTCGAGGTGCGCGACGACCGCCCGCTCATGGTGATGGTCACGCGCTTGACGCGCCAGAAGGGCATGGACCTGGTTATGTACGCGCTCGACCGCATCCTGGCCGGCGGCGTTCAGGTGGCCGTGCTGGGCACCGGCGACCGCGACTACGAGGACGGCCTGCGCTACTTCCAGGACAAGTACCCCGGCACCATGGCCGCACGTATCGAGTTCGATCCGGCGCTGTCGCAGCGTATGTATGCCGCAGCCGACATGTTCCTGATGCCTTCGAAGTTTGAGCCCTGCGGCCTGTCGCAGATCATCGCCATGCGCTACGGCACCCTGCCGATTGTTCGCGAGACTGGCGGTCTGAAGGACACGGTGATTCCGTATAACGAGTTTACCGGCGAGGGCACGGGCTTCTCGTTTAGTAACTTTAACGGCGACGAGATGGGCGACGCCGTGTTCCGTGCGGCACGCCTGTTCTGGGATAACCGCGATGCCTGGAACCAGCTGGTCACGCAGGCCATGAGCCAGGACTTTAGCTGGACGCGCTCGGCCGACAAGTATCTGGACCTGTACTTCTTTATGCACCCGGAGATTGAGAGGCCGGCAGCTGTTGTCGACGAGTCTGAGGCTGTTGCTGAGCCGGTGGCCGCTGAGGAGCCCAAGGCCGAAGAGAAGCCGGTTGAGGCTGAGCCAGCAAAGGCCGAGCCTGAGGTGAAGGCTGAGGTTGCTCACAAGGCAGAGGTCGAGGTCAAGCCTGCTGTAAAGCCCGTAGCTAAGAAGACCGCGACCCGCAAGACGACGGCTAAGAAGACCACGACCACGAAGACCGCTGCGAGCAAGGCCACCGCTGCCAAGGCAACTACTGCCAAGGCAACGACCACGCGCAAGCGCACGACCGCCGCTGCCAAGAAGGCCGCCGAGGTCGAGGCCGCTCCTGAGGTAAAGGCCGAGGTCGCAGAGGTCAAGCCGTCCGCCAAGGCTCCGGCAAAGACCGCTGCCAAGAAGACGACCACGACCGCCAAGAAGGCAACAGCTGCCAAGAAGACCACGGCAACGAAGTCGACGGCCGCCAAGGCTACTGTGACAAAGGCCGCTCCGAAGGCTGCCGCAAAGCCCGCCGTCAAGGTCGAGGAGACAGCCGCCGAGCCCAAGGCCGAGGCAGCTGTCGAGGCCAAGCCGACCGCCAAGACCACCACGCGCAAGCGCGCAACGACGACGGCCAAGAAGTCCACGGCAAAGGCCGCAACTCCCAAGGCAGAGGCTAAGGCCGAGGCCAAGCCTGCAGTAAAGGCCAAGCCGGCACCAAAGGCCGCTGAGGTCAAGACCGCTCCGAAGGCTACGGCAAAGGCCGAGCCCGCCAAGAAGGCCCCGGTCTCCCCCGTCGTCGCGACCGAGGAAAAGGCTCCGACCAAGAAGACCTCCGTCCGCAAGGCAACGGCCACCCGCAAGCGTCGCTAGCCCACAGACGATCCAAAACCTCATCAAACCCTAAGCAAGGGGCGCTCCAACCGGGCGCCCCTTCTCTGTAGGTATTGGTAAAACGATTTTCTAGGACAACCGTTCGCCGATGGTAAACGGATGTTGTTTATACAGCCTGTGTACAAAAGATATACTTACAACTTGTGCGTAAAGCCATGGCCCGCAGGCCGTGATTCTATTGAACTGGACCGTATTATGAGATTGATTCACAACAGCCGTCTGCCGCAGTTTCGCACTCCGTTTGGCGCTGTGACCACAGGAACTACCCTTTCGCTCTCCGTGATTTTGGAGGATGCCGATCCCAACCAGGCAACGCTTACGTTGCGTACCTGGGTAGATGAGATCGGTGAGTCTCTGTATCCCATGACGCACGAGGGCGACGGCATATTTACCGTAGAGCTTGAGTGCACCGAGCCCTGTCTTATCTGGTACAGCTTTATCTGCAATATCGAGGGCCAGCCCGAGGTTCGCCTGGGCGCGCCGCAAGGCCGCACCGGTGGCGAGGGCGTAACTTACGGCTACGCCGAGGTTCCGTCCTTCCAGATTACCGTCTATAAGCACCGCGAAGTGCGTCCCGAGTGGTACGAGCGTGGCATGGTCTACCAGATCTTCCCCGATCGCTACGCCCGTGACGAAAACTGGCGCGAGCGCACGCTGGCCGAGGTCGAAAAACCGCGCAACGGAATCCAGCGCCGTATGGTCGAGGACTGGAACGAGCCGCCCGTGTACGAGCGCGCCGAAGACGGCTCCATCAAGACCTGGGACTTCTACGGCGGCTCGCTCAAGGGCATCCAGGAAGACCTGCCCCGCATCGCCGAGTTGGGATTTACAGCTATCTACCTCAACCCCATTTTTGAAGCCGCGAGTAACCACCGCTACGACACCGCCGATTACACCAAGATCGATCCGATTCTGGGCACCGAGCAGGACTTTACCGAACTGTGTCAGGCGGCCGAAAAGCTGGGCATTTCCATCATTCTCGACGGTGTGTTCAACCACACGGGCGACGATTCGATCTATTTCAACCGCTATGGCAACTACCCCGGCGTGGGCGCGTGGCAGAGCAAGGATTCGCCGTGGCGCGATGCGTTTTACTTCCATGAGGACGGTTCGTATGACTGCTGGTGGGGCGTGGGCAACATGCCCGCCATCAATGAGAGCTCCGAGCTGGTACGCGAGCGGCTCCTGGGCAAGGACGGCGTGATCCGTAAATGGCTACGTGCCGGCGCTCATGGCTGGCGCCTGGACGTCGCTGACGAGCTTTCGGACGATTTCCTGACCGAGATCAAGAAGGCAGTACTTGCCGAAAAGCCTGACGCACTGTTGCTCGGCGAAGTCTGGGAAGATGCCTCCAACAAGATCAGCTATGGTCATTTGCGCCGCTACCTGCAAGGCTCCGAGCTCGACTCGGCCATGGATTACCCCTTCCGCGACATGGTCATCGGCTTTTTGATGGGCTACAAGAACGCTTACCAGGCAGCCGAGGATATCGAAACCCTGCGCGAGAACTACCCGCGCGAGGCACTGGCCTGCGCGCTCAATCTGCTTTCGAGCCACGACCGTCCGCGTATCATCTCGGTGCTTGGCGGTGGCCCCGACGAGTCGCAGCTGCCCGAGAGCGAGCGCAGCAAATGGCGCCTGGACGATAACTCGATGGGCCTGGCCAAGAGCCGTTTTTGGCTGGCGACGCTCATGCAGATGACCTTCCCGGGTGTACCCTCAATCTATTACGGCGACGAGTACGGCTTGGAGGGCCTTACCGACCCGGGCAACCGCCGCACCCTGCCGACCAAGGACCAACTCCACGACTTCGACACACTGGCCATCGTTAAGAACGCGTCTGCCGTGCGCCGTGCGCTGCCCTTTATGGTCGATGGCGAGATCAAGGCCTTTGCGCTCAACGACGAAGTCTTGGCTTACACCCGCACGGGCAAAGACGGCGAGGCCGCGACGGTTATCATCAACCGCAGCCTGCGCAATTCGCACCGCGTGACGATTCCGGCGCTCGGCGAATGCGCGAGCGACGTGATCAGCGGTCACGAGTGCGAGATCCACAACGGTACCGTCACGCTCGACCTGTACCCGCTGGGCTCTTCGATCATCTATCACCATGCCGAGAAGCGCCTGCAGGAGCCGCTCGATCATGGCGCGGGCGTTGTGTGCCACATCACCTCGGTGCCGACCGATGACGGCAAGCCCGGCACAATCGGTGCGCCCACGCGTCGCTTTATCGACCATCTGGGCGCTATGGGCATGCGCTACTGGCAAGTCCTGCCCGTCAACCCCACGGACTTCTTCCGCTCCCCCTACGCCGGCCCCTCGGCCTTTGCAGGCAATATTGATCTGCTACCCGAGAGTCACGAGGAGCTGGCCGCCGACTTTGCTGCATGGAAGGCTCACGGCGGCGAGGATGCCGACCCGCTGTACACGGCGTTTAAACATCGCAACGCCGACTGGCTCGAGAAGTACTGCGTCTACATGGCCGTTAAGAAGTACTTTGAGGGCGAGTCGCGCCACGATTGGCCGGCAGATGTCGCGCGCTACAACGAGTATCTGATCGATGACAAGCGCTTCCACGACGAGGCCGAGCTGCAGGCGTACATGCAGTATCGCTTTGACCTTGCCTGGTGCGAGCTCATGAACTATGCGCACAAGAAGGGCATCGAGGTCATCGGCGATATCCCGATGTATGTCTCGGACGATTCGGCCGACGCATGGAGCGAGCCCGAGAACTTCTGGCTGTCCGATACCGGCAAGGCGATTGAGATTTCGGGCGCGCCGCCCGACAACTTTGCGCCCGAGGGCCAGGTGTGGGGAAACCCCACCTTCCGCTGGGATCACATGAAACAGAACGGCTATAGCTGGTGGATGGATCGCCTGCGTCGTGCGTTCGCGCTCTACGACCGTGTGCGCCTGGACCACTTCCTGGGCTTCCACAGCTACTTTAGCATCCCTGCTGGCAAGGCCTGTGCCGACGGCCGCTGGCTGGCTGGCCCAGGCAAGGACCTGTTCCAGACGGCCTACGACGAACTGGGTCCGCTCAACTTTATCGCCGAGGATCTAGGCTATCTGACGCCTGGCGTTCGTGCGATGGCTTCGACCTGCGGCTTCCCCGGCATGGACGTGCTGGAGTTTAGCGATTACGACGTTCGCTGCGGAATTCATCCCACACCGGGCAAGATCCTGTACACCTCGACGCACGACACCTCGACGCTCGCCGGCTGGTGCACGCATTCATTTGCGGGCGGCGACGAGCCGAGTGGCATTGCATTGGCAAGCGAGCTCATGGGCGATGCCCTGGCAAGCGATGCTCCGCTCGTAATGATGCCGCTGCAGGACGTGCTGGGGCTGGGCGACGATGCACGTATGAACGTGCCGGGCGTGGCAACGGGCAACTGGACCTGGCAGGCACAGGAGGCCGACGTTGCGGCGGCCGAGGAGAAAACTGCGAAGCTCCTGCGCAACACTCATAGATTCTGGGGCGAAGCGTGATAAAACCCCCGATATAGGGTACAGTTACAGCTGTTTGAATTTTTGCGGGCAGAGCGATCTGCCCGCTTTGTGCTGAAAAGGAAGTATTATGGCGCGCTACGATTACAAGTGCACGAGTTGCGGCAACGTGTTTGAAGTTGAGCACCCCATGTCCGAGACGCCCGAGGTCGTATGCCCCAGCTGCGGCGCCCCGGCATCCAAGACGTTCTCGGCCAGCGGCATTAAGTTCGAAGGCAGCGGTTTCTACAACACCGACCAGCGAAGCGGCGGCTCCAGCACCAACGCCACCAGCGGCTGTTGCGCCAACTGCCCGCATAATCACTAGTGACAACTGGCCCCGCGATCAAGCCCGATCGCGGGGCCACTTCTTTGCGCTATAGGTAGCTAATTAATTTTTAATAATTAGCATATTTTAAAATCCGCCCATACCAGCAGAATAGGGATCGTCGCAGGTACCATCGCTATACCAATGAGTAGACCCCACATAATTGCCATTTTCGTCATAAACATCCATAGTTTTAATGACTACTTTGCCGCCGCCGTTAGAGGAGCCTCCCGAATAGCCGCTTCCACCAGAATAATTATTACCGCTATAAGAATTGTTGGAATAATTGTTTTGCTGAGAAGCCTGCTGCTGAGTCTGCGCCACTTCCTCTTGAGTCTTCGCCTCAGCTTCTGCTTTTGCCTTATTTACATCATCAATACGAGTTTGATAACGACTAATCTGTTCATTGATTTGATCAATGAACTTCTTAGAATCCTTTTTGGCATCTTCAAAAATAAGCTTCTGATTATCTTTATTAGAAATATCATTAAGAAGACCATTGAGGCTATTAATATGCTGTTGGAGAGAGTCAGTATCTTCAGTAGAATTTACATCAAAATTAACATGGTCAGTTACAGAAGTATTCCACTCATCATTTTGAGCATTACGACAGTCTTTAATAATGGAATCGTATTTATTGAGCAACTTCGTCCAATCAGGGGAAGTGCCATCCGCATACTTAAACTGTCATTAGAGATTTCTTTATTCAAAATCTCTTTATTATTTTGAGCATTTTTAATGGTATCAAGACGTTGCTCAAAAGTTAGTAACCCAGGATCAGCCTTAAAGGCAGCAACACTATCGCTAGCCTTTGAATACAAAACTTCAACCTGCTGATTATGTTCACTACATGCTTGTTTGTAATTGTAACCAGCATAACCACCGACACAACCAGCAATGAGCAGAGCAACAATACCGGCACCAATAATTACCCGCTTTTTAATCGAAGAATTCTCAACCTCTTCATTTTCCTGAGTATTATCTTCAGGATTGTCAATCTTGTCACTATTAAGTTCGTTCATTTTAACCCCTCAATATTAAATCTGCGAGCGGTTCATGCATCCAGAAACTTACCAAACCCAACCGCTTACTTTCATACCCGATTTATTAATCCCAGTTCCAGAAAAATCTTCCTTATGAGTTGCGGTGAAATAGGGACTGTTTGGTGGGTAGAAGCCGCTATTCAATCCCTATTTCACCGCAACTTAGTTGTTACTTATGGACCAGGCGGGCGCAGAAGTGGCCGTCGTAGGAGTCGGCGTTTACGGGGACGCTTTGGAAGAGGCCTCGAGCGTTCTGGCGGACGGAGACGAGTTTCTTAGCCTGGGCAAACTCGGGCAGCTGCAGGATTTGCGCCTCGGAGAGCGGCGCCACGGTAAAGCCGGCACCCTCGGGAGAAGCCAGGAAGGCATCCACGACCTGAGTGTTCTCCTCAGCAAAAACCGAGCAGGTGGCATAGATAAGCTCACCGCCGGCAGCCACGCGCGCGGCGGCTTCCTTGAGCATCGTCAGCTGCAGTTTAGGAAGCTCAACCGTCACGTCCTTTTCGGTCAAGCGCCACGGAATCTCAGGATGACGGCGCATGGTGCCGGTACCCGAGCATGGGGCATCGATAAACACTGTATCGAACAGAACGGGTTTACCAAGCATCGCATCGAACGACGTGAGGACCTCGTCAAGCTCGCAGGCATCGCCCGAAACCGTGCGAACACCCGTAATACCCGCCTTATGCAGGCGCGCGAGATTCTGATCACACTTGCGATCGTGCAAATCGAGTGCAGTGTGCTGACGGTCGTAGCCGGCACGCTTAGCCTGGCACATCATCACATACGTCTTGGTACCACGACCGGCGCCAATCTCTAGGCAGCGCCCGGGACGAGTAGCCGCAGTAGCGATGAGCTGAGCGTTAAGGTCCGAGGCCACGGCCGCCGCGCGTTCAAACACACCCGACGCAACCGTAGCCTGCGAATCGACCGGCGCATGGCAGCCCGGGAACACCGGCGCCACAAGCTGCGATAGGTACGGATCAGGCTTGGTTGCAAAGGCGTTCTCGTGCAAAGCGAGCGGCGCGGGCGCCAGATTTCCTGCAAAGTTGAGCGCGCCCTCGGGCGTATCGAACGACGCCATAATGCGAGCACACAGCCAGCGCGGCATACCCATCAGGCGAGATAGGCGAACCAATCGGCGCTCGGACTCATCGGCATCCGCCGCAGTGGCAAAGTCCTCGACGTTGTCCGCGACCTTATGCAGTACGGCGTTCGCCAGACCAGCAGCCGATTTAGCGCCGCTACGAACCAGCTCAACGCCCTGACTCACGGCAACGCGACCCGGGGTATGCAGGTAGAGCATCTCGAAGGCCGAGATGCGAAGCGCCATGCGAACGCGCGGCGCGACCTTTTTGGGCTTATCGAGAAACTGATCGAGCAGCTCATCCAAAATGCCCTGCGTCGCGGCAACGCCCAGCGCCAGGCGAGCGGCAAACGCGGAATCGCGCTTGTCAATGGCCTTGGCCGTAGCGCGGGCAGAGAGCACATCGCGCGCATACATGCCGCGACGGTCGGCCTCCATCAGCACATCGAGCGCGAGCTTACGCGCGGGGGAAAGCTTGCTCATGACAAAGCACCCCACGTCAGATCGGCGCCCTGCAGGCCGGCAGCCCAGGCAGAAGCAGCCATAGCGCGCTTGCCATCGGGCTTAACCTCAAGCAGCTCGACCGCACCATCGGAAAGTCCCAGGTAGACACGCTTGCTCTTAACGGCAACAGCGCCCTCGCCAAGCGACACATCCGCCAGCGCAGCATCGAGCACGCGAACCGACTTACCGGCAATCACGCAGCGAGCGGGTGCAGTGTCGGACGAAGCCAACACGCGACGCACGCAATCGAGCGCCGCCATCTGCGGATCCAGACGCATCTCCTGCTTGGAAATCTTGGCAGCATGCGTGACGAGCGACTCATCCTGCTCGGTCCACACCGCTGTGTCATCGGCAAGCGAGGGCAGCGTATCGGCCAGCAGCTTACCGCCCAGCTCGCCAAGCTCCATCGTCAGTGCCTCGGCATGCTTGCCGGCGACAGATGTCGAGGCCTGCGCACAATAAGCGCCGGTATCCACGCCATGCCCAATACGCATAATGGAAACGCCGGCAACCTCATCACCAGCAAGAATCGCACGCTGAATGGGAGCGGCGCCACGCCAACGCGGCAGCAGAGAAGCGTGAACATTCACGATGCCGAGCGGCGCCATATGCAGCACCTCATCGGGCAAAATGCAGCCATAGGCAGCCACGCAGAATATATCAGCCTGCGCAGCCTGAAGCGACTCGACAACCTCGGGCGTCATACGATTGGACTCAACAACCGGCAACCCCAGCTCAAGCGCCTTGGCCTTAACAGGAGAAGGCTCAAGCTTCTTACCACGCCCACGAACAGCATCGGGACGAGTAATGACAAGCGCAATCTCATTCCCAGCCTCAACAAGCGAAGTCAGCGAAGGCACAGCAAAATCAGGCGTACCCATAAACACAATACGCATAAAGAACGTCTCCCCTCAACCAAAGCCGAGACAGCTACAAATAACGGCGGAAAGCCAAGTACACAGCCCATCCGCAATAACAATTCAACAAGAACAAATATACCCAAAACCAAAGAAAGAGCCGCAATAAAAGCAGCTCTCTCAACAAAGCACCTATCAGCGAAGACGTCCCTCCCTGGCCCGATGGCACCCGAGCGAGACAGGCAGCGTCAACGTAGTCCCCGGGACGCCCGCCTATATCGTCCCGCGCGCAGTTTCGCAGCGCAGCGAGAATGTTTGAGCACGGGATGATATAGGCGGGAGCCCCGGGGACGGACAAACCTACTCCGTCTCGCCCGGTCGAGCGCCGCGGGCCAGGGCGTCCTGGTACTCCTTGACGGCCTTGATCCTCTGCATCGGCTTGAGTCGCTCGAACATGGTGTTGCCGTGCAGGTGATCGATCTCGTGCTGCAGGCACACGCAGAACAGATCGCCCGAGGCCTCGTAGCGAATCAGGTTGGCATCCAGGTCATACGCCTCGACGACGACATGGTCGGGACGCTCGATCTCGCAGCTAATGCCGGGAATGGACAGGCAGCCCTCGCTAAACGGCACCAGATGGTCGCTCTGCTCAACAATGACAGGGTTGATGAGCACGTACGGGTCATAGTCGTTCTTGTCGCTGTAATCGCAGTCGATGGTGACGAGTTGGATGAGCTCGCCGATCTGCGGAGCAGCCAGGCCGCAGCCGCCGTTCTCGAACATCATCTTCTTCATCTTCTCGGCAAGCGCCTCGATCGCTGGGGTGATTTCCTCGATGACAGCGCACTCCTGGCGCAGACGAGGGTCGGGCGACAGTACGATTCCGTTGGCTTCCATGGCCATCCTTTCGGGTTGTTACATCAAATCATAGGCGTCGACGTCAACACTCACGCTCACGCCACGCACGGAACCCACCTCTTTGAGGCAGGCATCGATATCATCAGAGACATGGTACCCCACGGGCGACTTCACAAGCAGGTGGAAGCGATAACGGTCCTTTGCTCTCTCGATTACACACGAAGCCGGACCCAGCACCTGCGGCACCGCGCTGCCCGACCGCAAAAAGTCGGGAGCGGCGGCATGCCATCGGCGCTTGAGCAGCTTTGCGATGCGCCCGATATAATCCTGCGCATCGTCGCGGCTAGCCGACCACACCAAAATGTTGACCAGACGAACGAACGGCGGATACAGTGCGTCGCGGCGCTGGTCCAGGTCGTAGTCGGTAAAGATCGAACGGTCGTGCTCGGCGACGGCGCGGATGACTGGGTCCTCGGGCAGATAGGTCTGGATGACGACCTCGCCAGGGCGATCGCCGCGTCCGGCACGGCCCGCGACCTGCTCCAGCAAATCGTAGGCGCGCTCCCCCGCTCTAAAATCGGGCAGCTTTAACGCAAAGTCGGCATTGACTACACCCACAAGCGTGACCTCGGGAAAGTCGAGGCCCTTGGCAATCATCTGGGTGCCCAGCAGCACCGCGCAATCGGCGGCATCGAACTGCTCGAGCAACTTTTTATGCGCGTCCTTGCCACGCGTGGAATCAGCGTCCATGCGAATGATGGCGACGTCCTCGGGCAGCATTTGGTGCAGCGCGTCCTCAATCTGCTGCGTGCCCAGGCCCATTTTTGCCAGGTAGCGGCTGCCGCATTTGGGGCAACGACTCGTGGGTGCGGGATACGGCTGCACGCGCCAGGACGAACCACAGGTGTGACACTGCAGCGTGTGCGTGCGCTCGTGGTACGTAAGCGCCGTGGAGCAGTGGTTGCAAGTGGGGACGCAACCGCACTCGCGACACATCAAAAACGGCGCAAAGCCGCGGCGGTTATGCAACAGCACAGCCTTCTCTCGCCGCTCCACAACGCGCTCCAGGCCTTCCATCAGCGGTTTTGAGAACATTGAGCGGCTACCGTGCGAGAACTCGCGACGTAGGTCGGCAATGCGGACCGTAGGCAGGACCGCGTGACCCGGGCGTTCGGGCATCTCGACGCGCGTCCACGTGACGCCGCCGTACGTGCCGCGGTGGCAGCGGTCGAGCGCTTCGGCAGAAGGCGTAGCCGAGCCCAGCACGAGTGGGCAGCGATAGCGGCGCGCCATCTCGGCCGCCACCTCGCGCGCATGGTAGCGCGGACTGGAGCCCTGTTTGTAGCTGGTCTCGTGCTCCTCGTCGATGATGATGAGGCCCAGGTCGCTGAGCGGGCAAAAGAGTGCCGAACGCGCGCCGACGACAACACGGGCGGCGCCACTTGCGACCATATCCCACTGGTCCAGGCGCTCACCGGCCGAAAGACGGGAATGGAAGACCGCGACCGTCTCGCCAAAGCGCGAACGGAAGCGGCCGACGGTTTGAGCCGTCAGCGAGATCTCGGGCACAAGCACGCACGCTGAGCGCCCGGCCGCGAGCACGCGCTCGATAGCGGAGAGGTAGACCTCGGTTTTACCGGATCCGGTGACGCCGTCGACAAGGACCACATCGCCGTGTGCGTCCAGGCGAGCACGCTCAATCTGCGCGAGCGCCTGCTGCTGGCCGTTCGTGAGCGCGACCGGCGCCTTGCCGCTTGCCGAGGACAACGTGGTCTGCTCGCTGCAGCCACGCCAGGCGCGGCGCTCCTCCACCACCACGACGCCGCGTTTTTCGAGCGCCTTGATGGTCACCGACATGTTGTTGTAGAGCAGGTTGAGATCGCGCGTCGTGACGGGGCCGCACTGAAGCGCCTCGATGAGCTGGCGTTGGCGAACGGCAGTCTTGGGCGGCGTATAGTCAAAGCCATCGGGCGTAAGCATCACCCAGCGGTTTTGGATAGGCTTGACGGCGGGGCGCTCAACGGTCCACACGCCGTCATCGCCCTTGACCACGCGCGGACTTCCACCCGGAGGCAAGAATAGGCGCAGGCACTCGGAAAGCGTCGCGACATACTCGCGACTCATCCAGCGCGCAATGCGTGCAGCCTCAGCGGTAAAGAGCGGCTTGCTGAGGATAGCCTCGATAGGCTTGATGCGCGCGGGGTCGAGGGCGTCGTTACCTTGTAGGTTGGCAAGCTCGGGCGCGATGTCGACGATATAGCCCGCGGCCGCACGGTTGCCAAAATGGACTAGGACCGTAGACCCGATCTGGGCCTCATTGGCAAGGGACTGCGGAATGCCGTAGGCAAAAGGCTCGGACAGCGCACGGGTCGGGATGTCGAGAACCACGCTCGCGTAGGCGGCGACGGGCTCAGATGCGGGCTCGGGCTGCGCCGGGGCGGCAGCAGGGGCCGCGGACTTCGGAGCTTCCTTAGGTTCCGGCGAACCAAACAGCGAAAGTTGCTCGGCCATGGTCTCTGCACCTCCCATCCCATACGTCTTTAGAAACAAGAGCCCCGCTCGGGTGAGCGGGGCTCGGATACATGCGTTTACGCTACTGCTACAGCGCCATCGTGCGGGCGCGGTCGATGCGCGCCAGGCAGTCGTCGCGGCCGACGAGCGCCATGGTCTCGCCCAGCGGAGGGCTCACCATGTTGCCGCAAACGGCGACGCGCACGGCCTGGAACACCACGCGCTTCTTAAGGTCCATCTGCTCGGGCAGCGGCTCAAGCGCGGCGTCGATGTTGGCAGCCGTCCACTCGGTAACACCCTCGAGCGCGACCTTGGCGGCATCCAGGATGGCACTCATGCCTTCCTTGGCCAGCCCCTTGTTGACGGACTTCTCATCATACTCGAGCGTATCGGCCGTAGCGAAGATGGGAGCGGCGACGGTCACGGCGTCGGCCGGCATCTTGGTGCGCGGCTTGACGATGGCAGCGAGCGCGTCGATCCAGTCCTCGCCGTACTCGACGTTGCCCTCGATGAGGCCTGCCTCGTGCAGCTCGGGGACCATGATCTCGTTGGCAAACTGGGCATCGGTCATGCCGTTGATGTACTCAGCATTGACCCAGTCGAGCTTCTTGGGATCGAAGGTCGCCGGGTTCTTGGAGATGCGGTCGAGCGAGAACTTGCTGGCCAGGACATCACGCGGGATGATCGTGGTCTCGCCGTCGAGCGACCAGCCCAGCAGAGCCAGATAGTTGACGAAGGCATCGGACAGGTAACCGGCGTCGCGGTACTCCTCCACTGAGGTGGCGCCGTGGCGCTTGGAGAGCTTTTTGCCGTCGGCACCCAAGATCATGGAGATGTGGGCGAACGTAGGCACGGGCGCGCCGAGGGCCTCATAGACCATGACCTGACGCGGGGTGTTGGACAGGTGGTCGTCGCCGCGGATGACATGGGTGATCTTCATCATGGCGTCGTCGACGACGGTCGCGAAGTTATACGTGGGCGTGCCATCGGAGCGGAAGATGACAAAGTCGTCGAGCTCCTTGGCGTCGAAGGTCACCTCACCGTGGACGGCGTCGTGGATGACGACGTCGCCGCGGTCCTCGGGCACCTTGATGCGCAGGACGTAGGACTCGCCGGCCTCGATGCGGCGGCGGGCCTCCTCGGGATCAAGATCGCGGCAGCGGCGCTGATAGCCCTGGAAGGGGTCCTTGCGCTCCTGAGCGGCCTTGCGATCGGCCTCGAGCTGCTCCTTGGTGCAGAAGCAGGGATAGGCCTTGCCCTCGTCCCAGAGCTGCTGGGCGGCCTGCTTGTACAGGTCCAGGCGCTCGGTCTGGGCATAGGGACCAAAGTCGCCGCCCACCTCGGGACCCTCGTCCCAGTCAAGACCCAGCCAACGCATGGCGCGCAGAATGATCTGCGTGTTCTCGTCGGTGGAACGGGTGGGGTCGGTGTCGTCGATGCGCAGGATGAACGTGCCGCCGTTTGCGCGGGCAAAAGCCCAGTTATAGATAGCGGTGCGGGCGCCGCCGATGTGCAGCTTGCCCGTCGGTGAGGGTGCAAAGCGGACGCGAACGTCTGATGCCATGGAAATCTCCTCGATTGCAGGATGGATGTCTAACCGCACCAGTATAAAGCAACAAAGCAACCTCCGCACAAAGGGCACCGACCCAGTCATTGGGGACAGACTTAAATGACCACCCAATGAGCACCGACCTACTCATTTAAGTCTGTCCCCAATGAGTAGGTGCGGAAAGGGTGTGAATGTTGGATTTACGCGCTATGATGTCCCCTTGCATACAGAGCCCGGCGGAATGGTAACGGTCGCCGGGACGCGTTTTTGAAAGGACAATCATGTCAGAAGAGCTTCGTTCCATCCCACCCCAACACGGATCCTTTGTGTTTACGTCGGAGTCGGTGACCGAAGGTCATCCCGATAAGATCGCCGACCAGATCAGCGATGCCGTCCTCGACGCAATCCTTGCCAAAGAAATAGAGCTGCAGGAGCAGGGCTATATTGCGCCCAACGGCGTGCCCGCCAACGTGGAAAACGTCCGCTGCGCCTGCGAGACCCTCGTGACCACCGGCACCGTCATCGTTGCCGGCGAGATCCGCACCCAGGCCTACGTCGACGTGCAGGAAATTGCCCGTGGCGTTATCCGCCGCATTGGTTACAACCGTGCAAAGTTCGGTTTTGACTGCGATACCTGCGGCGTTATGAGCCTCATCCACGAGCAGTCGCCCGATATCGCCCAGGGTGTCGACGAGTCCTTCGAGACCCAGACCGGCGCTACCACCGACCCGATCGACCTGATCGGCGCTGGCGACCAGGGCATGATGTTCGGCTACGCCTCCAACGAGACCAAGACCCTCATGCCCATGCCGCACTACCTGGCAAGCCGCCTGGCCGAGCGCCTGTCCGCCGTGCGCCACGACGGTACCCTGCCCTATCTGCGCCCCGACGGCAAGACTCAGGTCACGGTGCGCTACGAGGACGGCAAGCCAGTCGAGGTCACGACCATCGTCATCTCCACGCAGCACGCTGCCGAAATTGAGGACATGGGCAAGATCCAGGACGACCTCATCGAGCACGTCATCACCCCCGTCATGGCTGCCGAGAACATGCCGTGGAACAACGCCGACATCTACGTGAACCCCACCGGTCGCTTTGTCGTGGGCGGCCCCATGGGCGACACGGGCCTCACCGGCCGCAAGATCATCGTCGACACCTACGGCGGTTACGGCCGTCACGGCGGCGGCGCCTTTAGCGGCAAGGACTGCACCAAGGTCGACCGTTCCGCCGCATACGCCGCGCGCTGGGTCGCCAAGAACGTGGTGGCTGCCGGCCTGGCCGACCGCTGCGAGGTCGAGCTGGCCTACGCCATCGGCGTGTCCAAGCCGCTGTCGATCATGGTCGACACCTTTGGCACCGCACATGTTGCCGAGGACAAGATCGTCGAGGCCGTGGAGAAGACCTTCGACCTGCGCCCGGGCGCCATCATCCGCGACCTGGACCTGCGTCGACCGATCTACGAGAAGACGGCAGCCTACGGTCACTTTGGCCGAGAAGACCCCGACTTCACCTGGGAAAAGACCGATCGAGTCAAAGAACTCAAAGCAGCCTGCGGCCTGTAAGCAAGCGGCAAAAGCTGCAATCAAATAGAAACGCACAAATAGAGGTACCGGAACAACCGGTACCTCTTATTTATTAACCGGTGGCGAAGATGAGTCGACATGGGACGCAGAATAGGTCCCCAGCCGATGAATTTTGCAGCAAGCGTGCCTCTACCATGTATCCTAAGTTCCGAGGGCTTTAGTATTTGGTCGATCGCGAGTTCCGCACGAGCCGGAGGCCACTTAATGCGGCCTCCGTGCGAGCAGGACTGTCCGAGCAGGCGACCAAATACTAAAGCCCTCGGAACGGCGGGACAGAGTATGCCCCACCCCTCGGGACGAAGAGATAAGATAAAGGAGCAGCCATGGCAGGCAAGCCGCAAACACTAGCTACGACCTCGGCATTCGAGATCTTGGGCCCCATCATGGTCGGCCCCAGCTCATCGCACACCGCCGGCGCCCTGCGCTGCGCCCAGGTTGCCGCCAGCCTGCTGGAAGGTCGCATCACCAAGGTCAACTTTGGCCTGTGGAACTCCTTTGCCCATACCTACCGCGGCCACGGCACCGACCGCGCGCTCGTCGCGGGTATCTTGGGGCTCGATACCGACGACGAGAACATCAAGCAGGCCTTTGACCTCGCGCGCGAGCAGGGCCTCGACTATCACTTTGAAATTAAGGGCGACGACGCCTCAATCCACCCCAACACCGTCGACATCGACATGGTCGACGACACGGGCGCCACGGCACAGGTCCGCGGCGAGAGCCTTGGCGGCGGCAAGATGCGCATCAGCCGCATCAACGGCGTTGGCGTCGACATCTCGGGCATGTATTCCACGCTCTTCGTGGCGCACCAGGACGTCCCCGGCGTGCTCGCCGCGCTCACGAACCTGCTTGCCTACGCCCACGTCAACATCGCCTTCTGCCGCACCTACCGCACCGAGGTGGGCGGTCAGGCCTACTCCGTCTTTGAGACCGACGGCGCTCCCGACGACGCCGTCGTCCCCATGCTGCGAAAGCTCGACAATGTCGATTACGCCACATTTATCGAGCTCCCGGGCTCGGCCTCGTCGCTCTCCCCCGGCGTCTCGGCCAAGGAGATCTTCGACGACGGCGAGCAGCTGCTCGATGCGTGCGCCGAGCTCGGCCTAAATATTGGCGCCGTCATGGCCGTGCGCGAGGCGCGTCTAACCGGCGAGGCCCATGCTATCGCAGCCATGCGCCGCGTGCTCGACGTCATGCGCGAGGAGACCACGGCGCCCATCGCCAATCCGCAGCGATCGCTCGGCGGGCTGATCGGCGGCGAGGCCAAGCTCGTCGATGCCACCTGCCGCAACGATTTGAGCACAAGCCTGATGGGCCCCGTTCAGACCGATGCCGTGGCCCGCGCGATGGCCGTGCTCGAGCGCTCCGCCACCATGGGCGTGATCGTTGCCGCCCCCACGGCCGGCTCCGCGGGCGTCGTCCCCGGCTGCGTGCTGGCGCTCGCCGATCACCTCCAGCTCGACGACGAACAGGTCATGGATGCCCTCTACTGCGCCGCCGCCATCGGCCTCAACCTCACCACGAGCGCCTGCGTCGCCGGCGCCGAGGGCGGATGCCAGGCCGAGGTTGGAAGCGCTGCCGCCATGGCCGCCGCCGCGCTGGTCCAGATGATGGGCGGCACTCCCGAGCAGGCGCTCGACGCCAGCTCCATCGCACTGAGCAACCTGTTGGGCCTCGTTTGCGACCCCGTCGGTGGCCTTGTCGAGGTGCCCTGCCAAAACCGCAACGCCATCGGCGTGGCCGCGGCCTTCAGCTCGGCGCAGCTCGCCCTCGCCGGCATCAAGAGCCTGGTGCCGTTTGACCAGATGGCGCACGTGATGCTCTCGGTTGGCCACGCCCTGCCCGCCACGCTGCGCGAGACGGCCAAGGGCGGCATCGCGCAGGCACCGGCAGCACTCTCGGCGTGCGCAAAATGCGGAATATGCGGATAGCGAGCAAAAGCGAACGATAGGTGGGACATATGTCCCACCTATCCTTTATCGCCACTGTTTTCGTAACACAAGCAATTGCGTAATCGCTATAATTCAAGCCCAGTTAAAACACGATGAGCCGTAAAGCGAAACTCGAAGGAAATATACACGATGTCGCAACTCGACCGCAGCCAACTGATCCCCGATCCGCAACAGCCCAGCAGGCAGCCCGGAGGCATCCAATCGCCCCGTCCCATTGCGCCAGCCCATGGTCAACAGCACGGCGCGGCAAATACCTCCCCGCGCCCCAATCAGGGCCAGCATCAGCAGCGTCAGCAGCGTTCCGCACATGGCGCCGGTCACAACCAGGGCCCTTCGCACACTCGAGTTTCTAACAACCGCGGCCCCGCCGACAACCGATCCGCAAAGGGCAATAAGACGGGCGGCAAGACGGCGTTCTTCGTCGTCCTCGGCCTTGTCGCTATCGTCTATATCGTGGGCGTCGTGGCGTTTTCGCAGATTGCCTACCCCAACACCACCATCGCCGGCGTCGATATCTCGTTTTCCAACGCCTCATCCGCCGCTACCAAGGTCAACTCAGCGTGGAAGCACTACAAGCTCACCGTTTCGGGTGAAGACTTTAGCTGGACCTATCAGCCCGAATCCGACGAGCCCATCGTCGACGGCGAGGCAGCTGCCCACGAGATTATCGGCAGCAACGAGCCGCTGCTGTGGCCTTCGCGCCTGATTGCCTCGCTCGGCGGCAAGAACGTTAGCTCGACCAAAAACGGTACCATCGACCTGGAACAGGACGTCGACCTGTCCATGCTCTCGGACGCCTTTGACCAAAAGCAGTTCGAGGAGGATCTGGGTGCCGCCATCGACGCATTCAACGAGGGCCGCACGGGTACCTTTGAGGCATCGAGCTCCTACGACGAGAAGGCGGGCAAGTTCACGATCGAGAAGGCCCGCTCCAACGAAAAGCTCAACCGCGAGCATGTCATTAAGTATGCGGAGATCGAGCTCGCGTCGCTGTCCGAGACCGTCGATCTTACGAAGCTCGGAAACGATGCCTACGAGCCGCTCAACGGCACACTCACCAACGACCAGATCCAGGCCGCATGCGATGCCGCCAACAACTTCCTGGGCGTTAACGTGACCCTTAAGCTCAACGGCAACGATGCCGGCAAGGTCGACGGCAGCTCGGTGCTGCAGTGGATCAGTTTTGCCGACCCCGCGAACCCCACACTTGACACCTCCCAGATCAGCAACTGGGCAGCAGACCTCGCCAATGGCTTTAACACCGTGGGCTCCACTCGTTGGTGGACGCGCGCCGATGGCAAGCAATGTGCCGTCGAAGGCGGTGACTTTGGTTGGTCTATCGATAGCAGCACGCTTGCCAAGCAGGTCGAGGATGCTATAAACAACAAGCAGACCGGCGAGATTGAGATCAATTACTCCCAGAAGGCCGACACCTTTACCGCCAAGGGCGAGCCCGATTGGAAGGCGTATATCGACGTCGACCTGTCCGAGCAGCACGCGCGCTACTACGACGAGAGCGGCAATATCGTTTGGGAGGCCAACTTTATTTCCGGCAAACCGGGCGAAGACGCCACCCCCGAGGGCGTGTGGCAGATCAACAGCAACGACGGCGCCACCAAGCTTATCGGCGCCAAGGACCCCAAGACCGGTAAGCCCAAATACGAGAGCCCGGTGAGCTACTGGATGCCGTTTGAGGGCAACATGGTTGGCTTCCACGACGCTACCTGGCAAAACGATTCGAGTTTCGATAGTGCCGAATCGTACAAATGGTGCGGTAGCCACGGCTGCATCAATCTGCGCCTGGCCGATGCCAAGGCGCTCCACGACTGCATCAAAGTCGGTCTGTGCGTGGTCGTGCATTCCTAGCACATCACGCGTGTCACAACAAAGCTCAGCGTCACCTACCTTTCGATGCTGAAAGAATCGCGCCTGTGCGCCCGCCCCAACCGGTGGGCGCATATACTTATCGCGGTAAGTTCTATAAAGGAGACGCTATGTCGAATGTCCCCACCATCACCCCGGGTCCCGACGATACCGGGCGCGTGCCGGAAGGCGCAACTGAAACTCTACCGCTCATCACAAGCGCCCCCACGGCACAGCAAAACGACGACGAGCAAGGTAACGCCGGAATATCCGACGATGAGGCTTACGCAAAGCTCAAGGCCAAGCGCGCGGAGCGGCGCCGCAAAAAGCTCGTCCGCCGCGGCATCGCTGCCGGCATCGTGGGCGGCATTGTCCTAATAGCCATTATTGTGAGCGTTGTCCTCAATTCGCAGCCGCAATCTGCAGGTGAACCTGTTACCGACATGGTCATGGAAGGCACCTTTACCACGACTGTCGAGGCAAAAGGACAGCTCAAGCCAATTTCTGCCTCAGTGGTCTCCCCTTCTGTCGACGGCACGGTAGCATCGATCAACGTGCAAGCCGGCCAGTCCGTCAACGAGGGCGACGTGCTTATGACCATTAAAAACGACGAGCTCGATCGCAACGTTTCCGAGGCGCAGCGTGCGGTCGCGGCTGCCCAGGAAGACCTCGCCAACGCACAGAAAGCGGTAGCTGCCGCCCAAGCCGCTCCGGCGACTGACACAGATGCGTCAGGCGCGACTGGCGCTAGCGGCACCGCCGACACGAGTGCCATCTCGAGCGCCCAACGCAACCTAGCCTCGGCCCAGGCGACCCTGGACCAAGCCAACGCCAAAGCCGCCGAGCGCACGGTAACCGCGCCCAGCTCGGGTAGCATCGTCGAGCTCAACGCCAAAGTGGGAGCCACGGTGACCGGAGGCATGGTCATGGGCGAAGGCGACACGAGCGGCGGCAAGCAGTGCATGCAGATCGCCGACCTCTCCAAGATGAAGGTCACCGTTCAGGTGGGTGAAAAGGATATCGCCAAGATCGCCGTGGGCCAGAGCGCCAACGTTACCTATCCCGCGTTTCCCGATATCGTGAGCCAGGGCACCGTCACGGCTATCGCGTCGGTGGCAAACTCCGACGCCGCCAACGGCGGCGGCAGCAGCGTGACCTTTAACGTCGACATCCTCATTGAAGCACCCGACAGCCGCCTTAAGCCCGGTATGACTGCCGAGGTCTCGGTGGTGACCAAGCAGCTTGACGACGTGGTCATGGTGCCCACCATGGCGCTGATGACCGAGGACGGCGAGCACTATTACGTCAATCTGGCCACCGATGACGAAGGCAAGGAGACGCGACGCGTGAAGGTGACCATTGTGACGCAAAACGATAACGACGCCGTAGTCGGAAAGACGCAAGTCAAGCGCGACGAGCAAGGCAACGAAATCAACCCCGACGTGCCGGTTACCAAGCTGCGCGATGGCGACACCATCGTAATGGATACTGGCGCGGGCATGACGGCAGACGGCGGCAACGGCATGCCTGCCGACGAGGGCATGTAATGCGCCCCGTCATCGACATCCGCAACGTGCACCGCATCTTTGAGAGCGAAGCCGGTTGCGCCCACATCCTGCACAACGTGAGCCTGGCAGTAGACCCCGGCGAGTTCGTCGCCATCACCGGCCCCTCGGGCTCGGGCAAGTCGACGCTCATGAACATCCTGGGTTGCTTGGACAAGCCGACGGCGGGCGACTATTACCTGCAGGGGCTCAATGTCGCCGAACTCGACGATGATGAGCTCACCGAAGTGCGCGCGCTGAGCATTGGCTTTGTCTTTCAGAGTTTCAACTTGCTGCCGCGCCTGTCGGTTATCGAAAACGTCATGCTGCCGCTGTCCTACACCAATGTGCCGCGCAACCAGCGCGAGATGCGCGCCGTGCACGCACTGCAAGCCGTCACGCTACCGGTCGACCATTGGGACCACCGCATATCAGAACTCTCTGGTGGACAGATGCAGCGCGTTGCCATCGCGCGCGCCCTCGTCAACGATCCGCCCATCATCCTGGCCGACGAGCCCACGGGAAACCTAGACTCGACAACTGGGGCACTCGTCATGGAAACCTTCCATAAGCTCCAAGAACGAGGCAAGACCATCGTACTCATCACGCACGACCCGGGCATTGCTGCCGAGGCCGACCGTGCCGTGACTATCCGCGACGGGCGAATCCATGACGGCGCATATATCGCACATGCGCCGAATACGCTACGCGGAGCCGTCAACAGCCTACCCGCGATTTGCGTACCTTCTACACCGCCGAAAGGAGCAGAGGCATGAGCACCCGCGATCTTGTCCAAGAAGCCCTGCACTCGCTCGAGGCCAACAAGGGACGTAGCCTGCTCACCATCCTGGGCATCGTCATTGGCATCGCCTCGGTCATAGCCATGACCTCGCTCATCGGCGGCATCCAAAACAGCTTGGTCAACAGCTTGGGCCTCAATGCGGCCCGCATGGTGCAGATCTACTCGTCCCAAGAGCTCACCGATTCGGATGTCGAGAAGCTGCGCAAGACGGTGCCGCAAATCGAGCAGATCGGCATCGTCGACAGCGCCTATTCCGAGTACAAAGTTAGAGATAAGAGCTATACCGTCATGGCCCAAGGTGTCGATAGTGACATGCTCGATGCCGTGGGCGCCAGCAAGATCGTTGCCGGTCGCACCTATAACGACATCGAGTCCAAATCCGGCGCGCGCGTGGCGCTCATTGGCCGCGGCGGCGCCGATCAACTGTACGGCAACGAACAGGACGCGATCGGCAAGACCATCAAGGTTTCAAGCGGAGACGTGCAGATTATTGGCGTTATCGACGGTGGCAACGACTCCATGGGCTCACTGAGCCTGTTCATGCCCCGAGCGACGATCTCCGAGCTCTACGGCGATGACAATCCGTCGTTTCCCAGCGTGACGGCGCTCGCCACCGAGGGCACCGATATGGATGAGCTCTGCAAAACGATCGAGTCCAAGGTGCGCAGCATGAAGGGCATCTCGGAAGACGACGAGTACGACAGCGTGTCGGCAAGCTCCATGAAGAGCGCTATCGATGCCCTCAACTCCTTTATGAGCGCCTTCTCGCTCATCATGGGCGCCGTTGCGGGCATTTCGCTCCTTGTGGGCGGAATCGGCATTATGAACATGATGCTCACCAACGTGACCGAGCGCATTCGCGAAATTGGCATTCGCCGGGCCCTGGGCGCAAGCCGACGCGATATCACGGCCCAGTTCCTGGCCGAATCCTCGGCGCTGTGCATCACCGGCGGCATTTTAGGTGTCGTGATTGGCTATCTGCTGGCCTGGGGGCTCACGTTCTTTGCGGCGAGCTCGGGCATTATGAACGAGTTAGGGGCCACTGGGACGATTACGCCGAGCTTCTCCATTACGACCGTGCTGATCGCGTTTGCCGTATCGGTCGGCATCGGCGTGATCTTTGGCTTCTACCCCGCGCGCCGCGCCGCAAAGCTCGATCCAGTCGAGTGCCTGCGCTATCAGTAATGCAATCCCCCTGAGTTGCGGTGAAATAGGGAGTGTTTAAGCTGTTAAAAGGCCTATTCAGTCCTTATTTCACCGCAACTCAGGGGGGATAAGGCGCTAGTGCTATTCGAAACGAGATTCCAGACTCGATAGTCCATTCAACGTCAGGTCGTTGGCGACCGCCGAGACGCGCTCGATGGGAACCGAGCCATCGGACAACGCCCACGTGCGATAGATGCCGATAATGCCGGACAGCAAAAACGCCAGGTAGTAATCGAACATCTCGTCCTTTAGACCCTCGGGCAGCAGATCGCGCTCAGCGATCTCGTGCTCGAGCGGCACACGCAGACGAGCCATAAAGTCGTCAAGCGGAATGTTTTCGATCAACTGGCGATTAAGCACCAGGTTGTTGCACAGCGCCTCGTTAACGGTCTTGAAAAAGGACGCCGCCGCGCCAAGTGCGCGCTCGTTGGTGTCGCCGCCCATGGAGGAAAGCGTCTTCTCGACTGAATCGACGATCATCTCGACCACATCGACGGCAATGGCGTCGAGCAAGCCGTCGACCGTGCCAAAGTGCACGTAGAAGGTCTTACGGTCGACATTTGCCTCGCGCGCGATAGCGCTCACCGTAATATCGGCCAGGGGCTTTTCCATAAGCAGTCGCTCAAACGCCGAAAGAATCGCATTGCGACTACGGACGATACGACGGTCAAGGCGCGGTTTGGTGGTAGCCATAGACGAGTCCCCTTCATGTCAACAGCCCACCTGTAAGTCCTCTACATGTGGGAGATAATCAACGTAAGAGGATTATCCTACAACTCACATCGCAATGACGAGCGTCATCAAGAACGCACGACTCGCCGACCGGGCCCTAAGATCGCTTCTTTTTATTGAGCGCCGCCGGGGAAACGCGAATGCCGTCGCCAGTCTGGCGAACGTAGGTCTGGCGTGCCGGCTTAGGGGCCACAGCAGGCTTTTGAGCACGTTGATTGGGATCAACGGTAACCTGGCACGCAGGATGTGCCTTAACGGGCGTAGAGGGCGTCTGAGGCGTGCGCCCGAGCTTGCGCATCATACGGTCCCAGCGTGCATGGATACTCTCGTTGTGAGCGCTCTTAAGGCCCAGCAGCGGGGCGGCCAAAATGGTCGGCGCGATAAAGGTGATCAGACGCCACAGCAGATAGCCGGCAGTCGATGCCGTGCCAAAAAAGTGACCCAAAAACAATGCGAAGCCACCCTCGGCGCCACCAGTGCCGCCGGGCAGCGGAACGGCGGAGCTCAGCAGCTGGACAAAGGCGCTCGCAGCCATGACCGAGAAAAAGTCGACTTCGTGGTGGCCAAAAGAGAGCATCAAAAAGTACGGAACCAGGTAGAAAAACGCCAGCTGCAGCATAGTGATGACGACCGTGAGCAGCATGGACGAAAAATGGCCGGCAGATAGTTTGAATTTCTCGGAAAACGAGTAGATCTCGCCATCGACAAAGGTGCGCCAGCCCTCGATCTTTGTGGCCGAGACGCCCACGCGCTCGAGCCAATTGATGATGCAATGAGCGACGCGCGTGACGGTCTTGGGCATCAACGCCACGGCAAAGATGCCGAGTAGGATGCAGCAGTGACCGCCAAAGCTAAAGACGCACAGCAGCGTCATGTCGCCATAACGCTCGGCGAAAAACGGCATGCGGGCGAGCAGCAGAATGGCACCCCATGCCACCAGGCCAAACTGGTACACGATAAAGCGGGTGAACTGCGTGGCACCCGCTTCGCCCACGTTTTGGCCGGCTTTGGTAAGGCGGTAAATTTGAGCAGGCGTAGAGCCCATCATCATGGGTGTCAGGTTGCCAAAGAAGATGCCGCTCGCCTCGACCGAAATGAGGTCGCGGATGCCGACGGGCGAATCGGGGTCGAGCCAAACGGCGATCGCGTACGCCACGATGCCAAAAACGAGATACAGAAACATACAAAAGCATGCGGCGAAGAGCCAGGGCATCTGAACGCTGGACATAGCGGCCCAAAACTGCCCCATCTGCCCGGTCACGACCAGATAGACGATATACCCGATCAGCACAACGCCGATGAAGATGGCGCCGCGACGCGCGCTCTTGTTGTCATCGCCGCCAGAAACCTCGACCTGGGGCTTTGGGCTATGCTGAGAGGACTCCGTCATGAGGCTCCTTCTGACCGTCAAAGTATCTGGCCTATTGTACCCGTATGGGAGATGAGCAAAACGTAAAGCTATGAGGCAAATGGGATTAACAGACCAGCCCACACGCAACAAAAAACCCGACCTTCTCACGAAAGGCCGGGTATCTAAAACATGGTAGCCCGTACCAGATTCGAACTGGTGATCTCCGCCTTGAGAGGGCGGCGTCCTAAACCGCTAGACGAACGGGCCATAAGCCTCAGCAGAAAAGAAGTGGTAGCCCGTACCAGATTCGAACTGGTGATCTCCGCCTTGAGAGGGCGGCGTCC
>CAMQHT010000023.1 GCA_947001705.1 uncultured Collinsella sp.
ATGGCGACTCGGGAAGCTTCGACCGCATGCTGAACAACTAAATTCCGCCGGCCCCGGGAGAGCGGGGACACCGGCTTAGGTTTCCTGCTCTACAGTCCTGCTCACGACGGAGGCCACATTAAGTGGCCTCCTGTTCGTGCGGAACTCGCGATAAACCTAAGCCGGTGTCCCCGCTCTCCCGGGGCCTGTCGTGGCTTGGCCGTTGCATGCGGCTCGTTTTTCGGAACGGGGCTGACGGACACGTTCCGAAATCTACCACCGTCGCTGTGCAGGGTGTCTATAAAGAGCCGTGGCCAAAAAACATCAAATATGAGTACTGATACTCTTTTAGTAGCAGTAATTTTGACCACATTTAAGGTGATTTGACGTGTCGATCGAGCAGATAAGCTGCCGTATCTCCTCAAGTGTTCATTAAAGGAAGACCTTGATGCGAATAAATCTCATTAAGATCTTCTTTTATTAACGAAAATAATGTAGCTACAACGGTAACAGTACTCATATTTGCCGTTTTTTGGCCACAGTCCTTCGGAGGGTCCTCGAAAATAGTCCCGAGCCGGCACTTGGGGACGTTCCTATAATGCCGGCACTTAGGAGCGTCCCCAAGTGCCGGCACCGCGTCTGCCTGCGGCGGCCGCGCCCCGCTGCGTCGCTCCGCATCCTTGCGGGTTCGGATTCCTCCGCTTGGCGGCGTTGGCTCGATTTGCTTGACGTGAGGGGCTCTTGGCTGGTGTGGGACGGAGGGATTCCGCGTCTGCCTGGTCGGCGGCCGCGCCCCGCTGCGTCGCTTCGCTCCTTGCGTGCTGCGCTGGAAAACGCTTCGCGTTTCCTCAGCTCCGCACCCTTGCGGGTTCGAATTCCTCCGCTTGCCCACAAGAAAGCGCCCTGGGCCGTTATGGGCTTAGGGCGCTCAGTTTTAATGGCTGGGACGGAGGGATTCGAACCCCCAACAGCCGGCACCAAAAACCGGAGTTCTACCGTTGAACTACGTCCCAATGTGTGGTGTTGCCCAAAAGCAACTCGTCTAGTTTACCTAATCTGCGAGGGCATCGCAAACGCCGTCGAGTAGGCGTACGGCGAGCGTCTGCGCGTCGCTGGCCGTGAAGGTGCCGTTGTAGCGCGTCATGCCCGTGAGCTCAATGCGAATGCGAGCCGGCTTCTGCTGCGCGGCGACATTGGCGGTGCGGATGCGCTGGGCCAGGTTGTGGCACTCGGCGAGGGCAATCGTGGCGCGTGGCGCGGCGTCGGCGGGCAGCTCGTCGCTTGCGATCTCGAGCACCAGGTCAACGTCGGTTGGGACCTCGGAGTCGCAGAGCATCATGCCGCTGTTGTCGGTCGTTGCCGTGGCGATGTTCCACATGCGCGAAGCAACGCTGCGTGCGATGGGGTCCTCACCGATAACGGCGATCTGGAAGCGCTCGAGCACGTTGGCGGCGCGAGCAAAACCGATGCGGGACTCGGCTTCGGTGACCGAGGGCTTGCCCTCCCACACATGGTGCAGGCGGTTGATGTAGGCGTAGGTGTCTTGGAAGGCCATGCCGTCGGCAAACAGGCCGACATTTTCCTGGAACTGCTGCAGGGCGGCCTCGGTATGCGGACCAAAGTAGCCGTCGTCTTCGCCACAGGCAAAGCCCAAAACGTTGAGAGCGCGCTGCAGGGCCTGCACATCGGCGCCATGGAAATTGGGCATGCGCAGATACAGAGTGCGGTCGCCCAGCTTATACGAGGCGTCGACCAGGGCGCTCCAACAGGGGATATCGACGGCATGACCGGCAGCAAGGCCGCTGTCGAGCCTGAAGGTGCTGACGGCCTGCTCGGTGGTGGTGCCAAAGCGCTTGTCGGCGACCTCGTCGGCATCGATGGTGTAACCGAGCTGCAGAAGGCGGGACTGAACATCCTCGACGGCTGCTCCCTGCATGCCCGTGGTAATAGGTTCCATGAACGAACCCCTTTCGGCGTACGATTCGTACTATTTTGAGCGCGTGTCGGATAGACAACGCGAGACAATGCATAAACATGCACTCAACAGTGTAGCAACTTGTACCCAAACGCGCTGCCCACAGGTTTTGTGACCCCCGCTAGTTGAGGCGCTCCACAAAGAAATCTGCCATGGAGAGGAAGAGCTCGCGCGCATGCGGGTCGAGCTCGACGCCTTCGATAGCGGCCTTGGCCTTGGCGGTCAGGTCGAGCGCATAGTTGTGGGCGAAATCGACAGAGCCGATCTGCTGGAAGATTTCCACGGCGCGCGCGAGCTGCGCGGGGTCCTCGGTGCCCGAGGAAAGGATTGCCTCGACCTCGTCGTGATGGCGCTCATCAGACAGGGCGTGCACGGCAACGAGCGTGCGTTTACCCTCGGTGATGTCGGTGCGGAAGTCCTTGTTGGCGGCCTCTTTGGTGCCGACCAAGTTGAGCAGGTCGTCCTGAATCTGAAAGGCAAGGCCGGTGTGCAGGCCAAAGGCGCGTAGCGCCTCGACCTGCTCTTCGCTGCCGCCGCCGATAATGGCTCCGGCGGCAAGCGGCGTGGCTCCACTGTAATACGCGGTCTTGTGCGTCGCCATGTCCAGGTAGTCATCAACCGAGATATCAAAGCGCTCGTCACGGACCCAACCCAGGTCAAGTGCTTGACCCTCGATGGTGCGGACGATCATCTCGGTAAGCTCGTGGAGCACACGCAGCTTCACGTCGGACTCGAGCGTGGGATCGTCGAGAACCGTCTTGGTGACCATGGTGAGCGCCAGGTCACCGCAGTTGATGGCAAGACCGGTGCCCTCGGTAAGGTGCATGCAGGGCTTGCCGCGACGAATCTGCCCGTTGTCGGCGATGTCGTCGTGGATGAGTGCGCCCGACTGAAAGTGCTCGATGGCCGCCGCTGCGCTGCGGGCGCTCTCAAAGCTGCCGCCTACCGCAGTGGCGGCGAGCATGCAGATGAGCGGGCGGTGGCGCTTGCCAGCGTTTGCCGTAAATGCCGAGAGCGGGGTATACAGGTAGCGCTCGATATCGGCGGAAGTCGCCTGTCCGTCAAAGAACGTGGCCAGATAGTCGTTAATCTGGTCAAAGTGCTGGGCTAAAAAGCTGGTAAACGGACTGGACACGGGTTCTCGCATTCTTTGATAGGTTGCATCGTTGCATTATGCAGACAACATATTGCCACATTAGGGCGTCGAGCGCGGCGGTTGAAGACGATTGGTCCATGCGGCCGCAAGTGCGGTAGGGGCTTGGCTAGATAAGCCCAAAGTGTTCGAGCGCGGTGACGACGCCGTCGTGGTCGATGCTGTCGGTGACATAGTCGGCCTTTTCCTTGAGGAAGTCCGGTGCGTTGCCCATGGCGATGCCAACGTCGACGGCGTTCATCAGCGAGACGTCATTGCTGGCGTCGCCGATGCCGTATACGGTTCCGTGGTGGGGATCGAGGGCGTCGAGTACGGACTGGATACCCTCGCGCTTGGTGCATTCGCGAGGCGAAATCTCGGTCACTTCGAGCTCGAGCTCGTTAAAGCAGAGCAGCGGCTCAAACGCTTGATCCTGAGCGATGCGGTTGGCAAGCGACGTGGACATTAAGATCTTGTAGGCGCTGTAATGTTGCAGCTGCGTAATTGCATCGCCCACGGTGCGGGCGTATCCCGGGGCGTCGGGCGCATCGGCACTCATGCGAACGACGCCATTGAGTCCCTCAAAACGAATCACTTCGTCCGATTGCTCAAGAATGGGAGCAAGGCGCTGCAGCATGCCGGGCGTCATCGCCAAATCGCGAATCACGTGTCCCTCAAGTTCGACATAGCCACCCGCGAGGCAGACGATGCCGGTCCAGGGCAGCTCGAGCAGCTTTGGATGGATGCAGCTCAGCGTGCGCCCTGTGCAGATAAACGCCATATTGCCCTTGGCGACAAAATCACGGATGGCTTGCGAGACCGCTTCATTGGGATAGGGGGAGAGGTCTCGCTCGCTCTCGGGAAGTTCTTGTGCCACTCGAGGGTCTTGCCAGGCGAGTGTTCCGTCGATATCGAAGAAGCAGATATCGCCGCGCTTATGGGCTGCGCTGGCGGCAGGGGAGGCCGAGGTGGTGGGCACAAATCCCGGCTCGAGGCCCATGATCTGGTCAAAATGCTCTTTAACGCGGGGAACGGAGATGCCAATAATCACCTGGGCGGTCTTGCCCGTAATGATGAGGCCCTTGGCGCCCACCGCGACAAACGACGCATTATCTGCAACGATGGAAGGGTCTGCGACCTCGACGCGCAGGCGCGTGGCGCAGTTGGTTGCGCCCACGATATTGCCAACGCCACCTAAAAGCTGAATTACCCGCTCGGCGAGGACGTGATCTTGATCGGATTGAATACCGACCTCGCCATTGGGAGATTGCTCTTTGGCAAAGCCGCTTCCCGTTAAACGATCGATTGCCGCGCGATTGGAGACATGATCCTCGCGGCCCGGCGTCTTAAGGTCATAGACCAAGATGAGTGCTCGAAAACTAACAAAAAAGATGAGGCTAAAGGCAAGACCGATACCGAGCGCCAAAAGGTAGGAGCCGGCATGCATTCGCATGAGTGGGATGAAG
The DNA here is from genome assembly GCA_947001705.1 of uncultured Collinsella sp. GTDB lineage: Bacteria > Actinomycetota > Coriobacteriia > Coriobacteriales > Coriobacteriaceae > Collinsella. Next base: position 4,553 of record CAMQHT010000023.1, read on the forward strand.
TTGAAGGCCGTCATTTCCATGAGACCGCCCGAGAAGATGCCGACGATGCCAAAGAAGTTCATGGTCATGGCAAGGCAGGAGGACAGGACGGCGTAGAGCAAAAAGAGTCCGGGATAGGTGAACATAAAGAGAAACTCGAGCGGCTCGGTGACGCCGCAGACCACCGAGGCGACGATGGCGGGCAAAAGGATGACCTTAAGGCCGGCGCGGCGTTCGGGTTTGGCGGTGAAATAGAATGCTGCCGCGATGGCGGGAAGGCCAAAGAGCTTGCCCCAGCCGGTGGCGGTAAAACCTGCCCAGGGCGCAAGTTCATTTAAAGGGCGCGTGCTATGGGAGAGAATGGGGAGCAGGTTGGTCCACGTGGCGTAAATACCGTCGTGAATGACCAGATTGTCGTAATAGATGGGCATATAGAGCAGATGGTGCAGCCCCATGGGCTCGAGCGCTCGCTCCAAAAACACAAAGATGCCCACGCCGAAGGGGCCGACGCCCGCAAGTGCGTGGCGCAGCGTTTCGGTCACAGCGTATGCGAAGGGCACGATGGCGGCCGAGATGGCGGCAAGGGCAAACACGGCAAAAAAGCTGATGAGGTAGACCAGCGAGGAACCCGAGAAGGTGCCGAGCCAATCGGGAACCTTGGCATCGTAGAAGCGGTCATGGATGGCGACGACGGTTGCCGACACCGCCAGCGGGCCGATAATGCCGGTGTCGAGCGTCTTGATGCCGTCGATGACGGTGATGCCGCTGGCGGGGGTTAAAGACGACGGGTACTTAAGTCCAAGGTTGTCGCCGCTCAGCTTAATGATCTCGCTCAAAAAGAAACAGTAGGCAAAATAGGCTACGAGCGCCTCGAGGCAGCAGCGTGCCGGTTGCTTTTGGGCAAGGCCGATAGGCAGCGCTACGGCAAAAAGAAGTGGAAGGCGCTTAAAGACCGTCCACGAGCCGCGCTGGATGATGGTCCAGAAAACGTACCAGGGGGTTCCGTATACGGCGAGGTCGCCGACGATATCCACGGTCGTTGCGAGGGCGGAGATGCCGACCATGAGGCCTGATATAGAAAACAGCATGGCGGGCGCGAACATGGCTCCGCCAAAACGTTGGATTTTCTGCAGCATAATATGCCTTCCGGATGCAACATGCTGTGCGAGCAAGAACGTTTAAACAATGAACTCATTGTAGAGGACTGGCTGCTTGCCGCATTGACGGTTTTGATTCGGTCCGATTTGGGTTTCGGGGGAACCGTCGACGGTAAATAATCCGTGCTTTACCGATAATCGGTTTAAACAACTTTAAGAAATGCTATCGTGCCTAGCCATACATATTCATTAGAGGTGAAATCATGCCAAAAGCGATTTACGAAGGAATCTACCGCGAGATCCGTTCGCGCATCATCAACGGGACCTATGCGTTTCAGGAGATGCTGCCAACCGAAGCCGAGCTGACCGCGGAGTTTGGCTGCACGCGCAATACCGTTCGACGCGCCTTGAGCATGCTGGCCGACCAGATGTTTGTGCAGCCTATACACGGTAAGGGCGTGCGCGTTATTTGGCTTAAGGGCGAAACCGACATGCTGGGCGCACTCGAAGAGGTTGAGTCGTTTGGCGAGTTCGCAAAACGCAACAATGCCGTCGCATCGACCGAGGTCAAGTCTTTTGAACATTTGATTTGCACTGAGCAACTCTCTCGCCGCCTGGGCTTTAAGGTGGGCGAGGAGCTGATTCGCGTAGTGCGTGTCCGAAGCCTCAACGGCAGCGCGCGCCAAGTGGACCATGGCTACTTTTTGGCGTCGGTCGCCAAGGGCCTGACCCCCGAGATCGCGGCGGATTCTATCTACGGCTATCTGGAGCACAAGCGCGGCGTCAAAGTGATGGCGAGCCGTCGTACGGTGAGTGTCGAGCTCGCCAACGATGAGGACTGCAGCTATCTGGACCTTGGCAAGTACAACTGCGTCGCCGTTATGGAGAGCCAGTCGTACACCTCGGACGGCATCTTGTTCGAGGTCACGCATGCCCGCACACACCCCGAGATCTTCCATTACCGCCTCAATTCCAAGCGATAGCCGGCTAGCTCGCAGCCTGACGAGACTCATGCCCTCAAAGCGAAAACGCCCGGTCAAACCGACGATGCATCGGCTTGATCGGGCGTTTTCTCTGCATTCGATAACAAATAATTGTTTATACAAAACTTGTCAAGTATCAAGTCGAAATTACCGTTCACCGAAGTTTTTCTACCGCTCTAGTAATACTTGTTCAAACAACTAGCCAAATAGCGTATTGTACAAATCAGCAAAAGGGGCAAAGTCCCCGAGCCAATCTCCGAAGGCGGCGGCAAAGGGTGCCGCCACGGTGTGAAAGGGTGGATTGTAATGAAGAACGAAATGAGCAGAAGGCAGTTCCTGGGCTTTGCTGGTTCCGCGGCTGCGGTTCTTGGTCTGGGTCTCGTGGGCTGCGGTGGTTCTGCCGGCTCCGGCTCCTCTGCTTCTGGTGACGCTGCCGAGGTCTACTTCCTCCAGTTCAAGCCCGAGGTCGACAAGGAGTGGAAGGAGATCGCCAAGGCGTACAAGAAGGAGAAGGGCGTCGAGGTCAAGATCGTGACCGCCGCCTCCAACACCTACGAGGAGAAGCTCAAGTCCGAGATGTCCAAGAGCTCCGCTCCGACGCTGTTCCAGGTCAACGGCCCCACCGGCCTTAAGAACTGGAAGGACTACTGCGCCGATCTTTCCGACACCAAGCTCCGCGGCGAGCTCATCGACGACTCCCTGGCGCTGCAGTCCGACGGCAAGGATCTGGGTATCGACTGGGTTCAGGAGAGCTACGGCATCATCTACAACAAGGAGCTCCTCGAGAAGGCCGGCTACAAGGCCGAGGATATCAACTCCTTCGACAAGCTGAAGGCTTGCGCCGATGACATCCAGGCCCGCAAGGACGAGCTCGGCGTTGACGGTGCCTTCACTTCCGCCGGTATGGATGACTCCTCCAGCTGGCGCTACACCACGCACCTCGCCAACCTCCCGCTCTACTACGAGTTCGAGAAGGAGCACAATCAGGAGGACGACGAGATCAAGGGCGAGTATCTCGACAACTTTAAGCAGATCTTCGACCTGTATATCACCGACTCCACCTGCGATCCTTCGCAGCTCGCCTCCAAGACCGGTGACGACGCCACCAACGAGTTCGCAACCGGCAAGGCCGTCTTCTACCAGAACGGCTCTTGGGCCTACGCCGACCTCACCAAGGCCGGTATGACCGACGACCAGCTCGGCATGCTGCCGATCTACATCGGCGTCGACGGCGAGGAGAACCAGGGCCTGTGCTCCGGCGGCGAGAACTACTGGTGCGTCAGCTCCCAGGCTTCCGAGGATGCCCAGAAGGCCACCGAGGACTTCATGTATTGGTGCGTCACTTCTGACACCGCCACCAGCATCATCGCTGACAAGATGGGTCTGACCGCCCCGTTCAAGAGCGCTAAGGAGACCACCAACGTCTTCTCGCAGCAGGCCGTTGCTATGGCCAAGGACGGCAAGAAGACCGTTGCTTGGGACTTCGTTTACATCCCCTCTGAGGAGTGGAAGAAGAACCTCAAGCAGGCTCTCATCGCTTATGCTGCCGACAACACCAAGTGGGACGGCGTCAAGAACGCCTTCGTCGATGGCTGGAAGACCGAGAAGGCTGCTTCCGAGTAAGCAGTTGCTGCCCAAGCTATCTGATTAGCGACAGGGGGCGGGCAGACGTAGGTTTGCCCGCCCCCTGCATATTGAAAGGACCCTTCTATGGGCAAAGCACTCAAACGCTGGTGGCCGCTCTTTATGCTGCCCACGTGCCTGGCGTTTATGATCGGGTTCGTGATTCCCTTTATCCAGGGTTTCTATCTCTCGTTCTGCCAGTTTATTACCATTAATAACGCGCACTTTGTCGGTATCGAGAACTACGTGCGCGCACTGCCAGATCCGCAGTTCTCCACGTCGTTCTTCTTTACCGTGGCGTTTGCCTTCCTGTCGACGGTGCTCATCAACGTGATCGCGCTGGCCATTGCGCAGGCGCTCACTCGCAAGGCGCTCAAGGGCACCAACATCTTCCGTACGATTTTCTTTATGCCTAACCTGATTGGCGGCATTGTACTGGGTTACATTTGGCAGATTCTGATCAACTGCCTGCTCTCCAACGTGGGTGCCCAGCTTATCGCCCTCAACTCCGCCGCTGGCTTCTGGGGCCTTATCATCCTGACCCTGTGGCAACAGGTCGGCTACATGATGATCATCTACATCGCCGGTCTGCAGTCCATTCCGTCTGACTACATCGAGGCCGCCAAGGTCGATGGCGCTACGGCATGGCAGACGTTTTGGAAGGTTAAGATCCCCAACCTGATGCCGACCATCACCATCTGCCTGTTCCTGTCCATCACCAACGGCTTTAAGCTGTTCGACCAGAACCTCGCCCTTACCGGTGGCGCCCCGGCGCACTCCACCGAGATGCTCGCCCTGAACATCTACAACACGTTCTATTCGCGTGCTGGCATCGCATGGCAGGGCATCGGTCAGGCCAAGGCAGTTATCTTCTGCATCCTGGTTGTCGCTATTTCTATGATCCAGCTTAAGGCCACGAGGTCCAAGGAGGTGCAGCAGTAATGAAACGCGATAAGGCTATCAACCGCGCGCTCTCGATCTTCTTTACGATCCTGTCGCTCGCATGGATCTACCCCGTGTTCATGATTGCGCTCAATTCCTTTAAGAAAGCGACCGCAATCAGCACCACCACGGCGTTCGATCTGCTCACGCCCGAGACGTTCAACGGCCTCGCAAACTACGTGCACGCTCTGAACGAGCAGGGCTTTGCCTCGGCGTTTATGTACTCGCTTATCATCACGGTCACGTCGGTCGTGCTGATTCTGGTGTGCTGCTCCATGTGCGCTTGGTACGTGGTGCGCGTCAACAGCAAGATCTCGAACTTCTTCTATTACCTGTTCGTCTTCTCGATGGTCGTACCGTTCCAGATGCTCATGTTCACGCTGTCCAACCTCGCGGACCGCATCGGCTTTAACACGCCGTTTAACATCTGCTTCATCTACCTCGGTTTTGGCGCGGGCCTCGCGGTCTTTATGTTCGCCGGCTTCGTCAAGAACATCCCGCTCGAGATTGAGGAAGCGGCCATGATTGACGGCTGCAACCCGGTCCAGGTGTTCTTTAAGATCGTCCTTCCCATTATGAAGCCCACCTATCTTTCGGTCGGCATCCTTGAGACCATGTGGGTCTGGAACGACTATCTGCTGCCCTACCTTACGCTCGACTCCACCAAGTACAAGACCATTCCTATCTTGATCCAGTACTTCCGTGGCGGCTATGGCCACGTCGAGCTCGGTCCCATGATGGCGTGCATCATGATGGTCGTCATCCCCATCGTCATCATGTACATCTTCTGCCAGAAGTACATCATCGACGGTGTGGTGGCAGGTGCCGTCAAGGGCTGATGCCGTAACTGTTTTGCAAGTTTTGGCGGCGCCTCTCAGCGCGGCGCCGCGTATCGAAAGGTAAAGACATGGCCGAGATCGTTCTCAAACATGTTCAGAAGGTGTATCCCAACAACGAGTCCAAAAAGAAGGGCTTCTTTGGCAAAAAGAAGAAGACCGAGGAGAAGAAGCACAACCTCAAGGTTACCGAGGACGGTGTGCTCGCTGTAGAGGACTTCAACCTCACCGTTCACGACCAGGAGTTCATCGTCCTCGTTGGCCCTTCTGGCTGCGGTAAGTCCACGACGATGCGCATGGTCGCCGGCCTGGAGGACATCACCTCCGGCGATGTGTTCATCGATGGCAAGCGCGTCAACGACGTGGCGCCCAAGGACCGCGACATCGCCATGGTGTTCCAGAGTTATGCTCTGTACCCCAATATGACGGTGTACGAGAACATGGCGTTTACGCTTGAGCTCAAGAAGGTCCCCAAGGACGAGATCGACCGCAAGGTTCGCTCCGCTGCCGAGATCCTGGGTATTACCGAGTACCTCGACCGTAAGCCCAAGGCGCTCTCTGGCGGCCAGCGCCAGCGCGTCGCCATCGGCCGCGCCATCGTGCGTGACCCCAAGGTCTTCCTGATGGACGAGCCGCTGTCCAACCTGGATGCCAAGCTTCGTAACCAGATGCGCGCCGAGCTCATTAAGCTGCGTCACGAGATCAAGGGCACCTTCATCTACGTTACCCACGACCAGACCGAGGCTATGACCCTCGGCGACCGCATCGTGGTCATGAAGGACGGCGTCGTCCAGCAGATCGCCACGCCGCAGGAGGTCTTCAACCATCCCGCGAACATCTTCGTCGCCGGCTTCATCGGCGTGCCGCAGATGAACTTCTTCGATGCCCAGCTGGTGCGCTCGGGCAACGGCTTTACTGTCAAGACCGAGGATATGAACGTGGCGCTCGCCCCGGAGACTTGCGCTCAGCTTGCCCTCAACTGGGACGGCGGCGACGTGAAGGAGATTACGGCCGGCGTGCGCCCCGAGCAGATCCTGCTTGCCGACAAGGGCGAGGAGGGTGCGCTCCAGGGCACCGTCGAGGTGACCGAGCTCATGGGCTCGACCGAGCATGTCCACGTGACCGCTCCCGACGGCCAGTTTGTCCTGATTATCCCCGTCGTCGACCTCGAGGCCAAGGGCGCGCTCAAGGCAGGCGACCCCATCTGGTTCAAGTTCGAGAAGAACGCGACCCACCTCTTCGATAAGGTCTCTGGCAAGAACCTTATCTAGGCCCGATCCAATCAGGCCCTCCTTTTGGGCGACTGCGGCTTTGCCATCCTTTTGCCGTGGTCACATATAAGGCTCCCCTCCCGTCCACTGGGCGAGAGGGGAGCCTTTCTTTGTGTTGGGATTGTCTGACCGGTCGCTTGTCTCGATCTGTAACAGGTAGGGCCGATTTCGGACGTTAGATATTACAGATCGAGACGGTTCCGCTTAGCTAACCATTTCATCTAAATCTGTAACACCAAAGGCGAATTTCAGCTGCTAGATGTTTCAGATTGAGATATTGCTGCGGGACGATTCCGTTTGTCTCGATCTGTAACAGGAAGAACCAATTTTTGGTACCAGATGTTACAGATTGAGATAAACCCAAAGGGAGGGGCCGGTATGTCTCAATCTGTAACAGCTGGGGCCGTTTTTACCGAGTAGTTGTTACAGATCGAGATTGTTTGTCGAGTCGGGTCACAGGGTAACGTGCGGGCACAAAAAACGGAGCCGTGTCGCCACGACTCCGTTTCTCAAGAGAATGGGTAAGGGGAATGAGCTAGCTCAGGTGCCAGATCTCGTCGTTGTACTGGGAGATGGTGCGGTCGGACGAGAAGGTGCCGGCGTTGGCGATATTGATGAGCGCCTTGCGCATCCAGGCGTCCTGGTCCTCGTAGTCGGCCAGCACGCGCTCCTTGGTCTGGATGTACTCCTCAATGTCAAGCAGGGCCATAAACCAGTCCTTGCCCTTAATGTCGTCGTGCAGGCGCTGCAGGCGCTCGGCATTGCCGGTCGCCATAAAGGCCGGGTTGGTGATGAAGTCCACCAGCAGTTTAATGCCGGGCTTGCGGTAGAGCACACCGGCGTCATAGGTGCCGTCGGCATAGAGCTGCTCGACCTGTTTGGACGAGGCACCAAAGGTATAGATGTTCTCGTCGCCCACGAGCTCGGCAATCTCCACGTTGGCGCCGTCGAGCGTGCACAGGGTTAGGGCGCCGTTGAGCATGAACTTCATGTTGGAGGTGCCGCTCGCCTCCTTGGAGGCCAGGCTGATCTGCTCGGAGATGTCAGCGGCGGGGATCACGCTCTCGGCGGCGGTGACGTTGTAGTTCTCGATCATGACAACCTGCAGGTAGGGAGCCACGTCGGGGTCGTTTGCAATCCACTGCGACAGCGTCAGGATCAGATGGATGATGTCCTGCGCGATAGTGTAGGCAGGCGCCGCCTTGCCGCCAAAGATGATGGTGACGGGGTGCTTAGGTCTGTTGCCGTTCTTGATATCGAGGTACTTCCAGATGATGTAGAGCGCGAGCATCTGCTGGCGCTTGTACTCGTGGATGCGCTTAACCTGAACATCGATGATAGCGTTGGAGGGAATGGTCACGCCCTGCTCGAGCGCCATGAACTGGCGCATGATGGCCTTAGCCTCGACCTTGGTGGCGGCCAGGCGCTCAAGAACGTCCTTGTCGTCGGCGAACTTGGCGAGTTTGCTCAGATCGCCGGTGCTGCGCCAGTCGGTGCCGATCACATCGTCGAGCAGGCTGGCGAGCGCGGGGTTGGCCCCATGGATCCAGCGGCGGAAGGTGATGCCGTTGGTCTTGTTGGAGAACTTCTCGGGATAGATCTCGTAGAACGGATGAAGCTCGGTGTCCTCCAGGATCTTGGTGTGGAGGGCGGCTACGCCGTTGATGGAGAAGCCAAAGTGGATGTCCATGTGGGCCATGTGGACGGTGTCGTGCTCGTCGATGATGGCGACGCGCGGGTCATCGTGCTCGGCTTTCGCGATCTCATCGAGCTTGACGATAATGTCGGCGATGGCGGGGGAGACCTTCTGCAGGCTGGCGAGCGGCCACTTCTCGAGCGCCTCGGCAAGGATCGTGTGGTTGGTGTAGGCGACCATGGAGCGCACGATGGTCACGGCCTCGTCAAACTCGATGTCGTGCTCGGTGGTGAGCAGGCGGATGAGCTCGGGGATGACCATGGTGGGGTGCGTGTCGTTAATTTGGACCACGGCGTAGTCGGCCAGATCGTGCAGGTTGCTGCCGCGCTCGACGGCCTCGTCGATCAGGAGCTGGGCGGCGTTGCTCACCATGAAGTACTCCTGATAGATGCGAAGTAGGCGGCCCTGCTCGTCGGAATCGTCGGGGTAGAGGAACAAGGTGAGGTTCTTGGCGATCTCGGTCTTGTCGAAGTCGATGGAGCTGCCGGGGACCAGGCCGTCGTCGACGCTCGCCAGGTCGAACAGGCGCAGGCGGTTCTTGGTGGGCTGGTCGTAACCGGGCACATCGATGTTGACGAGCTTGGAGGTAACGGCAAAATCGCCGAACTCGACGGTGTAGGAGCGGTCATCGTCGACTAGGATGTCCTGCTCACCGAGCCACTCGTCGGGGACGGCCTTCTGCTGGTTGTCGACAAAGCGCTGACGGAACAGACCGTAGTGATAGTTGAGGCCCACGCCATCGCCGGTCAAGCCCAGCGTGGCGATGGAATCCAGGAAGCACGCGGCCAGGCGGCCCAGGCCGCCGTTGCCGAGCGACGGCTCGACCTCGAATTCCTCGATCTTGTTGAGGTCGTGGCCTGCGGCGGTGAGCTGGTCCTTAACCTCGTCGTAGATGCCGAGGTCGATCATGTTGTTGATGAGCAGCTTGCCGATCAAAAATTCGGCGGAAATGTAATAGAGCTTTTTCTTGCCGTTGTTGAGCGGGCAGGTGGCGGAGCGCTCCTGCACGAGTTTGACCAGCAGCTTGTAAATGCGACGGTCGTCGAGCTGCTCGAGCGAGGTGCCAAAAGACTGCTCGGCGAGTTCCATGAGGTTAATTTGGGGCATGTTTTCTCCTGTGATGGGTTGTTTCATGTCTGCAATTCATAAGAAGCCCGCGCGAGGGGATTGGGGTGGCCTCGCGCGGGAAAAGCAAGCGCGTCCGCACGGTGGGGAGGGGTCGGGCGCGGTAGCTCCTATTGAGGAAGCTCGATTTTGGCTTCCGACGGGATGCGGAAGTAGGTCTCGGTCCAGTCGGTGAGTTTGTGCTCGAGCTCGCGGGTGATGGCGCCGTCGAGCATGCGCCAGGTCCAGTTGCCGCCCAGCGTGGCAGGGGTGTTGATGCGCGCCTCGTTGCCCAAGTTGAGCAGGTCCTGCATGGTGTAGATGCACGTGTCGCTCACGCTGGCGGCGATGGTGCGATTGAGTGCATCTGCCATGGGTTCGCCGGCCTGCTGATGGGTGTACAGGGCTGCCTGCTCGCGCTGACGAGGGGTGGCCGTTCCCTCAAACCAACCGCGTGCCGTCTCGTTGTCGTGGGTGCCCACGTAGGCGACGGTGTTGGCAATGTAGTTGTGCGGCAGGTAGTACGAGTTGGTGCCCTCAAAGGCAAACTGCAGGATCTTCATGCCGGGGAAGCCCGAGTTGTCGCGCATATCGATGACGCCGGGGGTGAGGAAGCCCAGGTCCTCGGCGATGATGGGCAGCGTGCCGAGCTTTTCCTCGAGTGTCTTGAAGAGCTTGAGGCCGGGACCCTGCGTCCACGAACCGTAGGACGAATCAGGCGAGGAGAACGGCACCTCCCAATAGGCCTCGAAGCCGCGGAAGTGATCCAGGCGGATGACGTCGTACATGTCGAGGGCGGCGCGAATGCGGCCCTCCCACCAGGAGAAGCCGTCGGCCTCCATGGCGTCCCAGTCGTAGATGGGGTTGCCCCAGTACTGGCCGGTGGCCGAGAACTGGTCGGGCGGCGTGCCGGCGACGCTCACGGGATTGCCGGCGGCGTCGATCTTAAAGAGCTCAGGTGTCGCCCACATCTCGACGGAGTCACGCGAGACATAGATGGGCAGGTCGCCGATGATGAGAATGTCGCGCTCGTTGGCATAGGCCTTGAGGCGGCTCCACTGGCGATCGAAGAAGTACTGCGTCATCTGGTGGTAGAGCATGCGCGCGGGATGGGCGGCGCAGACCTTGGCAGAAGCCTCACCGCGGGTACGGAGCTCTGCGGGCCACTCCCAAAATGCCTTGAGACCGCACTCCTCCTTGACGGTCATGAACTCGCAGTAGGGGATGAGCCAGTCTTCGTTGGTTTGGACAAACTCGTCGAAGTCGGCCGGCTTGTCGGCGGCAAAGCGCTCGGCGGCGCGGTCGAGAATCTGACGACGGCCACCAAAGATGGCGCCATAGTCGACATTGCTGGGGTCGGAGCCCAGGTACACGCCGTCGATATCGCGCTGCTCCAGGTAACCTGCCTCGATGAGCTCGGCAAAGTCAATGAAATTGGGATTGCCCGCACGGGCCGAGAACGACTGATAGGGCGAGTCGCCATAGCTCGTCGTCGTAAGGGGCAGAATCTGCCAATAATGTTGTTTGCACGAGGCGAGGAAATCGACAAAGTCATAGGCGTTCCAGCCAAAGCCGCCGATGCCATACGGTCCGGGCAGAGACGAGATGGGCATGAGAACACCGCTTGCATGCTCCATGGATGCACTCACCGTCCTTTTGAATAAGGGGCTGCGCCGTAGATGGATAAACGGCTCGTCCCGAGTTTCCATTTCTATTGTCCCTATTGTAGAACATGTTGTTTAAACATGTATATAGAGAATGAAAAAGTTGCCGAATTTCGGTGAATGGTAGTGCGCCATAAAGACGATATGAGCAGAACAATGTGAGCCCCTGCTTCGTATCGTCTTTTGATTCGTGGGCCAAGGCTGACAATGGTCGTCGTCATTAAAATCCGGCAGCCAGCCAGGTTGCCACAATGCGAGACTGGCTCACAATGCCACATGTTGCCTCTATTGGCCTTGAGGTGCACGCCCGCAGCATCAAAGGATGCGCCTTCAATCCGTTCACGGGCGAGATCGGCGGGAAGCCCCTTCTCCTACGACCCCGCCTCCGTCGCCGACTCGATCCTTTCTATCGAGTCGCCCGGGGCAGTCTACGAGTCCGGCGTCACCGGCTTTCCCTTCTGCAGGGAGCCGCGCTGCCTCGGCGTGGACTGCGTCATCGGCGCGGTCTCCAAGATGCAGAGGCCCGCGGCCGACAAGCGACGCAAGACCGACAAGCGCGACGCCGAGTTTTCGGCCAAGCAGCTCGCACTGCACGAAATCGTCGAGGTCCACGTCCCCGACTGCGAGTGCGAGGGCGCCAGGGACCTCTCCCAGGCCCCTGCCGATGCCCGGGAGAGGTTACCGTGTTACCGTCAAGCAGCGCCTCTCCAAGTACCTGCCCAGGAATGGGCAGTGCCACCCCGGCGGAGACGACCAGAGAAGGAGGCTCGGGACGTGGACCAGGGCGCACTGGGCCTGGATCGAAGCCGCGGAGATGGCCGACCCCACGGCCCAGCAGGCCCTCGACTGCTATAAGGAGCGCGTCAAGCGGGCGGTAGACGAGAAGAAGGACCTGGAATCCAAGGTGGAGTCCCAGTCGGAACAGCCCCGATGGAAGCCGACGATGGACGTGCTCAGCTGCATGAAGGGCATCGACGTCGTCATCTCCGCTGTTAGTGTTAGTGTATTTTTCACCGTTCAGTTTAATGCTACCACTGACAGTTGAAACGCCTGTGGAAGGGATAGCCTTGTTGGACGGGGACTATTCGTGATAGTATCGCGCCGCAACATCGAGGCGCGAATCGCCCATGTGGTGGCAGTGCGAGTTTCGTGAGGTGTGGTGTGGACGGGACGCAGCGTTTTATGGGTCTGGCCGGTCCGACTGGTGTGCAGTTCTGTCGGGCCGGCCGAGATTGGTGAAGAGATCGCGTTGTTGAATGAGCGAATTTTACAAGCAGCTCTTCAAGGCGCTCTGGGCGTTGGCTAGGGCTGCGCAGTCAATCGCATGCAGCGATAGGCGAGGTGATTGCTCGATGGGTTGGCGACTAGTTTTGTGCCGTACTTGCCCCGGTGCCGTCGTTATCTGCCGAGTACCAGAATGCGTAGGCCGCAACGACGGCATCGTAGACGGCTGCAACTACGTTATCCACGACGGCTGCGAAGTTGACTACAACGGGAATGGGGCCGGTTTTGGAATCCATCTTCTCTACTTCTGGGGTCTCGTACATGGGAACATCTCCTTAGAGTTGGGACAGGACGCTCAGGTCGCCTAGATCGTCATCGATTAGGTCGATATAGAGGTCGCCGTCCATATTGATGTCTGCAATCAACGATGAGATCTCTTCCATCTCGTCAATCGAGTGCATGCGATTGGCCAACGCGGTAATAACGGGTTTATCCCAAACGGTTGCCATTCCGGCATCGTAGTATTCCTGAAGACTGTGTTTGCGAACGTTTCCAATGATGAGAGGTATATAGGGGGATACGACGATATCGCCATTGGCGTGGATGGCCACTTGGTCAAATTGCATCTGCAGCTGGGGGAATCTGACCAAGTGGTCGATGGGGTCGCCCCACTCAAACATGAAGTAGCCTCGATAGCCTGGATCGTATCGAAGGTCGTTGATCGTGTTGACCAACCGACGGTATTGATTATTTGAAGGGCGAATTGTGCGGTTTTTTCGGGCTCTGCCGAGGAGCATAAGTGGCTGAACTCGAAGGTCAATTCGGTCGGTCCTGCTCGACGATTTCAGCTTGTCCCGGAGCATCGTGCAAACTGGTTTGAAATCGTCGACATTAAATGATGTTGGACAAAAGGCAATCGAAAGGTGCAGCGAAGTTTCGTTCAGCGTGATATCGATGGCGTCTAGTACCCGGTCGTATAGCCCCGGGAACCCCCGCATATGTTCATGAGAATCACGTAGGCCATCGAGGCTAAACTGTATGCCGTTTAAACCGGTATGTTCGAGCTCATGCAAAGTAATTGAGCTTGCGAGCAGTCCGTTTGACACGAGGTTGCATTTGACGCCAGATGTGCTGAGCCGCCGCTAGGATTCGATGACAAGGAATGGACTGGAGTGATGGCGATGTCGGACGTTGTGGTTCCAATGGTGGGGTCATGCCTGCTGCTGGTGTTCGGAATAATGATGTATCGAGGCAAGCTCACGGGATTGCTTGCTGGAATGTCATCGCTATCGGGAGGGCGTTTAGAGGAGGAAAAGCGGACGGCCGAGTCTCTAGGCACAAACCGAGCGGTGGGGGCGGTTATAGTTTTCTCCGCAATATGTCTCCTTTTTTCGTCCCTTTTTCCGGACAAAAGGGCGATTTTCGGTCTGATGGTGGCTGCCGTAATAATCGCCGCACTTGCCTATGTAAATAGGGAGTCTATTCGTATGTATATCAAGGCGAAACGGAATCCTGGGCATCGCAACCCGCGATAGTGTTTTGCGAGGATTAACAATAAGGAGTGTATGGGAGCGATTAAGCGGCGAACTAATTCAGTTTTGGATAAAAGGTCGCTTGATGGGGGCTGGCATGTTTAAGAAGACGGTTAACGAGTTATTTCGCTGTAAAGGGTCGCGGCTTTTCGTGATTCTCATGTCGGTGAATTATGCTCACTCGTGCGTCATGCCCGCCTTAAACGGTGGGTTTGTAGATTTTCTCGTGACGAATAGGGATCCATCTCGCGTCGTATGGTTTGCAGCCTTTGTTGCCAGCATAGGGATATCGGCATCCTTCATGTCGTATGCGATGGGCGTGAACGTATCGCGCGTCATTTTGGAGATGACTACGAGACTGATGGGGGCCACGTGTGAGTCGTTTGAACGAGGGCCCTTGGAAAAGGGGGAGCAGGCGGATTCATCCTATACAACGCAGAGGGTGTATGCGGATTCGAATGCGGTGTCATCGTTTGTCGTGAACAACTTCCTGACAATCGGGCTTAACATCGTTCTGATTGTGTTTATTTTCATCGTTCTGTTTTCAATTAACCCGGTGTTTCTGGCGTTAAGTACATGTTCGCTTGGGGCATACTTCATTTTATTTAGGGTGTTGAAAAAGCCGCTGTACAACAGTTCGCTTGCGAACAAAGAGGGGTTGAGCAAGCTGTTCGCATCCGTGAGCGGCGAGCTGTCGCAGTTGTTTGACATTAAGTGCGATGGGGCATATGACCAGAGTGCCCGTACGCTCAAGGGGATATTCGAGGGGTACTACCCGATTTACATGAAAGCAAGTAGGGTCTCGAATCTGGCCACCTCGAGCGACGGCCTGATCTCATCTGTGTTCCGGGGAGCGTTGCTTGTGATCTCCGGAATGGAAATATTAAGCGGAAGAATGAGCATTGGCGAGTTCACAATGGTGAACTCGTATTACTCGATGGCGTTCGGATGCTTCAAATATTATTTGAATTATTTCAAATCATATCAGGACGCGAGGGCCTCGTTCGACCGATTGGAGGCTCTGTCGGAAGGCGCCGAGGACCGCGGCACCATCTCGGCTGGGCACGTGGAGAGCATATCGTTGTCCAACATCGCGTACCGATATGCGGAAAAGTCCTACTTGTACCGCGATCTCTCCGTGGAGGTCGAGAGGGGGAAAACCTATGCCATTACCGGGCCGAACGGATGCGGCAAAAGCACGTTTCTGAAGGTGCTTCTTGGACTATATTCTGCTGGGGGGCATCGGACTTTGGGGTCGGTGCCATATGAAGAGCTCGATATGGAGACGATCCGACATGACCTGTTTGCGGTGTGCCCGCAAAAGCTCTTTATTCCGAATGAAACGGTGGAACACTATCTTGAGAGGGCATCGATTCGGGGAACGGGCGAGCATCTCTGCGAGCTTGTGCCGAGTTTCTGCCGAACCGTCGAATCGTTAAAAGGTAAGAATTGTAGGGACCTTTCTGGTGGAGAGTATCGGAAGCTAAGGATAATCTCAGCACTTTGCAGGCAACCGGAAGTGCTTGTGTTTGACGAGCCGACGAATGATTTAGACGAAGAAAGCCGTCGGGAGTTCACGGAGTATGTCTCTCGAAACCCCTTTAATCAGCTAATTCTTGTTGTAAGCCACGATCAGGATTTGATTTTGGCATGCGATAAGAAACTGGATTTGAATTTCGACTCGAAAGATGGGCAATGCTGATGAGAAACGCTTGGAGTTCGGGATTGCGCGGCGTGAAGCGACCCTCTTCTTATCGAGTTCGTTACAATGTAGGAAAAACAGTAAGTAAGAAGACCTCTGATTGCTTTAGGAGGAGCTGTGGTGAATAGCGCCCAGAAGATCGATAAGTCCATCCAGAAGATGATGACTCTCGGAAGAAGGCTTGGGATTCTGTTTACGGCACTGTTTATAGCGGTGTGTTGCTGTTCGGTGGTGGTGGTTATTTCCATTGGGCTTATGGCTGCTCAAGGAAACCTATATGATCCATCAAAGACGGTTTCCGTAGTGGTTCCTTTGATGTATCTTCTGATTTCCGGAGGGGCCACATGGACCCTGCGGGGAATCAGCATGGACATGGCTCATGGCGAATCGCCCTTTACCCTTTCGCATGCTCGAAGAATCTCGATTATCGGGTGGCTGTTTGTTGCAGCAGCAATAGGTGACCTCTTGTTTTCTCCGGGGTTTCTTTCGATAGTGATTGGCCCCTTCGACTTGCTGGGGAACGCCTATTCGATGTTTGAAAACCTGGCCCTGCCCATAGATATTGGTGCTGTGCTGGGGGCCGTTTGCTGCTTCTCGATTTCTGCGATATGGCGCTACGGAGCTCTGCTTCAAGACCAGACCGAGGATTTGGTGTGAGGGGCGGCATGGACTATCTGATTATTGAGCTTGAAAGCTTATTGCTTCGACGCGGAAAGACGAGTACGGATATCATTCGGGCGACCGGGCACACACCGGCAAGTATCTCAAAAATACGAAATGGCAAGGTGAAGGCAATTAGGTTAAAGACATTGCTGGATATTTGCGTAGAGCTTGATTGCCAGCCTGGCGATCTTATTAAGCGCGTCAACGAAAGAGAACTTGAGGAACTGGCGACGCGGCGCGCCCGCAACGCGCTGAGCAGGGCGACCGCGACGGGTGATGACCCGGTCCTGGAGTCAGATCATGTTTACGTGGTCGATCTTAGAGACGACTGAGGCTGGAGAATAAAAAAGTATTGAGCAGGTGCAGCCCGTGAAAACAACGGTTTTCACGGGCTGTTCATTCAACGTCCTGCAGTGGCCTGTATTTCTCGCCGCGTCACTGGGGAACGAGAGAGTCATTTCCTGTGCTGGATGCAGGGGGGGTGCTTACCTTGTGTAATATATAAATAAGCTTATATTGAAATATGATACATATTGAATTAGAATAACATTATCAATTCGGTATGCAAGGAAAGGAGGGAGAGATGGATTGGATTAACGAGCCGGAGGAAGGCGTTGCACCCGCGTGCGGCAACTGCTTCTTCTACGCGCACGGGGGATGCACGAAGAGGTGCCCCAATCAGTCCTGCACGTTCCGTTTCTAGGGGGCAGAGATGAACTGGCTTTCTACCGCGAAAGGAGGGGAATGAAATGGAATGGATTACCGAGCCGTCAGCCGGGGCTGAGCCCATGTGCAACAATTGCTTCTTTTACGCGCACGGCAGCTGCAGCACCAAGTGTTCTTCACAGGAGTGCACTATCCGCTTTTAGCGGATAGTGCACGCCGTACGGCGTGCACAGACTGTTCAAAGATATTTTGGCCAGCAGCGCCTGAGGGGCGATGTGGCATTGCAATATGGGGGGCGAACCGACGTTACCTATAACCCCGCACAATTGCCATGTCGTCCCTTTTTATTGACGGGGAGGATGTCGTCCATGCGGGAAGTCCCAGTTGAATTGCGTGCCATATCCAAGAGATATGGCGGGTTTGAAGCGGTTAAATCAGTCTCGTTCTCTTTAATGGAAGGCGAGCTGTGTGCACTCATTGGGGAGAATGGTGCCGGCAAGAGCACGTTAATTCGATTGATCACGGGGCTTTCGGAGCCATCGTCAGGAACGATCTCGATGTTTGGGCAAACCGGGAGACGTGAAATACGGAGCTGCAGGGAAAGGCTGGGTTATATGCCTGACCTCAATGCTTCGTATCCTAATCTGACCGCGCGAGACAACTTGGTCGTTCGCTGTATTGAGTGGGGGCTTCCCACCGATCGTTCCATCGACGGTGTGTTATCAACCGTCGGTTTGGGGGAGGCCGGCGGGAAGAAAGTGAAGAACTTCTCAATGGGAATGAGGAGGCGTCTCGATCTGGCCATAGCGTTGCTGGGCGATCCGGAGCTGTTGATCCTGGACGAGCCGACAAACGGCCTGGATCCGATGGGGATAGTCGAAGTAAGAAAAATCCTTACGCATCTTAACAAAGATCAAGGTAAAACGATTCTCGTATCCAGCCACAATCTTGAGGAGATGCACAAGCTGGCAACTGATTACCTCTTCATAAGTCATGGTCGCCTCATTCGAAGGATGACCGCACCTCAGCTGGAAAAGTCATGCCGCGGTGGTTTCGTGTTGCATGTGGACGATCTGGAGCGAACGAGATCGGTTCTCGGAGATGAGACCTCACATTCTTTTCTGCCGGACGGCAGCGTCCTTATGCGCTATGAGGAGAAAAAGGAAGGGCGGGGCATTGCAATCGAAGCGCTCTCGACCGCAGGTGTGAGGGTTGCGGAGGCGTATTCTCATAGGAAGAGCCTTGAGGAGTTTTATTCGGAGCTCATCGGTCGAGAGAGCGAGCTGTGATGAAACGCGAGTTCATCTCAGCTTTTCGGAGCGAGGTATGGTTGCTCGCCAGGCACCCGGCGACCGCTCTGATGATTGCGCTTGCGGCTGTGCTGTATGTGGTTGCGGCTGCGATTTCGTCTGAGGTGCTGATCATGGTCGCCGGTGATGACCCGTATACGCTTGGAGGGGCTATAGGTTTTATTGGAAACCTAGTGGATGCAGGGGACGTTTTGGGCTCTGTTGCCCGGACGTCTTTTGCGTCTACAGTGGTCTGGATTCCGGTGACGATTCTCTACGCGGTTTACGCTACGTCGAGAGACTTTGAATCCGTGGCTTACGCCGTATCGAGATCGCGAGGGGTGTCGCAGGCGGCGATTGTGATCACGAAGCTGTTGGTGAACTGCACTCTGGTCGGTGCCGTGTATCTTCTTTCTACGACTGCGCTGTATTTAACCAAGATGGCCCAATGGGACGTTGGGGCCTCGTGCTCAGGGTTTGCCCAATTTGTATCGATTGCGCTGATGATCGCGCTGCTGCTCATTTCGATGTACGCCGCTACCTTCGCCCTGTATTTGCTCACGAGGAGTGTGGTGGCGAGCAGCGTCGTTGCAATAGCGGTTTCGACATTTGTGATGGTGTGGTTCCCAAGTACATACGGAAGCGGTCAGCCCAGCTTGCTGCTCATGCTCTCGCCCGTGTATTACCTGATGAACCTGTGTTCCCTGAGTATGCAGAATGTTGGTGTAATTCAGGTTTTGCTGTATGCGGGCGGCACTGTTCTTGTGTCGGTTGGAGTTGCGCTCGTCTCGCTATTTGTAAGGACGGCGGTTCGATGAATCTTGGGATGTCGGTCAGGGCGGAACTGTTCCGCGCAAGGAGAATGAAACTCGCCGTGATAATAGCGCTGATGTATTTGGGCATCGCGGGGATTTATGTGTTTGCCGGGTCCGGCGCATGGGTCTCCGCAGGGGGAGAGGGCCAGTTCTTTGGCTTTTCCGCCGATCCGGGCTATCTTTTCTCGATAGGGGTTGGGCCAACGGGTATCTCTTCCTGGCTAAGTGTCGTCTCCATGGCGCATACGGTGTTCTTCCCAATCGTCTCTGTTGTTGTGGCGGGGACGCTATTCGGTGATGCGACGAGCGTGTCGGCAAGGGGAGTTTCGATTGCTCGGGGCTTCCGCAGCTGGCAGCTGTTTGCGGCAAAGACATTGGCTTGCGAAGTGTATACGCTGTGCCCCTACATCGCGTTTACTCTCGGTGTCGCTGCGGTCTTTGCCGTGTGCTCCGGAAGCGGTCTAGACAGCCTTACGGTTGGTAATGTGACCTCGGCACTCCTGTCGAATATCGTTATAGACGCCGCTTATACGCTGATGGTTGCGGTTGCATATGAGGTGTTCAGGATCAGATCTCTTGTGTCGGGAGCCTTGCTGGTCGCAACGTTCGCGGGCCTTGTTATCGCGATGAGTTTCCCAACCGTTTTACCCCCGGTTCACATGGCTTATTGGATGAGGGCGTGCGGGGCTGCCGGCGGGACGGTCCTGATGGCTGCATGCGGCCATGCGGTCATCGTGTCGCTCGCATGTCTATTGCTGCTTTCGTGCAGTTTTTATCGAAGAAGGTAGTGCGCTGGCGTATGCGCAGCGTCTGAGGGTCGATATGGATTTGATTGGAAATGGAGATGGTGCGAAGTGAAACTGTCGCAATTTAATGTGGTGCATGAACATAAGTCTTCTTATCATGAATGCGCGAACCGGCGGCATCCTGTCGTTAAATCCGGAATACGCGCAGAAATTCAAAAGGATTCAAGAAGGGGACGTTCGGGATGCCGATGATCTTGTCGCGGAGCTGATAAGGGGAGGCATCCTAGTCAATGAGGAGAGGGACGAGCTTGGGGAGATCAGGTTGCAAAGTCGCGCCGCGCGCTTTGCGAATACTGCTCTGTCCCTTACCATTGCGCCAACGATGGCTTGCAACTTTTGCTGTCCCTACTGCTATGAAAAGGGACAGGCGTACACGACGATGGGCGAGGAGGTTTTGACACAGCTCTCCAAGTTCGTGAAAGATTACTATCCTGGTATCGCAAGTCTCTCAGTTGGATGGTACGGCGGCGAGCCTCTGCTCGGAATGAAGATGATCGAACGGATTACGTCGGATCTGAAAGATGTCGTGGGGCCAACGTGTGAATATTCCGCATCGATAGTGACAAATGGCTATCTGCTGACGCCTGATGTTGCAAGGAGGCTCGCGGCATGTGGTGTGACGAGCGCGCAAGTGACTATAGATGGATCGAAGTCGGATCACGATTCGAGAAGGATTCTTCACGACGGAAGCCCTACATACGAACGTATTCTCAAGAACGTCAAAGAGTGTGCCGACATCATCGATATTTCGATAAGGAGCAACGTCGACAAGACCAACATCGAGGCCGCTCAAGAGCTATTGGATTATCTCGAGCTAAATGGCCTGATGAATAAGGTTCACTTCTATTTAGCCCCTGTTGACGATATCAATCAGGTATGTGCGAACGACAGCCACTGCTTTACTGTAAAAGAGTTCTCGTATGAGGAGACTGAGTTTTATAAAAGGGCAATTGCGCGGGGCTTCAAAGTTCAACCTTTTGGTGGGACGAATTTCGGGATATGTTGCGCCGTTGGAATCAACTCGTACGTGGTTGATCCCGTCGGAGATTTGTATAAGTGCTGGGATGACATTGGAATGAAGGAGCGGAGGGTCGGAACTATTTTCGAGCCGCCAATGTTGAGCAAGAACATGATTAACTGGATGGCATATGAGCCGGATGACCCGGAATGCCAAGAGTGCTTTGCTTTTCCCATGTGCATGGGAGGGTGCCCCAACCACGCCTTAAACGGTGAGGGGAAACGTTGCGTTTCCTTCCGGTATGATGCCGAGCAAAAAATGCTGCTCTCCCAGATGATGAATACGGCAAAACGGGGTGCGGGGCAAAATGAGGCTGATGCTTAATCTCTGTAGAAAATATATACTGGGCGGTCGATTCTACGCCTATCTTGTCGTAACAGTTTTGGTCGGGCTGCTTGCGCTTGCGGGTCCCTTTCTTACCGGCATAGTGGTAAACCGATTGGCGATGCCGGCCAGCGCCGATCTTGCCGCCGTTCTCGTTTGTTGCCTTATTTTGGTTGCGGTCCAAGCGGTTCGAGCGGGACTAGTGTATTGCTCAGAGATGCTGTACATCAACCTTCAGTCGCATGCGGGGTTCGGCTTAAATGCGGATACGCTTGAGCACGTGAAGCACCTTCCCCAGGCATTCTTCGAGGGCTTCAACGCGTCGTATTATAACCAGCAAATCAATCACGACGCTAATGACCTTGTCATCTTCGTAATCAACTCGGTTGTGGGGGTTTCAAGCAACGTTATCACCCTTTTGTCCGCCCTGTTTGTTCTCGGTAGCCTGAATATCAAGTTGAGTGTGGTCTGCCTTGTTCTTGCGGCAGCGAGTGCCGCTTTTTATGCGGTTTCACGCGCAAGGCTGTTTGAGAGAAGTTTTGACGTACAAGAGCAGAGCGCGAGGTTTTTTTCCTGTCTACAAGATCAGTTGGAGAAAGTTGATTTCATCCGCAAACATGCTTTGTTCGATAGGTCCCGCGCTGTACTGGTCGAAGCTTTTAATGGGCTCTATCCAACGATGAGAGCAAATCAGGAAGTAGGGTCTAGATTTACCTTTGGCAACGCGTTGGTCGCTTCCGCCGCTCAAGGATGTCTTCTTGCTGTGGGCGCGGTTGAAGTGATGGGCGGGAGACTGTTGCCTGGTTTTCTCGTGACTGCTGTTGGATATTATTCGAACTTAAGCTCAGCGGTACAGTATTTGTTGGGCTGGGGAAGGGATTACCAGACTAATCGCGTATGCTATGAGCGGCTGAAAAGAATTTGGGATGTCCCGGTGGAAGCGAATGGCAAATTGGCGCTTGGTCCGATTGAGGAAATCCGTCTAGAGAACATCAAGCTACGTTATCCAGGGGCGGAAAGGGTCGCGTTAAGCATTGAGGGGCTCGCGTTTTCCAGGGGTCGGCTATATGGAATCTCGGGGCCGAATGGTTCGGGGAAGAGCTCGCTGCTGTCAGTGATATTGGGGCTATATCCAGATGACACAGAAGGGGCCGTTCGCTACAACGGGGTGTCACAGCGTTGCATCGATCGATATGCATTGCGGCGGTGTCGAGTCAGCATTACGGAGCAAGAACCCCCTATCGTTGAGGGGACGATTCTCGATAATCTTACGCTGCTTTCTGATGATTACGAGATGGATAAGCTGAATCGGATGCTTGTCATATTGGGGCTAGACGAAATGGTTGCTTCTGTGGAGAACGGGGCAACGGCGATGCTTGACGGCGGGAAAGGAGGGGTGTCCGGCGGCGAGAAGCAAAAGATTGCAATTGTGAGACAGCTGTTGAAATCGCCGGACGTTATGCTTTTTGATGAACCGACCTCAGCACTTGATGCGAAGAGTCGAGGCGCGCTGATCAAATTGCTTCATGAAATTAAGAGAGACCATATTGTAATCGTTGTCACTCATGACGAGGAGATGCTTGCCGCCTGTGACGAGGTCATTTCGACGGCTGGATGATTATCGGATTGTGGCGTTGAAGACCAAGAAACTTGAAATGGCGTGGGCTCTGGGTAGGTCTCCACGGGTACGCCGTCGGTGCTGTACTCGACCGCCCGGCAAGAAGGTTTTATAGCGTGTTTCCCCAGAGAGGTCCCTTTGTCCGGTAGTGGCGAGGGGAGCCTCTCTTTTGCTCACCTCTTGCGGCGGAGGGGGACACCATGCGCCTATGCAGGACAAACTGCGCGTTCTTGTCGAATGATGGGCTATGTGTAGAGATGATGGTCTCGGGTAGAGGCCGTGTCGCGCTCGGCTGCGATGAGCCAGGCAATTCAATCTTCATCCGGGAGGGCCTTGGCAAGACAAGCAGGGCGAAGACCTTGGCGACGTTCGGGAGCCGTGTGGCGCCCGGCTCCACGCTCATCCACGACATGGAGCCGGGCGCCACACGGCTCCCGTCAACAATCTGTCACTGAAGAGCCAGCACTACAACGCGAAGCTGCTCAAGGGCGTTCCCGACGGCCAGAACCCGCTGGGGCCCGTGAACCGGATGCGCTACTTCATGCAGTGCTTCCTGAGGGCTCATCCCGGCTCCAACCGGGACGACATGCGGGGCTGTGGCTATGAGTCCGCCCGAGGACAAGCTTGAGAAGGTCGCGATGGTGCTCGATCGGGCAATGCGATACCCGAAAACGCTCAGGTTCAGGCAGTTCTATGCAAGAAAGCCCAGTTCAGATGAGTTCGACGAGCAATATTTATCAACACAGTGCAAGGGGGGATTATATTTGTATTTCATCCGTGTTGAGCTTCACACGGTGCGCGACTCATCGCAAACTGGCGGGCGCAGCGGAAAGAAAACCGACTGCAGACGAACGATCGATATCGGGAGCAAATAGCCACCGGATGCCTTTCGGTCTCCTACGCGTCGACCTCCGCGATTTCTTCTGCGTCTCGCCAAGTTGAAAGGAGCGATGTCGAAAACTCCTTTTCGGTTAGCGTCAAGACATCCTTCACGCAAAAACCTTTCAATTTGTCAGGAAGCCCAAAACGCGCTTTTTTCCTAATCGAGCTGGCAACCCGCTTCAACGCGGTCTTGTTCTTGTCCTCGTTGTATACCAAAACAAAGACGCAGTGCTCGCGAAACCATCTCGTCCTCTTTCCCCACAGGTCCGAGCAGATCAAAACGCTGTCCTTGCACTTCTCGATGAGGGCGTCCCTTTGGCCAAGATTGATACCAAGCTCTTCGTCATCCTTGGGATTGAGCCTCTTCCCCAGCGTCTCCTTCAGACTGCCGTTTTTAAATTCGACTAGATATAACGTTTCCCGATCGCAATACAGCGCATCGGCGGAGCGCGGGAGTTGCATCCACCTATTGACCTTCTTGCAGTAGCATTCTTTAACAGAGTCAAAATTGACAACAGGCAAATCGTCATCCACAAGAGAGACGCTCCCGTCTCTGGATGTTTTGGAGATGGTCGACGTGCAGTCCCTTAGGATACAGGTCCTGCAACGGGAGCAACCATCGCTGCCATCTGGCACCACGGGAGAGTTCGGATGAGGGCAGGAGGCGCACAGGTCGCTACTCAAGGCCGTACTCCTCCCTCTCAAGCGTATCAAAAGGAGCCGCCAGCTTCTCGCAGGCGACCTCAGTCGAGCCGGTTATTTCGGCAAAGCGAGAGCGTCCATCAGCGCAGGTCTCCGCAAGATAATATGAGCACAATCCATCAACAGCGTGCTTCTTAGAATACACTTCGATCGCATTCAAGAAATATGGACTATGGGTGCTCATTAAGACGTGCATCCCGAGCTCTTTCTGGAGCAGCACGATTATCTCGGCGAAGGCCAGCTGCCATGCAGGATGAAGATGAATCTCGGGTTCATCGAGGATAATAGTCCCTCCGGCATCTAGCGCGCCGGACTTCAAGAGCACCTTCATGATGGCGAACGTCTTCAAGCCAGCAGAAAGGTTCCCAGGCTCCAACCCCCGAGCGAAGCCCTCTTCGAGATACGTAAGGTGACCGCGACTTTCGCTCCTCTCGAAATACCCCGGACATAAGGAGGAGACCTTGTCCATGAGAACCTTCAGGTGCCGCTCCTTCGCGATCTCGTCGAACAGCGAGGACTCGCTGTCATCGTTACGGATGGTCGCCTGAATCAAATCTTGCCGCAGCTCCTCCTGGTGTCCAAGGAGGGGCCTGAACCGAAAAGCGGGGCCGTAGGGCCCTCCGAGAGAATCGATCAGGAACGGGTCGTCCAGATAATGCGCCCTGAATCGCAAAACCCTCCTATCGTGCACCTCCGCCACCTCGTCACCTGCAACCGAGAAAACCGTAGATGCGTCCTTTATCTGGAGTTCGACCTTCCCGGGCTCTTCGCCGAAAACCGAATTGATCTGGCCGTTGAACTCGCTTTGGAACCTGTTTGTCGCAATCGCACGAAATACCTCATCATCGGAGATATCCATGATCTCGATAATCTGATCGGCAACTCCTGCTACGCCATTCGTGAAATCGGATTCGATCTCACGGGAGATCTCCTCCCCGTAATACTCCTTTATCTCATCAATAAGCTCGTCCCTCGTGCACTCGCCCGAAAAAACCCTGTCGATGAAACCATTCATTCTTCCAGCAGTTCGCCTGTGGCGAGACGTGGAGTCGAGAGGGCCTCCCACATATGCCTTCCTGATGGCGCGTTCAACACTATTGCGCCTCATGCGGTCGATTTTGTTCTCCGAATCGGACATGCTGTTGAAGGCCGCATAAAGCGCTTTTCCAACCGTGCTTTTCCCCGTCCCGTTCTCCCCGGCGATCACGGCAATGCCATTAATCTCGATATCGGCCTCAGCGACCCTGCCGATGTTTTTCACCTTGATTTTCAATGCATATCACCAGCTCTAAACTCGCGAGACTCAATAGCTCGATTATCGCACAGGGAGATCGACTTCTCGAGGACTCCCTAAATGGAACGCGCGGGGAGGACATGGCTCGCCGCCGTCCGCTTTGCGTTCGCGCGGGGAAGGGTGACGACCAGGGGCCTCTCCGGGCTCATCAAGAGGAGCGCCGGATCCTCCTCGTCCATTTGAACTGTATTGTATCCCAGGACACTTGACTTAGAGGAATGGCGTTGAGCGGCGATAATCGTTTCAGCGCCAAAAAGAAAGGAGTGTTCAGTCATGGCAGATAGGCTCTCCTGCACAGCGGGGCACCGCACCGAGGCCGCAGACTTAGCCGTCGCGTCGGGGAAGCCCATCGCCCAAGTTGCCGCCGACCTCGGCATCAATGAGAAGATCCTGGGAAGATGGGTGACGGTCAGAAAGAAGGAACTGGCCAACCACCCGGTCGCGGCGGCCGCGGCCAAGACCGAGACCGCCGAGATGAGGGCCGCCCGCAAGTGCATGCGCGAGCTCGAGCTCGAGAACGAGTTCCTAAAAAGCCCCGACCTCACATTGGAGGCCGGGGCCAGTAGATTTTTGGGACATGTCTAGAAATCTACCCATGCAGGAAGCGGCATGTGCCGAGCATGTCGCGTGCTAGGTTTTGAGGCATGCCACAAAACCTAGCACGGGGGAGTGGCTACTCGGCGTCGGCGAAGCCGTTGGGGTTATGGCTCTGCCAATTCCAGCTGTCGCGGCACATGTCTGCGATGTCGTACTGGGCCTTCCAGCCCATCATGCGCTCGGCCTTGGAGGCATCGCACCAGTTGGCGGCGATGTCGCCGGCGCGGCGCTCACGGATCACGTAGGGCAGCTCCTTGCCGCAGGCCTTGGAGAAGGCGGCGACGACCTCGAGTACCGAGGTGCCGGTGCCGGTGCCCAGGTTAAAGATCTCGACGCCGGTCTTGCCGTTCATCCAGTTGAGGGCGGCAACGTGACCAGATGCCAGGTCGCACACGTGGATGTAGTCGCGCACGCCGGTGCCGTCGGGGGTGGGGTAGTCGTTGCCAAAGACCTGAACGGCCTCGAGCTTACCGACGGCGACCTGGGCGACGTAGGGCACCAGGTTGTTGGGGATGCCCTTGGGGTCCTCGCCGATCAGGCCCGACGGATGGGCACCGATGGGATTGAAGTAACGGAGCAGCACGACGTCCCACTCGGGGTCGGCGGTGTGGACGTCCATGAGGATCTGCTCAATCATCCACTTGGTCCAACCATAGGGGTTGGTCGCGGGCTTCTTGGGGTCCTCTTCGGTGACGGGCGGGTTGTCCGGATCGCCGTAGACGGTCGAGGAGCTCGAGAAGATGATGGACTTGCAGCCATGGTTGCGCATGACGTCGATGAGCACCAGGGTGTTCTCGATGTTGTTGTGGTAGTACTCGACGGGC
Organism: uncultured Collinsella sp.; assembly: GCA_947001705.1. Lineage (GTDB taxonomy): Bacteria > Actinomycetota > Coriobacteriia > Coriobacteriales > Coriobacteriaceae > Collinsella. Next base: position 31,704 of record CAMQHT010000023.1, read on the forward strand.
TTGCTCACCGACTCGCCGACGGCCTTAAAGCCGGCGAAGTGGATGACGCGGTCGATCTGATGGGTGTCGAAGATCTTGTTCATGGCCTCGCGGTCGAGCACGTTGGCCTCGTAGAAGGTGAGGTTCTTGGCAGCCTCTTCGCCCACGATGGTCTTGACGCGGTCGACGGCGACGGCGCTGGAGTTGGAGAGGTCATCGACGATGACGACCTGGTAGCCGCCCTCGAGCAGCTGAACGACGGTGTGCGAGCCGATAAAACCGGCGCCACCGGTTACGAGGACGCAGGTGTCTTTGGGGTCGAGTGCTTTGGACATGTAGTCTCCTATCGAATCAGGAACACTTCTTCAGGGGAGTATAGCGCAGGCAGGGGCACCCAAAAGGTGCAGGGCAGGAAAAGCAGATGAACATGCTAACGTACTCATTGAAATGTTTGGCGTGGGCGTAACCTTGACTTTGACGTTTGCATACGAGCCGCCGACCATACGGTTTGCTGCCGTTCGTGGAAATCGTTGGGATGCGCCGGATGTACGCTAATATGTATAAGTTGAGCGACATATAAATAAACATGTAACGGAGTAGATATGTCACCAAACAGCGATTCCATCCTTTCCCAGGAGCTTTCGCGTCGCACTGCCCTCAAGGCCCTGTTCGGCGCAGCTTCTGCAGCCGTTCTTTTTGGTCTGCCCGCTCGCGCCCATGCTGCGGAGGCCACCAAGGAAACCACCGACAAGCTCAATGCGGCCCAGGCTCAGCTTGACGAGGTCCAGGCCCAGCTCGACAGCATCGCAAATGAATACGCGGCGCTGGCCAACAAGAACGCCCAGACCCTCAACGATATCGAGGGCGTACAGGGCCAGATTGACAGCACGCAGGCGCAGATTGACGAAAAGAAGGCCGAGCTCAAAAAGAAGCGCGGCGATCTTTCCGATCGCGTTTCCGCCAGCTATAAGTCGGGCGGCACCAACATCCTGTCGCTGCTGCTCGCCTCGGGCTCGTTTGAGGAGCTCGTCGCCAATGCGCACTATGTTGAGAAGATCAACAAGAGCGACCGCGACGCCATCGAGGACATTCAGACCATCCAGGAAGAGCTCGATGCGCAAAAGACCGAGCTTGAGTCGCAGAAGGCCGACTTGGAGAAGCTCAAGGATCAGCAGACTGCCCAGATGCAGGACATGCAGGCCAAGCAGCAAGAAGTCCAGACCGTGCTGAACGGTCTTTCCGACGACGTCAAGGAACTCATGGCTCAGCGCGATTCCGAGATCCTCGCTGCCGCCCAGGCTGAGGAGGCCGCTAGGAAGGCGGCTGCGGCAGCCGCGGCCTCTGCGAACACGGGCTCTTCTTCGGGTGGCTCGAGCTCGGGTGGCGGCTCGTATGCCGGCGGCACCCCGCAACAGACGGGCGGTTCGGGCAAGCAGCAGGCCGTCGTCAATGCGTGCTACTCGACGCCTTCTCCCGGCCAGGGCTGGTGTGCTGCTTGGGTTACCAACGTCTTCCGCAATGCCGGCGTGGGCTATTTTGGCGGCAACGCGTGTGACATGTTCAACGCCTGGTGCTATAGCTCCGACCGCTCGGCGCTGCAGGTGGGCATGATCGTGGCCGATTCCTCGCACAGCGGCACGGGTGCTCCGGGCCTTATCTACGGTCATGTGGGTATCTACGTTGGCGGCGGCATCGTTATGAGCAACGAGGGTGCCATTACGTCTAAGTCGCTTGATTCGTTCATCAGCTTTTATGGTACTGGCTCTGGCGTGCGTTGGGGCTGGCTTGGCGGTATTGCGCTGTCGTAAAGCCGACTGGGCCGCGTGCCCGCCCGCAATATATTTGATTGCCTGCTCGGGCAGTCCTGCGCAAGACGAAGGCCACATTAAGTGGCCTTCTTTGCGTGCGGAACTCGCGATCAATCAAATATATTGCGGGCGGGCACGCGGCCCTCTCGGGTTCGGGGCGCGACACACCGGACTGGGTTATCTGAATAAATATGGTGAAGGCCCCTTTCGGGGCCTTCTTTGTTAGAGGAATTCGCCTACTCGGTGGACTTCGGGTTCTAGGTCTACGTCGAATTGGTCTTTGACGGTTGTTTGGATGTGGCGGATGAGTTCGTCGACATCGGCGGCGGTGGCGTGGTCGGCGTTGACGATGAAGCCGCAGTGCTTTTCGCTCACCTGCGCGCCGCCGATGGCGTGTCCTCGCAGGCCGGCGTCCATGATGAGCTTGCCGGCAAAGTAGCCCTCGGGGCGCTTGAAGGTGGAGCCGGCGCTCGGCATGTCGAGCGGCTGCTTGTCCTCGCGGCGTTGGCGGTAGTCGTCCATGTCGGCCTTGATCATCGCGGCGTTGCCCGGGGCGAGATTGAAGGTGGCCGAGAGCACGATGAAGCCGTCGTCGGCAATGCGGCTCTTGCGATAGTCCAGGTTGAGCTCGTCGACATCGAACTCGATAATGCTGCCGCTACCGCGGGTGCCGTCGTCGAGCATGCGGGCGGGCTTGTAGACGCGCACGGACTCCAGCACATCGGCCATGCAAGCGCCGTATGCTCCGGCGTTCATGTAGCAGGCACCGCCGACCGATCCGGGAATGCCCGAGATGGGCTCCATGCCGGTAAGGCCGGCCTCGGCTGCCGCGGCTGCGACATCGGAAAGCAAGGCGCCGGCTGCCGCCGTGACGTGCGTGCCGTCGACCGTAATGTCGGAGAGGCCCTCGCCCAGCGCTACGACGACGCCGCGGATGCCCTTGTCGCCGACGAGCAAGTCGGAGCCGTTGCCCACGATGGTGAGCGGTAGATTGCAGCGATAGCAGGTATCGAGCGTGGCGACGAGGCCCTGCTCAGTATCGGGCGTGACAAAGACGTCGGCCGGACCGCCGATCTTAAACGTGGTGTGCTCGCGCATGGGCTCGCTCATCAGCACGTTGTCCTCGCCGGCAACGCCAGCGAGCGCGCACAGCAGGTCCTCGTTAAAAAAATCGTTCTCGTGCATACGGATATCCGCCTTTTGGTGGTCGTTGTCATCAATCGATTGCAATATACCCCACCCGGACGGATTTGGTGCGCTGGCGGCGATAAAACAGCCGTCCACCGGATTGGTAAAGTGTTTATCACCGAGGTAGAGGGGTAGTCGCTATACTTTCAAGAGATTGCGCGTAAACCCGGAAGGAGCGAGATGGCCAACAAAGTCACCCTCAAGCAGATCGCCCAGGAGGTGGGGCTTTCCCCCTCGTCGGTCTCGCTTGTTCTCAATAATCGGCCCTGTCGCATCTCGGAAGAAAACCGCAAGCTCATCAAAGAGGTCGCGGCGCGCAACCACTATGTTCCCAACCAGATTGCGCGCAGCCTGGTTATGCGCGAGTCGCGCACGCTGGGCCTTATCGTCCCTAACATCGAGAGCCGCTTTTTTGCCTCGCTCGCCGGTAGCTTGGAAAAGCGCTGCCGCGAGGACGGCTATGCGCTCTTCATTACCAGCTCGGGCGGAAGCGCCGATGACGATCTGGAGCTGCTGCGCCAGCTGGTGACGCGCGGCGTTGATGGCGTCTTCCTGGTGGTGGGTGACGAGTTCTCCGATGATCGCGCCCTGCGCGAAGAAGTCAGCCACCTGCCCATCCCGGCCGTAATGGTCGACCGTGCCATTGAGGGGCTCGAGTGCGACAAGGTGATGTTCGACCACGAGATGGGCGGCTATATGGCCACCCGCTATCTGATCGAGCAAGGCCACCGCCGTATTGCCTGCCTGGTTAATGCCCGCCGTTCCAATACGGGTCGCAAGCGACTTGCCGGCTATGAGCGCGCGCTGCGCGAGGTTGGCCTGCCGATCGACGCGCGTTTGGAGTTTGAGAGCGAGTACTACATTCCGAGCGCATACGAGGCCTCGGAGGCAGTGCTCGCAACTGACGCCACTGCCGTGTTCGCAAGCTCGGATAACATTGCCCTCGGTTTGCTCAAGCGCTTACACGAGATGGGGAAGAGCATCCCGGGCGATATCTCGGTGGTGAGCTATGACAACTCGGCGGCCGACGTTCTCTTTGAGCCGGCGCTGACCGCGATTGAGCAGGACCCTGGTGTCCTTGCGGAGCATGCTTTTGGCTGCATGTCCAAGCGTCTTGCCGGTAGGGGCGGCAGGCGTGCCGAAGAGGTCGTTCTGGAGCCGGAGCTTATCGTTAAGGACAGCGTGCTCGAGCTTACTAAACACAACTAAACACGTTTACCAATTTGCAGAGACCGAATGTGGAGCACCTGTGACAATCAACGCCGCAGGTGAATGTCGCGTTTTGCTAATCGATGGGATTGATAAAGGTGATAAAACGTTTTAGCAAATATACTGGTCCCAACGAAAGGTTGCCGTATTGGAGGGTGACCGCACAGCGAAGGGACATAAACAATGGCTAAAACACTGGGGACGCCGTGGCAAAAGCTGGGCCACGAGGTGCCGGCTTCCGAGCTCGAGGGCGTCGACCTGTATTGGCGCGCATCGAACTATCTGTCCGTCGGTCAGATCTACCTTCGCTCTAACCCGCTAATGCGCCCCGACTTTGTCGACGAGAAAACCGGTGAGGTGCGCGACTTCGGTCGTCCGGACGTTAAGCACCGCCTGGTTGGCCACTGGGGCACCACGCCCGGCATCAACTTCCTGTTCGGTCACGTCAATCGACTGATCGCCGACCACAACCAGAATGCTATCTTCTTGATGGGCCCTGGTCACGGTGGCCCCGCCGGTACTGCTCAGTCGCTGCTCGACGGTACCTACCGCGAGATTCGCCCCGACATCACCAATGACGAGGCAGGCCTGCAGAAGTTCTTCCGCCAGTTCTCTTATCCCGGCGGCATCCCGAGCCACTTTGCGCCCGAGACGCCCGGTTCCATCCACGAGGGCGGCGAGCTCGGCTACACGCTCAGCCACGCTTACGGTGCCGTCATGGACAACCCGAGCCTGTTGGCCGTGGCCGTGGTGGGCGACGGCGAGTCCGAGACCGGCCCGCTCGCGACCTCTTGGCAATCCAACAAGCTCGTGAACCCGGCAACCGACGGTATCGTTTTGCCGATCCTGCACCTCAACGGCTACAAGATCGCCAACCCCACCATCCTCGCCCGCGTGTCCGACGAAGAGCTCACCAAGTTCTTTGAGGGCATGGGCTATAAGCCGCACTTCTTTGTCGCCGGCTTTGACGACGAGAGCCACGCAAGCATTCATGCGCGTTTCGCTGCCCTGTTTGAGCAGGTCTTCGATGAGATCTGTGACATCAAGGCAACCGCGCAGGCCCAGGCCGCCGCAGGCGAGACCGTGGTCCGCCCGGCCTACCCCATGATTGTGTTCCGCACGCCCAAGGGCTGGACCTGCCCCAAGCAGATCGACGGCAAGAAGACCGAGGACTCCTGGCGCGCGCATCAGGTGCCGCTGGCGAGTGCCAAGGACACCCACGAGCACTTCCGCGTGCTGCGCGAGTGGCTGCGTTCCTACAAGCCCGAGGAGCTCTTTACGCCCGAGGGCCAGGTGCGCCCCGAGGTGACGGCCTTTATGCCGACCGGCGAGCTGCGCATCGGCGCCAACCCCAACGCGAACGGCGGTAAGGTGCGTCGCGAGCTCGAGCTGCCCGATATCCACGCCCACGAGGTCCCCGTCGACACTAATGGTCATGGCTGGGGCTCCACCGAGGCCGCCCGCGTCTTTGGTGAGTACACTGCCGACGTTCTGGCCAAGAACATGGATGACTTCCGCATCTTCGGTCCCGACGAGACCGCGTCCAACCGCCTGCAGGCTGCCTACAAGGTGACCAAGAAGCAGTGGGACGCCGGCTTCTACGAGGACGAGGCCAACGACGAGCTGCTGGCAGGCTCCGGTAAGGTCGTCGAGCAGCTGTCCGAGCACCAATGCGAGGGCTTCCTCGAGGCCTACGTGCTCACTGGCCGTTCCGGCGTGTGGAGCTCCTACGAGAGCTTTGTCCATGTGGTCGACTCCATGGTCAACCAGCACTGCAAGTGGCTCGAGGCTACCAAGCGCGAGATTCCGTGGCGTGCCCCCATCAGCGGCCTTAACATTTTGCTGTCGAGCCACGTCTGGCGTCAGGACCACAACGGCTTCTCGCATCAGGACCCCGGCTTTATCGACCTGCTGCTCAACAAGGCCAACGACACGCACATCGTAAACGCCTACTATCCGGCCGACGCCAACATGGCTCTCGCCGTGGCCGAGCGCGTCTACCAGTCCACTGACTGCGTCAACGCCATCTTCTGCGGCAAGCAGCCTGCTCCGACCTTCCAGACGGTCGACGAGGCCAAGGCGGAGCTCGCCGAGGGCGTTGCGACTTGGGAGTGGGCATCGACCGCCGATTCGCTCGCCGAGGCCGACGTCGTGGTCGCCACCTGCGGTGACGTGCCGACGCTTGAGGCTCTGGCTGCAACCGACATGCTGCGCGAGCTGGGCATCAAGGTATGGTTCGTCAACGTGGTCGACCTGCTCAAGATCCAGAACGTCTGCGAGAACGACCAGGCTCTCAGCGACGAGCGCTGGGCTGAGCTGTTCGGCTGCGGCGAGAAGCCCGTCTTCTTCGCGTTCCACGCCTATGCCGGCACGATTCGCCGCCTGATCTGGAACCGCCCCGGCCACGATGCCTTCCGCGTCCACGGCTACGAGGAGAAAGGCTCCACGACAACGCCGTTCGACATGCTGCGCCTGAACAACATGGACCGCTGGGCACTGGCCGCCGACGTGCTGCGCATGGTCGACGCCGATAAGTTTGCCGAGCAGATTGATAAGTGGGAGGCATTCCGCACCGAGGCCTTCGAGTTCGCGTGCGATGAGGGCTACGATCACCCGGCCTTCACCGACTGGGTCTGGCCCGACGCCGCAGCCGCAACAGCAGCCGACGGCCCTCTCGACCGTTTCGATATGCGGGGGCTGATATTTTTTAATGTAATGGGGACTTTGCCGTTGCGGCCTTGGGGCTGCGCATCTTCCTTTGGTCAGCCAAAATTACATTGCCGGGGGCGGGGGGGGGGGGGGGGGGGGGGGGGGGGGGGTGGTTTGGTGGGGGGGGGGGGGGGGGGGGGGGGGGGGGGGGGGGGGGGGGGGGGGGGGG
>CAMQHT010000024.1 GCA_947001705.1 uncultured Collinsella sp.
TTTTTTTTGTTTTTCCCGCGCGCCTCGCCCCATCAAACACACCCCCCCCCCCCCCCCCCCCGGCCCCCGCCCCCCCCCGGGGGGCGGGGCCCCCCCCCCCCCCCCCCCCCCCCCCCCCGCCGCAGTGTGCAATCTGCAATCCTTCCGCCTCTTCGGATCACAAAATCCGTTGGACGGAAAGACTTCGGGTCATCTCTTGAGCCCGTGGCTGCATGGGAAACCGAATGACGGTACGAGCATCCATTCGGCTTCCAAGGCAGCCACGGACAAAACGGGGCAAAGAGCTACGAGCGACGTCGTCCCTACTCCCCCGCCACGCTCGCGCGCAGCTTACCCGCGATGGGCTCAGACGCCAGCAGGAACACCAGCATTGCCACCGAGCACGCCAGGCACACGATCCATGTGCTCGTAAAGGAGCCCGTGGCATCGAACAGTATTCCCGAGACGATGGCGCCCACCGTGCCGCCAACCATCTCGAGCGAGGTGATGGTGCCCGTGACCTTACCCAGGTCGGCCATGCCAAACTGCTTGGAAGCCGCGATCGTGGGCGTGATGGTGCCCATGCACGTTCCAACACCAAAGCTCACAGCGGCGACAATAGGACCGAGGTCCGTCGTCGGGAAGCACAGCGCCACGCAGGCGATAATGCACGCAACGGAGCCAAGGATATTGCCAAAGCGCAGGCCAAAGCGGTCATAGATTGCACCGAGCGAAATCTTGGCAATAACGACGGTGACCATGTAGGCCGAAAGTACGGTACCCGCCCACATGGGATCGTGGCCTCCCGTGACAATCTTGGCGCCGTTGACGGTAACACTCGTCATGTTGGTAACCTGGTTGGGCAGGATGGTGCCATTGACCAAGCCCATAAAGAGGAAGGCAACGACGAGCAGCCAAAACGCCGGGCTCTTCTTGATACGCGACCAGCCGACGCTAACCTCGGGCGCCGTGTGCTCGTCCTTGTCGCCAGCCGTCGAGACGGACGGATCGCCCGGGTTCTCGCCGAGCGGCTTAAGGCCAATCTCGGAAGGCTTGGTGCGGAAGGAATAGTCATGCATTTAACGAAAATGGTGTAGCACGTGGCCATGATGACAAAGCCGGAGGCCACCACGAGCCAGCCGGGGAAATATTTACTTTGCTGGGACATGGATTACTCCTTGTGGTCCGCAATGTATCCGAGAGCGACGGCGGCATAAGCCGCGGCGCCGAGAGGAAGCTCGGCATCGTTAAAGCGCGCCTTGGGATGATGCTGGGCAAAATGCTCGTCCGTATCGGTCACGGCCGCGCCCACGGTAAAGTACGCACTCGGAATCTCGCTCGAGATAAGCGCGAAGTCCTCGCTCGCCATGGCGTGGAATAGCGGCAGGAAGGCAGCCTTGGGCAGCACCGCGCCCACGTAACCAAGCGAGGCCTGGGTCATATCGCTGTCGAGCACGAGCGGCGGAACGTCCGAAAGCGTCTCGATGGCTGCCGGCGTACGATATGTTGCGGCAACGCCGTTGACGACCTCCGCGATACGCTCCTTGAGATGAGTCATGAGCTCGACATCGAAGCCGCGCAGCGTCCCCTCGAGCACACAGGTGTCGGGGATGACGTTGGCCGCCAAGCCGCCAGCGAACTTACCAACGGTAAGTGCGACTTCCTTGGCCGCTGGCACCTCGCGGGAGATAAGCTCCTGGAGCGCCAGGTGCACATGGACGCCGGCCGTGATGGGGTCGATGCAGATCTCGGGGCTCGAGCCATGGCCGCCCTTGCCCTGCAGCGTGATGCGGAAACCGTACACGCCCGAAAGCGCCGGGCTCCCATAGAGCACCAGGCCGAGCGGCGATTGGCTGTTGACGTGCATGGCAAAGGCAGCCTGGGGGCGCGGGTTCTGCAGCAAGCCATCGGCGATGGCAGCGCGTGCCCCCTCAAAGGTCTCCTCACCCGGCTGGAACAGCAGTTTGACGGTGGCATTGGCGTCGACAAGCTCGGCCTCGCGGGCCTTGAGCAAACGGGCCGCGCCGAGCAGCGCCGTCGCATGCATATCGTGGCCACAAGCGTGCATGCAGCCGTTGGTGGATGCAAAGGGCTCGCCCGATTCCTCGGCAACGGGCAGGGCATCCATGTCGCCGCGAAGCATGATAACCGTACAGGCTTGTTCGTCCGTGCAGACGCCATTGCCCTGGGCCGCGGCGGCACCGGCGCCGACAAGGCCCACAACGCAGGAACCATCGACGAGCGTGGCAAACGGGATGTCCATCTCGGTCAAGCGCGCTTGGATATACGCAGAGGTCTGTGGGAGGCTATTACCCAGCTCGGGCATCTGGTGTAGATCGTGTCGCCATGCGGCAAGCTCACCGGCAAATGCCTGGGCTTCTTTGACTAGGCCATCGCCGATAGCGGTCTGCGCCGCCGTGGTAGCCTGCGGCGCTGGTTGCGGTTGAAGATCGGACAGAGCTGGTGCCATAGATGCCCTCCAGTAACGTTTTTGCAGCACGCACTTTGACAGCGTAAAGTGCAAGACACAACTGTAAGGGCATGACATAAAAAACGCCGCCCTGGGAGGGCGGCGCAACAAGTTGTTTACAATTGCGGGCGAGATTTTCGGCGCAAGAAATCGAAATGCGTCTCGCTCAAGATAATCGACAAAAAGATGAGCGCAAAGCCGGCAAGCAGGCGCGAGGTGAGCGCCTCCCCCATCAACAACACCGAGAACAGCACACCCGAGGGCGACTCCATCGAAAGAAGCAACGAGCCCGTCGAGGCCGGGACGTGCGCCAGACCGACGTTTTGGACGAGCAGTGCCACGCACGTGCAGCCCACCGAGAGGAAGACCATCACGCCGATAAAACTCGGCGTCCACACGGACAGAGGCGCCTGAGTCTCGAATAGTAGCGACGTGATTAAGCTCAAAACGCCATTGCCCACAAACATCCAAAACGTGATGACGTTGATATCCATCTTGCGGCCATACTTGGCGGTCACCGCCATCTGGATAGCAAAGAAGACCGCGCCGCCCAGCGTGATGGCATCTCCAGCATTGAACTCGACGCTATCGAGTGCCACCAGGCCAATGCCCGCCAGGCACAGCAATGCAGCGCCCAAGTTGTAACGGGTAAGCCTTTCTCCGCTCAGGACATAGCTCGCAAACGGCACGAGGATGCAATAGGTACCCGTCAAAAAAGCACTCTTGCCCGCCGTGGTCTGCGCCAGGCCAATCGTCTGCAAACCGTACGCGCCCCACATAAGTGCGCCCATACCAAGCCCGACGATAAGGTTGCGAGCATTAAAGTGTGCGATGATGCGTTTGCGGAAGATGGCGAACATAACCAGCGAAGCCGGGAGAAAGCGAACGTAGACCAGCTCGAACACCGGAATGGTGTCGAGTGCGTCCTTCATAGTGGTAAAGGAGTAGCCCCAGATAATCGCCACCGAAAGCAGTAGAACTTTCCAGAACAACGGCGAGCGTGCGCCGGCACCCCGGGGAATACCACCCGCGCCCAAATCCTCACGGGCCACAGGGCTATCGGGCATGTTTTCGATTTCGTTGGCAGCGTATTGGGCCATGGAACATCCTCGCGCTCAATCTGGGCGTGGTGTCCGCACGCGCGTGACCGCATGCCGCCTCATGGTCAAATAAAAACGGGGCGCACCGGACCCCCGGTACGCCCCGCTACTGTAGCAACAACCAAGTAACCCACGCAATTCACTACGCTAAAGCGTCGGTACAGAAAACCTCGATGTTCCGGCAACGTCAGCGAAAACGCCCCTAAGCGAGCAAGGTGACGTGAAATGGAAGGGCGCTGACCTTCTGGTCGCGCCCTTGAAATTGAACGTCAGATTGCCGCTTAGGGACGTTTGCAGCGTCGAGCCGTTACGCGGTTTGGTAAAACCGCGTAACTAAATAAGCTTTGTTGACTCCAGCTTTTCGATAATCCAGTCGTTGGCTTTGATGACCGGGCGGCGGAAGACGACGCCCAGTGCCAGCGACGGAATCAGATAGCTCGCCAGAATGCCAAGTTCAACCCAGTACTCCATATGGTAGGCGCCAGCCATGGCGGCATGCATGGCGTTGATGCCGTGAGTGAACGGCAGGAACGGGTAGATCGCCTGGAACACGGGGCCGGTCATCTCGATGGGGAACGTACCGCCTGAACCGCCGACCTGCATGACCAACAGCACGACAGCGAGCGCCTTGCCGATATCGCCAAACGAAACCGTGAGCGTGTAGACGATATTGGAGAACACGAGACTCGCGACCCAGCCCGCCAGCACAAACTGCAGCGGGTTGTCGCACTGAATGCCAAAGAACAGAATGTCGCCCGCGCACACGAGCGTTGCCTGCAGCAGGGCCAAACCGCCAAAGAACAGGTAACGGCCCAGATAGATCTCGTGCAGGCGTACGGGGATGAGCTCGTTGATAAGCTCATCGTCAACCGAGACCTTCATCATGGCCGCCAGAACAATCGAGCCCACCCACAGCGACAAAATCGTGTAGAACGGCGCCATGGCCGAACCGTAGTTGCGGATCGGATAGACCGGCTTGCGATCGAGCGCAACGGGGCCAGAAAGCGACACGGCCAGACCCTCGGGATCGTTGCCGATCATCGTCTTGATCGTGGCCAGATCGTCCGACATAAGAGCACCGTCGAGCTCGTCCTTGAAAGCGCTAATCTTGTCCGACGCCTCACCCAGTTGGTCAGAAGCCTTGTTGACGAGCTTTGCGGCTTTGGACAGACCCTTTGCGAGCGAGCCAGAGGCGTCGGTCAGACCGCTCACGGCGCTATCCAAGTCACCCGAGATACCGTTCAGGGAATCCAGAACGCCCGAGATGGTCTTCTTAAGCTCCTTGGCCTTAACCGAGAACGTGGAATCGTAGTCGGACTTGGCTCCCGAGATACCCGCCTTGGCATCGGCGATGGCCTGGTCGACCTCGGCACGCGAGTTGTTGACCTCCGCCATGCCGTCCGAAAGGGACTTTGCGGTCGCCGTCAGGTCCTTCGCATTGTTGCGGTACTCCACGGCAATTCTGCCCAGCGACGTAGCAACGGACTTGAGATCGTCTTTGAACTTGTCGTCACTCACCTGGTCGGCAAGGTTGCGGAGCTGATCGGCCATCGCATCGATATCGTCAGCACGCGTATTGAGCGCCGCTGCGGCTTCGTTGAGCTGAGACACCGTAAGGTAAACATGCTGATTCGCGGCATCGAATGCCTTCGCAAGCTCGGCGGACACGTTGTCGAACGAGCCCGCGCTTCCGTCAATCGCCGCGTCAACGGCATCGTTGGCGGCCTTGAGCGCTTCCTTGGAATCATTGATGCCGCTCTTGGCGTGCTCCATCAGCTGCTTCGTCGACTCATCAACGGTGCCCGTCTGCTTGAGCATGCCGCCCGCCGATGTCAGTGAATCGGACGTGGAGCTCAAAATGCCCGCGAGCGACGTCGCACTCGCCTGAACGTCCTGCAGGTCCTCGACCGAATCGCCCAGCGTCGAGGACAGATTGGCGATAAAGTTGCTCACCTGGTCGGTACTCATATAGTCGAGCAGGCTGGACACGGTCTTAAGGCCGATGGTCGTGATGGTCTTGGTAAAGGTCTCGTTGACCTGACTCTGGACGGCGCTCGAACCCTTTTCAGTCACGATCTGTGCGATGGCGTTGGCCTTCTGGTTCTCATAGAACTCGATATCGGCGTGCTTCACCTCGGTCGAGAAAAGCGTCATCATGTCGGCGCTAAACGTTTTAGGGATAACGACGGCAGCGTAGTACGCGCCCGACTTAACGCCCTCAATCGCCTTATCGCGGTCGTTGAGGACGACCCAGTCGAAGTTCTCGTTGCCGCGCAGGGTGGCGGTTACGTTTTCGCCCACGTTGACCTCGACGGGAATCAGATCGCTCTCGTAACCCTCATCGGTGTTGACCACTGCAATCTTAAGGTTGCCGGTATTGCCGTAGGGATCCCAGCTTCCGGCGATGTTAAACCATGCATAGAGACATGGCACGATGATCAGGCCCATCACGACGACTATGCCGATCACGGAGCGAGACACGTTTTGGACATCGCGCTTAAACAGGTGCAGGATGTTTTTCATTTATGCCTCACCTCCTTTAGAGTGCTTGCCAAGCGAGGTGGTGTCCCCGTCGTTTCCGTTTACGTTGTCAGCGCCGTCGGCATCTTGAGCCTTACGATGCGCACCGATATGCGACAGACGGCTCGTAGGCTGTTCGCCTCCCTTGGCGCCACGCTCGCTGGCGTTGAGACCAAACATGCGACGGGCGGCAGGGATGGCAGCCGTGTGCTCGCGCATCTCGCGGCGAAGGTCCTCGTCCGAAAGCGCCGAGATACGCATCTGGGTATTGAGGCTCGCACGGATGTATTCGATGTTGATGAGCCAGCCGCAGATGGCGATAACCGAAATGATCCAGATAACGAGCAGGATGATCTTGCCGTTATTGTCGATATCGAGCACCGTCGAAAGCACAAAGAGCAGAACCTGCACGCCTACCACGGCGGCAAAACCGCCCTTGATGTAGTACGGGTAGCGATGCTCAAACGCCACGGCATGATCGAGCAGCTCGCGACGGTACGAATCCGAATCGAGCATGACGCGCATGGCCGTGCGCAGCGAATAGCGCTGGCGCGGTAGGTCGTTGGACTCGCAGATCATTAGGCCCGTCGTGGAAAGCTGCTTATCAAAGAGCAGATTGAGGTTGAGCAGCAACGGGCGCAGCTGCAGACCGATAAAGAGCGCGATGGCAAGGAACACGCCCAGGATGCACAGGTTGAACAGGTAGTTGAACGAATACATGCCACCGACGGTCTCGCGCAGCAGGTTGATGCCATAAGTGAAGGGCAGCAGCGGATGCAGCCATTGGAAGAAGCCGGGCATCATCTCGATGGGATACATGCCCGACGAGCCGGGGATCTGCACAATGACGAGGATGACGCCAATGGCTTTACCGATATGCTTAAACGTGGTGGACAGCGCATAGATGATGTTGACGTAGGTGAACGAAATAGCGATGCCGCCCAGTACAAAGAGCAGCGGATTGACGCACTGAACGCCAATGACCAGGTCGCCCACCGTAACGATAATGGCCTGGAACGCGCCCAGGATCACCAGCAGCAGCCAGCGGCCAAAGTAGCCCTGACGCGCCGTAAAGCTACCGATGCCCTCGCGGTCGACCTCGAGTTTATAGATAGCGATGAGCACATAGCCGCCTACCCACAGCGCCAGATTGGTGTAGAAGGGCGCGATGCCCGAGCCAAAGCTCTTGACCGGATAGATTGACTTGGACGTCAGCTCAACCGGAGATGCCATGAAATCTGCCACGTCATTGACGTCGACGTCCATGAGGTCGGCTAACTCGCCCATAGACTCAGAGGTCTGCAGCGCCGCAATGTCATTGGCGGCGGTCGCGAGCTTGTCCTGAACCTTGGCAAGGGAGGCGTCGGTTTGGGACAGCGTGGTCTTTGCCTGCTTGAGCGTGGCGTCGAGCTGCGCCAGCGTGCCGCGCGCGCTCGCTATCGTGGGGGTCATACCCGACACAATGCCGGTCAAATCGCCCGAAACGGCGGCAAAGGAGTCAAGCGCGCTCGAAGCCTTCGGAAGTGCGTTCTGACCCAGATCGGTCTGAGCCTGACCGAGGCTAGCCGTACCGGTCTGAATTGCCGCGTTGAGTGCGTTGCTCGCGTTCGAGATTGCCGTAGCGTCGTTTGCCATGGCGCTCGACTGTGCAGAAAGGCCATCCTTGATGCTCTGCAGCTTCTGGTTTTGCTCGCGAAGCGAATCGATGGTCGATACAATGCGCGCGTCAATTTCCTCGGAACCTGTCGACGTGTCATTAACGAGAATCTCCAAGTGCCCGATAACGGCCTTATTGTGATCGATCGTCGCCTGGAGAGACTCGAGCGAGTTGTCGATGCGGGTGGTCGTAGATGTGACCGTACCCGTTAGCTTGCCAATCGCAGCGTTCGCGGAGGCTGACGTCTTGGTGAGTGCAAGGCTACCTTCCGAGAGTGCCTTGGAGAGCGAGGTGATAGAGTTGCCCGCCGTGGCGCGAGCCTCGCCCAGCAGGTCGTTGCCCTGGGAGATTGCCTGCGTCAGCGACGGTGCCTGACCTTGCAAGCCGGCAAGCGCCGCATCAGCCGAGGCGATAGCGCCACTCGTCTTATCGATGGCGGCATTCATATCGCCAATCGAATCGCGCACCTCACCCAAGGTGTCGGATGCCTCGGACACCGAACTTGTCAGCGAGTCCTGAGTCTGGGTTGCCTTGTCCTTTAAATCGATGCCGGCATCCTTGGCGATGCCCGCTACGGTCTCGCCCACCGTGGAGACAAACTCCGAGTTGATCTGCTCCTCGATGGTGTTGGCACCGGTATCGGTAACCTTGGGCGCAATGGCGCTCTTTTTCTCGTTGACGTAATAGGTCAGCTTAGGCTGATGGTAATTGCCATCGAGCATCGAGACGAGATTGTCGGAGAAGTTCTTGGGGATTACAATCGCCGCGTAGTATTCCCCGCTCTCGACGCCCTCTTTGGCATCGGCAGCCGAGTCGACGAAGGTCCAGCCCAGCCGATCGTTTTCCTTGAGCTGGTCGACCACCTTATCGCCCGCATTGAGCTCGCCCACTAGGTCGTTCTGGGTGCCCTGATCGTTGTTGGCGATGGCGATTTTAATGCCCTGGGTATTTCCGTACGGATCCCAGTTGGCAACGATGTTGTACCAGGCATACAGCGAGGGAATGACGCACACGCCCAAGGTAACCACCAGGGCGACGGGGTTCATAAGCAGTCGCTTAATGTCGCGCTTAAATATCGCAAAGGAGACCTTTGCGTTGGATAGTTTGCTGCCGAGACTCACGCTTGGACCATCCATCCTGTCGTTGAATCAAATCGTACTATCAACAACCATTGTACGTAGGCGCTTTAGCGTCTCGAAGCACAATGGTATTGAGTTTTGCGGGTAGCAATATACTACGAAGATTAGTTAACGTACAGTTGTACAGTATCTCAAATTTCAGCAGGTCGCAAAACCACAACCCGCACAAATTAACAATCCGAATAGTCATCGGGGGCGTTCTTAAACGACCAGTCAAACAAGAACGTCCCCAACGACCACTTTTTCTCCGTCCCCAAGGGATCATTATTGGACCGTCGATGTTTTGGTAATGCCAGCGAGCGGTCACCAGAGCGAACAAATTGGCATGAAAAGAGGACGGCATAGACCTTCTGGTCATGCCGTCCTCTTTGAATGACAAGTTGTCGCTCTGGTGCCCGCGCAGCGTCGGCTGGTCCGCCGTTCGTTAGAACGGCGGAACGAAGGGCAGCGTCGAGTAGTTACGCGGTTCGTAGAACCGCGTAACTACCCAATTACATAAGCTCGCAGACAGCTGCTGCGAAGGCAACGGGGTCCTCGGGGAGGATGCCCTCGACCAGCAGGGCCTGATCGTAGAGCAAGCCGGAGTACTGCTTGATCTTATCGGCGTCGCCTGCCTTCTGGGCAGCGACAAGCTTGTCAAAGACCGGGTGCTTGGCGTTGAGCTCGAGCACGCGCTGGCTCTTGGGCATGCCGTCGGGCGCGCCCTCGGGCCCCTTCTGGAGCACCTTCTCCATCTCGAGCGAAAGCGGACCCTCGGTGGTGATGCAAGCGGGGGCATCGGTCAGGCGCGCGGAGACGGCAACTTTCTCGACCTTGTCACCGAGCGCCTCCTTCATAGCGCTAAAGAGGTCCTCGTTTTCCTTGGTGGCGTCCTCGGCCTCCTTCTTCTCGTCCTCGGTCGCCAGATCAAGATCGCCAGTCGCAACGTTCTTGAGCTCCAGGTGACGATCCTCGACCTCGGGCTCGGCACCGTCGGCAACGGCCTTTTCGGCAGCCTCGCGGGCGGCGTCGTCCTCGTAGATCTTGGGCATATCGGCGGCCACGTACTCACGCATAGCCTGGAACGTGAACTCATCCACATCCTGCGTCAGCAACAGCACGTCATAGCCGCGCTCGAGCACGCCCTTTACCACGGGCATCTTGGCCAAGCGCTCACGCGAGTCGCCGGCGGCGTAGTAGATGGCCTTCTGATCCTCGGGCATGCCCTTGGCATACTCGGCCAGGGTGATCGTCTTCTGCTCCTTGGCAGACCAGAACAGCAGCAGGTCGGCGAGCTCGTCGGCCTTCATGCCGTAGCTCGAGTAGATGCCGTACTTCAGACCGCGACCAAAGTTCTCAAAGAACTTCTCGTATGCCTCGCGGTCGTTGTCGCGCATGTCCTCAAGATCGGCAGTGATCTTCTTCTCGACACGCTTGGCAATGGCCTTGAGCTGACGGTTCTGTTGCAGCGTCTCACGCGAGATGTTGAGCGTCACGTCGGCAGAGTCCACGACACCGCGCACAAAGTTGTAGTAGTCGGGCAGCAGGTCGTCGCACTTCTCCATAATCAGAACGTTGGAGCTGTAGAGCGCCAGGCCCTTCTCGTAGTCCTTGCTGTACAGATCGAACGGGGCGCGACCCGGCACAAACAGCAGCGCATCGTACTCAAGCGTACCCTCGGCATGGAAGCTGATAGTGCGCGCGGGATCGTCAAAGTCGTGGAACGTGGACTTGTAGAACTCGTTGTAATCCTTCTGCTCAACGTCGGAGCTGCGCTTTTTCCAGATCGGCGTCATGGAGTTGATGGTCTCGAGCTCCTGGTAGTCCTCGTACTCGGGCTTGTAGTCGTCGCCGGCGTCCTCGGGCTTGGGTTTCTGGCGGCTCTTGCTCACCATCATCTGAATCGGGTAGCGCACATAGTTGCTGTACTGCTGAATCAGGCTCTTGAGGCCCCACTCGGTCAGGAAGCGATCGTAGGTCTCGGCCTCGCCGTCGGCGTCGAGCTTCTCGTTCTCGCGCAGCGTCAGGATGACATCGGTGCCGTGCTCGGCGCGCTCGCCGTCTTCGATGGTGTAACCCTCAAGACCATCAGACTCCCACACGTGAGCGGTGTCCTCGCCATAGGCGCGGCTGACAACCTTTACGTGGCTGGCAACCATAAAGGCAGAGTAGAAGCCCACGCCAAACTGGCCGATGATGTCGACATCGGAGCCCTGTTGCTCGGCGTTCTCGGTCTTAAACTCCTCGGAGCCGGAATGGGCGATGGTGCCCAGATTGCGCTCGAGCTCCTCGGCGGTCATGCCAATGCCGTTATCCGAGATGGTAATGGTGCGGGCGTCTTTATCAAAAGAGACGCGAATAGCCAGGTCGCCCTGGTCGAGCTTGACACTCGGATCCTGCAGGCTCTTAAAGTTGAGCTTGTCGACGGCATCGCTCGCGTTGGAGATAAGCTCGCGCAGGAAGATTTCCTTATTGGTGTAGATGGAGTTGATCATGAGGTCGAGCAGTTTTTTGCTCTCGGTCTTAAATTGACGCATGTGCAGTCCTTTCGCGCTACCCCCGTCCGCAAAAACGGCCCGGTTGCCCGAGCCGCATTGCAGACCTGCTATGTTCAGACTTAGATTTTATAACCCATTAGCGCGCATATATACATACGGAATCGAAAAACTGTATGTCCAAACGCTCTGATGCGCCAATCGCCAAGGAGTGTCCCCGACTGCCGGCAGGAAAGGAACGTCCCTATCTGCCATCTACGCGCTTGGCCATCCAAACATGGGGCTGGCCCTCGTCTTCGTAGTCCACCGGGGCAATCTGCGTGTAACCCGCCTTGGCATAGAGTGGTAGCACGTATTCCTGCGCGTGCAGCTTAATGAGCTTGGCGCCGGCATCACGCGCGCACGTATCACTGGCCTCGACAATCTTGCTCGCCAAACCGCGACGGCGCATGCTCGGCAGCACGGCCACGCGCCCCATAATGTAGGTCTCCCCCGCCGCGACGCCTTCGTCCAAGTCGCACGCCGGCGACATCGGAGCCTCTGCGTCAGCTGCGCGCTCAAGCTCTTCGGGAAACACGCGCGAGCAACCGGCAAGCTCGCCGTCTACATAGAGCGTCACATGAATGCAGTTCGGATCCTCGTCGATAGCGTCAAACTCGTTCTCGTAGCCCTGCTCGTCCATAAAAACGACGCGGCGCACCAACGCCGCGCCATCAAAGCATCCCGTCTTAAGTTGGATATCCATGGCTGCCCTTTCATTCAATGCGAACGTTAGGGACAGATTTTAGCGAAAATGAGCTCCGCGCACGCTAAACTTCGCGCGAGCCTTCGCCAGGCAGTCGTAATGACCCACGTTATGGGCATCGCTCGCGATGAAGCTGTACAGGTTCTGATCGAACAGGCGCTGTGCCGGCTTTTTCTCGCGACCAAAGCGACCGCCGGCAATAAAGTCCGCCGAAGCCTGCAGCTTGCAGCCCATATCGACCAGGCGCTCCGCCACGCTTACATCCTTTTGAACCGCACGATAGCGCTCAGGATGAGCGATGATCACCTGGTAGCCACGGCACTGCAAATCGTAAATCGTGTTCTCGTACTCTCTAAACGCATACGCATCGGCATGCGTCGAAAGCTCGAGCAGAAACTCGTTGGTCCCATCGAAATGCAAGTGATCCGCGGCATCGATACCAAGCTCAACGAGCTTTCGATGATTGACCTCGAAGCCCATCTGGAGCGGAAAACCGTCAGCGTTATCGCGCAGCAGCTCAAAGGCATCCCACATCTTGTCGTAATCAAAATAGGGATCACGGCAGTGAGGAGTGCAAACGATTCTGGTTACACCGGCCCGCTTGGCAGCCTCGAGCATCGCCAAGCTCTCTTCGAGAGCACCGGCGCCGTCGTCTACACCCGGCAAGATATGGCAATGAATGTCACGCATAGGTCAGCCTTAATCAACTAAACGTTTGCTCGGTTGGTGAAGATGCCCTTTTTGGAAGTGCCCTGATCGTCGGAGCCCTTCTTAACCTTCTTACCGTCCTTGGTGTAGTAAGAATAGTAGTACTCGCTGGTCTCGGTCTCACAGTAATTCATGACGGTACCGATGAGCTTGACCTTCTCGGACTTCTTAAGCTGGGCGATAGCGTTGAGCGCCTCTTCGCGCTTGGTAAAGTCCTCGCGCACCACGAACAGCGCGCCGTCGGTCAAGCTGGCAATCTCAGCAGCATCGATGAAGGTGCCGACCGGAGGAGCATCGAAGATGACGTACTGGAACTTGGCGGACAGTGCCTTTACCAGCTTGGCAAAGCGATGGGAGACGATGATGTCGGCAGGATTGGGAATGTGCGGCTCGGCATCGAGGAAGTAGAAGTTCTTCTGACCCGTCTCGACAATTGCCTGGTCAATGGAGATCTGCTCGGAAAGGACCGCATAGAGTCCGCCGCGCGAACGAACGCCGAGCATATCGGAAAGGGACCTGCGGCGCATATCGGCCTCGACCAGGAGCACGGACTTGCCGCTCGTGGCGATTGCCTGAGCAAGGTTAATGGAAACCGTAGACTTGCCCTCGTTGGGAATCGAGGAGGTAACGGTGATGGTGCGAATGGGGTCATCCACGCTCGCAAAGCGGATGTTGGCCAGAAGGGTCTTGGCGGCATTCTGTACAACGAGCTTATCGGTGTTCTTTGCCTTAGCCATGCCTATTTACCACCTTTCATAGCCGGAATTCGGCCAACAACGGGAATACCCAGGAGCTCTTCTGCCTCTTCGGCACCGCGGATGCGGGTATTGAGCATGTCCGCCAAAACGACATAGGCAACTGCGATAAAGATACCGGCGAGGAACGCGACGGCAATATACAGCGTGCGCTTGGGGCCGCTGGGGGCTTCGGGGGTCTTAGCCTCGTCGATAACGTTGATGCTCTGGGCAGCGCCGACGTTCTGAGCGACCGTACTCACCGAGCTGGCAATGGCCTTTGCGACCTCAGCCGTCTCCTTGGCATCGGTGCCGGTAACCGAAAGCGTAATGACACGCGTGGTGGTCTCGGAGGAAACAGACACCTTGTAGTCATCCAAATCGGTGAGGCCCAGTTCTTTGGCGGCGCCGCTCTTAACGCTATCGCTATCCAGCAGCGTGGCGATATCGTTGGAAAGCATCTGGCTCGCCGAGAGATCGTTGTAGCTCATCTGACCGCTATCGTCGGTCTTGGCGAGAATGTACATGCTCGTCGTCGCGGTATAGGTGTTGTCCATCGCAACGAAGGACACGATGCCCATGGCGATCGCGCAGACCACCGGAAGGGTGATGACCAGCTTGAGGTGCTTCTTCAGCAGCTGGAACAGTTCGAGAAGGGTCATGCAGCTTGCCTTTCATTTCCCCAGTTCGGATTGACAAAACTGTCCGTATGTTATCGCATCTTTTTACCGAGACCAAACTCTATACATAAGAAACAGGCTCTCCTGTAAAAATGTCGGAAGCAATCGTAAAATTGCACAACAACGCCGCACCCGAAAGTCAAATGCGGCGTCTACATCAATATCTGTGTTGTATCGCTATGCGAATGGCTCGTCCTGCTGTATGGGAAACGTCACCGTAATGGTGGTTCCCACGCCCAACTCGCTCGACAGATCGAGCGTGGCGTGATGATACAGGGCCGCATGCTTGACAATGGCAAGCCCCAGGCCGGTTCCGCCGCGTGCCTTGGACCTACTCTTGTCCACGCGATAGAACCGCTCAAATACCTTGCCCTGTTCTTCAGGCGCGATACCGATTCCCGTGTCGGCGACAGCGAGGAACGGATGGCCTTCGTCGTTGGTGCCGCACTGCAGCGTAACCGTACCGCCGGGCCGATTGTAGCGGATGGCGTTGCTTGCCAGATTATAGATGAGCTCGTCGACCAAGCGCGACACGCCTTCGATGACCACAGGCTTGGTCTCATGACTTATCGTCACATTCGCCTGACGGGCAACCTGTTCAAGACGCTGCTCAACCGCGTAGATCGCACGCGAGAGCTCAATAGGCTCCGTGGACCCAATGGGCACCGCCTCGCCCTCAGTTGCACGTTCGGCCTCGTCCAAGTTAGACAGCGTAAGGATGTCGTTGACAAGCGCTGCCAAGCGGCCCGCCTCACGATAGATGCGACCGCCAAAGTTGCGCAGGTCGTCCTCGCCCTCGACCATGCCATTTGCGATGAGCTCGGCATAGCCCGAAATCGCTGTAAGCGGCGTCTTGAGCTCATGGGTGATATTCGCCGTGAACTCGCGGCGCATACGGTCGTTGTCCGCTAGCACCGCCATTTGGCGCTTGAGTTCCTGGCGCTGCGACTCGATGCGCTCAAGCATGGGAACCATCTCGGCATAGGCGTGCTCATAGCTACGGCGTGGGTGATCCAAATCCACCTCTTGTAACGGCGCGATGATGGCACGGGACTCACGGCGCGCCATAAAAAACGAGAGTACTGCACCCGCTGCTGCGATAAGCAGCATCGGCGCCAGCATCGACAGCAAAATCGCCGCAACGCCAGGCTGGGCCTGCGCCAAGCGAACGACCTGGCCGTTATCAAGGGTGACGGCGCGATACAGCATAATCTCGTCGAGTGTAGAGCTTGCGCGCTCCGCGGAACCCGAACCACTCTCAAAGGCCTCGATGACCTCGGGGCGATCGCCATGGTTGGGCAGTGTGGAAGGCGACGCCTCGTTGTCGTAGGCAACAGATCCGTCCTTATTGATCAGCGTGATACGAAGATCCTCGCGATCGAGGCTTCGCAAGAACGGGATGGGCTCCTGCTGCTCGTCGAGGGCGGCAGCAATGAGCTCAGTTTCCTGCGCCAGATTGGCACTCGTGGCATCCGCCAAAGTGTTTTGCACAAAGAACGCACCCAGCACCGTAAACGCCACGATAACCGCCATGGCGCAGACAAAGATCGTCACAAAAACGCGGTGCGACAGCGTATGTTTTCCCTGGGGGGCGAAGACCACGGGTTACTCCCCCGATGCGGTGGACGCGGTGTCGTCACCTTCGGCACCATCACCGGCAGAAGGCTCGGCCAGGCGATAACCCACGCCGCGCACGGTCTCGATGGCGCTGGCATGCTCGCCCAGTTTTTGGCGAAGCGTCTGCACGTGCACGTCAACGGTGCGCGAACCGCCGTCGAAGTCCCAGCCCCACACGCTCTGCAGCAACGACTCGCGGGTAAAGACCACGCCGGGCTTGCGCATGAGGTACTCGAGCAGGTCGAACTCGCGCAGGGTGAGCTTAAGCGGCTCGCCGGCAACGGTCACCTCGCGATGGCTGGGCGAGAGCACGATGTCCCCCACGCTGAGCACATCGCTCGCCTGCTTGACCATGCCGCCGCGACGCAGCAGTGCGCGGCAGCGGCTCGCAAGCTCCATGAGCGAAAACGGCTTAGTCAGGTAATCGTCGGCACCGCCATCGAGCGCCATCACCTTGTCGAGCTCGGTGTCCTTGGCGGTAAGCATCATGATGGGCACCGTCGCCGTCAGGCGATCGGCACGCAGGCGACGCATAATTGCCAGGCCATCGGTATCGGGCAGCATGATGTCGAGCAGGACAGCATCGGGCACCCGTCGCGCCACAGCAGCCTTAAACTCGCCATCGCACGAAAAGCCCTCGGCCTCGATCCCCTGCTTGCGCAGCGCATAGACCGTCAAATCCCTGATGTTGTCATCGTCCTCGACGTAATAGATCATGTTGAACCCCTTTGCGGCCGGCATGACCGCATCTTAACCCTAAAGGCACCTGTAAAAGACAGCGTCAGCCAAAACGCCCCGTCAAATAATCCGCGGTGCGCGGATCGGACGGATTCTTGAAGAGTTGCGCGGTGGGCGCGTGCTCCACCAGCTCACCCAGCAAAAAGAACGCAACCGAATCGGAAATACGCGCGGCCTGCTGCATGTTGTGCGTCACGACCACCAGCGTGCAGGTCTCCTTGAGCTCGCAGGCCAGCTGCTCCACCACGAGCGTCGACACAGGGTCGAGTGCCGAGGTCGGCTCGTCCATCAGCAGAATGTCGGGCTGCACGGCAAGTGCGCGAGCGATGCACAGGCGCTGCTGCTGTCCACCCGAAAGACCCAGTCCCGACTCTTTGAGCTTGTCCTTGGCCTCGTCCCACAGGGCAGCGCGACGCAGGGAGTCCTCGACCAGCTCATCGAGCACGGCGCGGTCGCGCACACCCATACCGCGAGGACCGTAGGCGACGTTGTCGTAGATGCTCATGGGAAACGGGTTGGGGCGTTGGAACACCATGCCCACGCGCTGGCGCAAACGGCAGATGTCGCAATCGCCCAGGATATCTTGACCATCGAGCGCAATCTTGCCCTCGATGCGGCAATCCTTGATGCCGTCGTTCATGCGGTTAAAGCAGCGCAGCAACGTAGACTTTCCGCAGCCCGAAGGCCCGATGAACGAGGTGATCTGCTTGTCGCGGATCTTGATATTCACGTCCTTGAGCGCATGGTGGTCGCCATAGAACAGGTCGAGGCCCTCGACGTCGATGCGCGTCGGCGAGGCGGCAAGTTCCTCTGCCGTGGGGCGAGTCGCATCCCCAACCTCGCGCTCATGCGCGGCCTCGGCCTGCGCTTCCATGAGTTCTTCAAGCTCCGTGGGCTCCGCAGCCGCAGCAGCCGTCATACCGCATACCTCCATATCGATATCAATTCAGCAGTATCGATAGTAGAAATCGCGGCTCATATGCACGTGAGCGCATTGTCAAGTGTTTGTAAGGGCACGCTGGCTATGCGGCGGGCAGCTCGATGGTGAATATCGTGTGTTCGGGCGTCGATTCACATGCAACGGTACCGCCGTGTGCCGCGATGATCTCCTTGGCAATAGCAAGGCCCAGGCCGGCACCACCGCGATTGGTCGCACGCGCCGCATCCAGGCGATAGAACTTCTCAAAGATCACCTTGAGCTTAGCCGCAGGGATAGGATCGCCCTGATTGATAAAGCGCACGCGCACGCCGCCATCGTCTTGGCGCCTGGCCTCAATCGTGATAGTCGAGCCCTCATAGCTATAGGCGACGGCGTTTTTCATGATGTTGTTAAACACGCGGGCCATCTTATCGCCATCCACGAGCACCGTCAGGTCCTCGCGAATATCAACCTGGGCTTCCTTATGCTGCTCGTTGAGGATGGGATAGAACTCGTCAGCCACCTGAGCCAGCAGCAACCCCAGATCAACATAGCCGCGCGTGAGCACGATATCGTGGAAGTCAAAGCGCGTGATATCGAAGAACTCCTCGATGAGCGCATCGAGCCGGTGCGCCTTGTCGAGTGCCACGCCCGTAAAGCGCGCACGTTGCTCAACCGGCAGCTCAGGAGCCTCTTGCAGCAGCGAAAGATAGCCCACCACACTGGCAAGCGGGGTGCGTAGGTCATGTGCCAAGTACGTGACCAAATCGTCCTTGCGATGAGACTCGTCACGCAGAGCTTGCTGCACCTTGCGCTCACGGTCACGCACGCGGTTAAGGGCGCCCTCGACTTCCAAGAAGTCGCCGTCGATGTTATCCCAGGTGTCGGGGTGATCGATCAGGCGATCTTGAATACGAGCGGCCAGCACACAATCGGCATGCTGCTCGCCCTGCTCGTAGCCATGGTAGTACAGGGCGCGGCCGCAAAAGAACAGCACGCACACGGCAAGCGCCAGCACAAAGCCAAGCATGTTGAATACAAAGCCGGCATCGAACAGCACTGGCCCTTCGATGCCGCCGAGCGCCATGGCGCCAATCGCCAACGTCATGGCCCACGCGGCACCGCCAATCACCACGCAACGGCGCACGATTTCGAATCGATCGATCAGCAAAAAGCCGACAAGCAGCACCGCTAAGACTCCGGCGATGTTGTCGATGCCAATCAGCAGCAGGCTCAGCAAAAAGAGCAGCACCGTCGCAAGCGCGCGGTTGTCGACGACTGCCCGTACGTATTCAAAGAGTCGATCGGGCACCTCGAATGCCTGCCTATCGTCTTTTGTCATATCCACTTCCCCACCATCAAAGGCGCTATTCGATTATGTAGCCGACGCCCCAGACGTTTTTGATAAAGCGCGGCTTTTGAGCGTCGTCGCCAATCTTTTCGCGCAGGTGGCGAATGTGCACCATCACCGTATTGTTGGAGCCGGGCATAAAATCCTCGTTCCACACCGCGCGGAACAGATCCTCCACGGCTACCACGCTGCCGCGATGCTCAACCAGATACAGCAAGATGGAATACTCGATGGGCGTGAGGCGCACCGGTGCACCGTCCACCGTTACGGAACGAGCATCGCGGTTGATCTCCAGGCCGTCGAGCTGGATGGTCGGCGACTCGGCCGCCTGCGAGCGGCTACCGTAGCTGGTGTAGCGGCGAAGCTGAGCGTGCACGCGCGCGATGAGCTCCAGCGGACGGAACGGCTTAACCACGTAATCGTCCGCGCCAAGCGAAAGGCCCTCGATCTTGTCTTGCTGGGCATCGCGCGCCGTCAGCATGATCACAGGATAGGTATGGCCGGAACGGATCGTACGCAGTAGCTCAAAGCCATCGATATCGGGCAGCATGACATCCAACAGTGCCAGATCGAACTCCTGCTCCAGGATTGCCTTGGCAGCATCGGCCCCGCTATAGGCAATCTGGACATCAAAGCCCTCTTTTGTAAGGTAGATACCAACCAAGTCGGCGATGGCCTTCTCGTCATCAACTACCAAAATGCGCTCGTTCATGCGTGCTCCTCTCGCGCTCCATTATGCCCGAGGGGACGCATGCCACACACAACAAGCGTTGGTGATTAAGTCGGCCTTAAGCACCCTTGTGCCCGTTCGGGCGCGGATGTGGGCCACGCACGCACGCGATGATCGCCGACGCCGGCAAACGATATACTCTAGTTCCAGAAGAGACCATCCCGTCGAAAGCGAAATCCGTGAAGTCCCTCACCTCTTTTGCAAAGCGCTCAGCCCAGCTTGCCGCCGGCTTTGTCTGCGCTATCGCCCTTGCCGCTGGCGTGCCCACCGTCGCCGGCGCCCAAGTACTCACGACCGACAATGTTTGCGGCAAAACCGCCGATGCGCGCGGCATCACGGCCGAAAACCTGCCCGATATCGATGCGACCAATGCCCTCGTCATGGGCAAAGACGGCACCGTCTACTATGCCCGCGGCGCCGATGAGCAGGTCAAGATTGCCTCGATCACCAAGGTCATGACCGCAATCCTAACCGTCGAGAATTGCAAGATGGACGAGAAGGTCACGGTGAGCAACGCCGCAGCCACCGTGGGTAATTCGACCGCCGGCTTGCTCGAAGGTGACGAGCTCACCGTGGAGCAGGCACTGCGCGGCCTGATGATTCCCTCGGGCAACGACGCCGCCATCGTGCTCGCCGAATATATGGGCAAGAAGATCGACCCTAAGACCAAAGACGCCGAGGCCACATTTGTGAAGGCCATGAACGAGCGCGCTAAGAAGCTCGGCTGCACCGGTACGCTTTTTGAAAACCCGCATGGTCTGGACTTTGATGAGTGGGCTGGCGATATGCACTCAACCGCACACGACGTAGCGCTGATGATGCAGGAGGCCATGAAAAACGACACGATCCGCGAGGTCGTAGCGAGCGAGGATTCCTGGATCGAGGTCACGGGCGCCGACGGCACCGACCATTCGCATTCCATGGACACGCATAACTATTTGCTGGGCCAAGATGGCAACATCGGTGGCAAGACCGGCACTACCGACGATGCAGGCTATTGCTTTACGGGTGCCTACAACCGCGATGGCGACGAGATCTACACCGTCGTTTTGAACTCCACCACCACCGACCAGCGCTTTACCGATACCGCAACCCTTGCCAATTGGTACTACGGTCACAAGGTGACGGTCGCAATCGCCAACACGCAGGAAAAGACCGCCAACGGCAACCCGCTTATGGCGCGCATCGGTCAAACCGACTGGACTGATAAGACGATCGACGCCACACTCGCCGATCCTACGGCGCAAGCGACCGTGTTTTCCCTTGCCGGCGAGGTGACCGAAAAGGTTAGCTACGACGATCTTTCGGGCACGGTGCATGTGGGCGACAAGGTGGGCAGCATTACGCTCAAGCAGGACGGCACCAAGATCGCCGTCATGGACCTGGTTGCCGACGAGGAAGGGGCAGGGCCGAATCCCATTGAATGGCTACTCGTGAAGCTCGACCGCCTGGGCCGCCGCATCGACAACCGCCCACTCACGGCAGAAAGCGAGACCGTCGCCAAGGCACCCGAGGTGTAGGGCCAAAGCGATATCACATCGAACCAAATGAGGCGTCCAACGGGGCGCCTCATTTTTTGAGGGTTCGAATCCCCAGCCTCTTTTCTCCACAAAAAAAGGGCCCCAAATGGGACCCTTCTTCAAATCCGTACTGGCGGAGAGCTGGGGATTCGAACCCCAGATGCCCTTTTGGGGCATACTCGCTTAGCAGGCGAGCACCTTCGGCCTCTCGGTCAGCTCTCCGTAACAGCCGTTCTATAGTAACCAAACAGCCGAAGTTGGGCAAGAGGGAATTTGGAGCGATTCCATTTTTACCTTTCCCGCACCGCCTCCAACAAATAGTCGCGCATATACGGAATTGCAAACGAAACACAGCCATAGCCCGCAGGCTCAATCAACCCCGCATCGATGAGACGTTTACGATACGAGCCGACCTTGTTCGCCGGCAGCCCCATCTTTTTGGCGATATCACCGTTGGCAATCTCATCGCCCTCGCATTGAGCCATTGCCGCGAGATACTGAAACTGTCGTTCTGAAACCCTGCGCAGCGCCGGGGCAATCACCATAGCATTAAAGCTATCAAGAGCTGCTTGGATACCCGTACGCGCGGACCCTTCGTTCACGCTCTCCGCCCCGCTGCGCGCAGCAGCCTGCCAAGCGTAATATCCGACCAACTGGACCATAAAGGGATAGCCTGCTGACGCCTTTGTTAATAGCTCAGCGGCGTCTTCATCGAGCTCCTTGCCCGCTCGTCTCATTGTATCCTCAAACGATCCGCCGACTTCAAAATCGGAGAGACGAGTGAGTTCGATATGTTTTGCCCGCTGAAGGAACGTAAGGGTATCATCAACCACCACGCCATCCACCGATGTTGGCAAGCCAGCGAATGCAAAAGCGACATTCGCCCCTTGGCGAATCAAAAGCTGCATCTCATTGCCCAGCTCGCGCATTTCCTCAGTTGAGGCATCCTGAATCTCGTCGAGCGTAATGAACAGGCCATCGCGTTTCGCGGCATCGTACATCGCCTCGCCCAAATGAGAGGCCGACTTTGACACCTCCACGGAGCCGAGGCTGACTCCTAAAATCGATGGGGAAATCGACATTGACTCAAGACGAACATTTCGCTGCAGAGCCTCGAGGATCCTAGTGCAAAAACCGGCATTTGAGGCCACGTCAACGACCTCGAATCCCTTTTTTCGCGCAAGATCGCCCAATGCGTTGAGAAGCACCGTTTTGCCCGTGCCTCGGACACCCGAGATGCGCATAAGTCGATCGGGGGCACCAGGACCATTCTCTAGTGCCTCGGCAAAGTCATCCAAAACAGCATCGCGCCCGATAAGCTCAGGCGGATTCATGCCCGCCGTTGGCTTAAAGGGATTAATTGCTTTCGGCATTCAATCCTCCTCTGCTAGTTTTAACAACTTTAGCAAAGTTTAGCAACTTTAGCAGAGTTTAACAGGTTTAGCAGACCTAGCCGCTTTTGACCTTACCGGTCCTGCTGGAGCCACCCACCTGAGCCAATACAAATGGCTCCATTCAATTTGTCGGCGACCTGCTCGATACAGTAATTCGTACTTTAATTCGTTACGACTTAATTCGTTATACCTTATCTATACGCAAATGTTCCCGGTACCGCCGGTAGCAGTAGCCCCTTCGTTTTGTCGGCATGGCGAGCAAATGGGATGACAAGCGCGGTCCAGCCCTTCTATGCCGCTCCTACCCCAGCGAGCGGTTGAGGGAGCCGAGCTCGTCGTTGCCCATGGTGCGCCACATTTGGTAGATGCAGCCGCGCGCCAAGAAAAAGAAGCCGTTATCGACGAGCTGCACGGCGGCATCCGCGAGTTGATTGGTCACGGCGGGCACCGGCGGCAGCTCAAGACCTGCCTTGCGGATGGTCTCGACAGCCCCCTCAAACGTGGGCGGTTTGATGACGCCCATCTCGTTCATAAGGCCCTGCATTTCCTCCTGCGCACTGCCGCCCGATTCCTCGCCGCGCGGCACCAGGCGATAACATGCCAGCGCCAGCTCGAGCTGGTCGCAGTTCCAGTAGGCGAATGCCAGGCGATAGAACAGGTAGCCGATCGAAGGCCGGTCGCTGGCAATGCGCAGGCCGTGGCGCGCCACCTCTATAATCTCGTCATAGCGCTCCAGGCGTGCTAGCACGTTGATGAGCGCAAAGTGCGACTGCATGGACGAGCGCGCCAAATCGTAGAGACGACGCACCTCGGGCAGTGCACGCTCAAAGTCCTCTTGTTCGGCGTAAAAGCTGCAGATCTCGTGCTGGGCAAAGTACAGCGCATCGGGCGCACGAAGGATTCGCACAGAGCGGTCCTCTTCCAACACCGGCAGTACCATACGCACCAGCTGGTTGTCGCAGAACTGGGTCTGCACCGGTCCCGTCGCCAAAAGCTCAGCAACAGTACACTTGGCTTCCAGTTCCTCGACAAGGCGAGAAAAGCCCTCGAAAGCACCAGCTCGGTCAACTTTGGATTGCTCGCGCAGCTCGACGACGCGGGCAACATACGGATCGTTGTCCTCCTCCATGACCTCAAGCTCGTCAGCCGTATCAGCGAGCAGTAAATCGCGAAGCGCAGGCGGCAATGGACGATGGTCATCACGTGGTCGGGCGTGAACTTCTGCAGACTCAATCATGTCCGGCGCATCTGCCTCATACGCCTCAAGCACACGCTT
This sequence comes from uncultured Collinsella sp., assembly GCA_947001705.1. Taxonomy (GTDB): domain Bacteria; phylum Actinomycetota; class Coriobacteriia; order Coriobacteriales; family Coriobacteriaceae; genus Collinsella. Next base: position 23,752 of record CAMQHT010000024.1, read on the forward strand.
GCACGGCATATCGTCCATGTCCATGCTCTCAAGATCCTTGGCGACAGAAACGCAATCGGCCAGATAAGCCGCACGGCCAAAGGAGTACGTTTTAACAACGCGCTCGCCCTGCTCGCCGTCGGGAGCCGCAATCTGCACGTAGCAGCGCGTGATGCGAGCACCCGAGGCAAAGCAAGCCGCTGCGAGTGTAAGCGCAATACGCGCATCGTGCTCGGTGGCCCATGCTGCGCGCTTAGGCTCATCTACCTCGCGCCAGGCGTCATCTTGAGCATCGTATTCGCGCTGCGGCATAGCATCGACAACCGTGCGGCCAAATCGCACCAGCATGATGCCCTCGGCGACGTTCACTCGATAGGTGTAATCGAGCCGCGTGACCACGTTGAGCGCTTCTACGATACGTGCAAAGCGGGTGCGAACGTCCCACTCGCCACCCGGCTGGCACGCAACCGTCCCCGGCTTGGCCCACGGGTTGTCATTCGACAGCGTTTCGAGCAGGCGAGGAACGTCGTTTGTCGTCTTGCTGATGTGCCATAGGTCAAAGAGCGAGCAGCCCTCAAAGCTTGGCGACGAGGCAACGGGGCCCAACCCTGCCCCAATACGCTCAAGAATGCCCGATAGGCGGTTCAGGCGGCTCTCGACGGCAAGCAGGATATCGATCTCGTCCTGGTCCAGCAGGCTACGGTCAAAATTGAGATAAAAGAGCCTCGAGCGATCGATGCGCGCCAGGCTCATTTCGGTTTTGGCCGCAATGGTGCGCAGGCGAGGCAGATTGACTTCACCCATCAAAGCGGCGGCATAGCGCTCAATGCCACCTGGATTATCTGTATGGTCAATGCGGTAGAGCAACGTTTCGATTGCATCGGGCAGCGGCGTGGAATCAAAACCCAGCAGTACCTCAACCGGCTCGGGGAGTTTTACAAGTTTGATCTTGTCGACGGCATTTTTCATGCCCTCGTCAAGGCCGTCACCGTCTGCCGCGCCTAAGACAGCGTTTTCAGAATCGGCGAATATGACGTAGCGCAAGAACATCGAGGCCATGAACTCACCGTAAGGAAGGGAGCGGGTCGAATTCCATGTCTCGTGATCGGACTGTTCGCGCATGGGACCTTCGGGAGAGCCGACGGTTCGCGCGCGCACGCGCATCGTGCCGTTTGCTCCCCTCACCATAATCTCACCAATACTGGAATCCGACTCGTCAAGGACCAGTTCCATGTCGGGATCGTTGGGCAGCGGAGCCTCGCTGACGGGGCGGTCCACCTTGTACACCTCGCCCGAAACGCTTACGTAGCCCAAAAGCGACACATGACTTTTGCCAACGAATTCGACGACATAGCAAGATTCATGCTGATCCTCGCCAAAGAGTTTCCAGACCACGCCATATGAGCGTCCCGCAGGCTGCTCGGGCATCGCCGGAAAGCGCTTTTTGGGATCGAGAAACCTGAGCTTGTATGTCGGACGCTCTGCCACGAAGTATCACCCTGATCGGTCGCTTGAAGAAGGAGTGGTCGCGAATTAGTCGCGACATCTACTCGGAATCTTACACGAGTCGACAGGAAATCGTCCGCTTTACGCCCGCGCCTCGACCGAGGTTCGAATCAATGCGGTGTTTACGTAAAAGAAAAGCCCCCGTTGCCGGGAGCTTTAATCTCAAATGGTGCGGCGTATAGGATTCGAACCTATGACGTTCTGATTCGTAGTCAGACCCTCTATCCAGCTGAGGTAACGCCGCAACTTGTTGATTATTATGCACAGGGACTGAATAATGGTCAAGCATTTTTTCAAAAAAAGTTATCGAATTTGATTTTTAATCATTTGGAGGGCTTGGCGCGATCTTCGACGCATCGCGATATAAGAAAAGCCCCCGTCGCCGGGAGCTTTAAAGTCAATTGGTGCGGCGTATAGGATTCGAACCTATGACGTTCTGATTCGTAGTCAGACCCTCTATCCAGCTGAGGTAACGCCGCAACGCACGGATTATTATGCACGCGAGCCCCCGATGGGTCAAGCGACAATTAGAAAAAATTTTACGGAGTGATAATTAAGTTGTTCGTGCCTCGACCGAGGTTCGAATCCATGCGGCGTCCGCCTAAAAGAAAAGCCCCCGTTGCCGGAGGCTTTCAATTTCAATTGGTGCGGCGTATAGGATTCCGCGCATCCGCTGCGCGGATCCGCACCGGCTTCGCCCGCCTGCCGGCGCGCTCGCCCGCGGGCTAAAACGCTCCGCGTTTTCTTGACGCCCGCGCCTCGACCGAGGTTCGAATCCATGCGGTATTGCCATAAAAGAAAAGCCCCCGTTGCCGGAGGCTTTCAATTTCAATTGGTGCGGCGTATAGGATTCGAACCTATGACGTTCTGATTCGTAGTCAGACCCTCTATCCAGCTGAGGTAACGCCGCAGCGCAAGACATATAAAACCACTTTAGCTTATTGGAGTCAAGCACAATTTCAAACTTTTTTGTGGAACGCAGTCTTGTCATGCTGCTCCGCATATACCGCCATTCCCCGTACGATCGATTGGCTTTTCGATCACGTCAAACTTAGCATCAAGTTCCCTCAGGAGCGATCTCACCCGCTGGGCACAATCATAATCGGCAAACGAGATGCTCAACATGCGAGCAACCTGATTAGATGTCTGGACCCCATAGAAATGCTCTAGGGCCACAAGCCCCTCGTGCGCCACAAACGTCTCAACCACATGAGGCGACTCCTCGTAGCACCATTGCGTCAACGGCCCCTCGCTCGTCTGTCGAACCACCAGGCCACCCATGCCAGACGGCTCACACGTCACAAGCAGGTACTCCCCGCCCTCGTCGCTCTCAAACAAAACCACCCGATCATCAAACAGCTCCATCGCGTCCCCTTTCTCTCGCTCTTATTTAGCAAAAGCATAGCAGGTAGATGGCTGTATACAGAACAGTTGTTCGTGTGTTTTCTATTGAGCTGTCCGCACGGCATGGTATGGCCGCACACAAAAAGGGCACCCCAAAAAGGAGTGCCCTAGCAAATCGCTTATGCAGCCAATCTACGCGACCGGCTCGATCTTCTCGAGGCCGCCCATGTAGGGACGCAGAACCTCGGGGATCGTGATGGTGCCGTCAGCGTTCTGGTAGTTCTCCAGAATGGCTGCCATGGTACGGCCAGCCGGCAGACCGGAACCGTTGAGGGTGTGCAGATAGCGCGAACCCTTGAAGTTCTCGGGGTCGCGATACTTGATGTTGGCGCGACGGGCCTGGAAGTCACCGCAGTTGGAGCAGGAGCTGATCTCCTTGTAGGCGTTGTAGCTCGGCAGCCAGACCTCGACGTCGTAGGTCTGACGGGCAGAGAAGCCCAGGTCGCCGGTGCACAGGCTAATCACGCGATACGGAAGACCCAGCTGCTGCAGCAGGAACTCGGCCTCGGCGGTCATGCTCTCGAGCTCCTCGTCGGACTCCTCCGGCTTGGCAAACTTTACCATCTCGACCTTGTCGAACTCGTGCTGGCGAATGATGCCGCGGGTATCGCGACCAGCGGAGCCGGCCTCCTCGCGGAAGCAGGGGGTGAAGGCGGTGTAGCGGCGCGGCAGGGTATCGGCGTCGAGGACCTCACCGGCGTGCAGGTTGGTGAGCACGACCTCGGCGGTGGGGATCAGGAAGTTGTCGCCCGAGACGTGATAGGCGTCGTCCTCGAACTTGGGCAGCTGGCCCGTGCCGAACATGGTCTGACGCTTGACGACGATGGGCGGCCACCACTCCTTAAAACCACGGCTGGTGTGCGTATCGAGGAAGAAGTTGATGAGGGCGCGCTCAAGACGGGCGCCGGCGCCACCGAGAACGGTGAAGCGGCTGCCGGAGAGCTTGTTGCCGCGCTCGAAGTCAAGGATGTCGAGGTCGGTGCCCAGATCCCAATGCGGCTTAAAGTCGAAGTCGAACTCGCGCGGGGTGCCCCAACGACGGCGCTCGATGTTCTCGTCCTCGTCCTTGCCGTACGGCGTGGCCTCGCAAGGAATGTTGGGCAGGTGAGCCATGAAGTCGTACTGCTCCTGCTCGAGGGCGGTGCGGCGCTCGGCCAGACCGTCAATCTTCTCGTTGACGGCGCGCACGGCCTCTTTGGCGGCCTCGGCCTCGTCCTTCTTGCCCTCCTTCATCAGGGCGCCGATCTTCTTGGACTCGGCATTGCGCGTGGCTTGAAGTTCCTCAACCTCAGTGATGACGGCACGACGCTCGTCGTCGAGCTCAAAGAACTTCTCGCGATCCCAAGACGTCTGGCGGTTAGCCATGGCGACATCGATGGCATCGGGGTTCTCGCGAACAAACTTGATATCAAGCATTAGATCCTCCGGCGATATACATTCCATTTAGGTTGCAACCTTGTACATGTATGGGCAAGTATATACTTATGAGCGTTTACGACCCAACTCAACTACGCAAGAAGGCACCCAATGGACGCAGTTTTTTCCTTTTTGTTTGGCACCCGCACCGGTTTTGCCATCCTTTTCGCCGGCGGCATCCTGCTGTTTGCGATTATTGCCTTTGTAATGGAGAAGCGCACCCATAAGATGTATGTCGACCGCGGCCCCAAGTCCGAGGACGAAGAAGACAGCTTCTGGGACTAACCTGCCAAAAAGGGACAGGTTTATTTTGGTCGGTTTTATCTGGGCAAACGCAAGTGCCCCGCAACTGGAATTGAGCCAGTTGCGGGGCACTTTTCGCTAAAAGGACAAAACCGCAGGAAAAACCTGCCAACATAAACCTGTCCCTTTTTTGGTCGGTTTTACTGGAGGGTTGCGTCGATTGCCTTGACCAGGGCGCTGCGCATGCCGGCGTCCTCGAGCGCAACGACGCCCTTGATGGTGGCACCACCGGGCGAGCATACGGCATCCTTCATCGCCGCAGGATGCTGGCCAGTTGCAAGCTGCAGCTTTGCCGTACCCAGCACCATCTGGCTCACAATGCGATAAGCATCCGCACGCGGGATACCGTGCTTGACCGCCGCATCGCCCAGGGCCTCGATTGCCATGGCGACAAACGCCGGAGCGCAACCACCCACCGTGCCGCCCACAAACAGCAGGCTTGTGTCGAGCTCGACGACAGCGCCAAGCTTACCGAGCAGGTCGAGCACCACAGCACGCTGCTCGTCGTTAAGCGTCGAAGCCTTCTCGCAGGCGATGACGCCCTCGCCTACCGAAACCGGCGTGTTGGGCACCGTCGAGATATGCGCGACGCCCGGCAGGACCTGCTCCCACTTGGCACTGTCCCAGGTCCAGGCAACCGACAGAACGACCTTTTTGGCAAGAGCATCCTTGATCGGGGCGAATACCTTCTCGATCATGTACGGTTTGACCGCAGCGACCACGATATCGGATGCGGCGACAACCTCGGCGGCATCGTGGCAGGCGACCATGCCGCGCGCCTCGCAGCGCTCAACCAGCGCGTCGTAGCGACCCGCGCAGGCGCACATGTCGCTCGCAGCTACACCGGCAGCGATCCAGCCATCGGCCATAGCGCTCGCCATATTGCCAAAACCGACAAATCCAATCTTCATATCTCATAGTCCTTTCAGACACATTCCTCAAAACGAAAGGTATTGTCCCACGCCATTGTTTCGTATTGCCGACCTATTTGTGATACGGCTCGCCACGACTGATCTTGCAGGCACGGTAAATCTGCTCTAGCAGCACCACACGCGCCAGGTTATGCGGCAAGGTAATGCGTCCAAAGCTGAGCATCTCGTCGGCGCGGGCGCGCACCTCATCACTCACGCCGTCCGAACCGCCGATTACAAAGGCAATGTCGCTGCTGCCTCGCAGCATAAGATCGTCGAGCCTCGCCGAAAACTCCTCGCTCGAGCGCTCCTTGCCCTCGATAGCCAGCAGGATCACATGCGCTCGAGATGGCAAGGCGGCAAGAATCGCCGCCCCCTCCTTGTCGCGCGCGGCATCCACGCCGCCCGCCTTAGCCGGGTCGATATCGGCCACCTCGCGGATATCCACCTTGGCATAGGCACCTAGGCGCTTGGTGTACTCAGCGCACGCGTCCTTCCAAAAGCGCTCCTTGAGCTTACCGACGCAAACGACGGTGTATTTCACGCGCGTCTACTCCTTCGAATCGTTTTGAACTTTGCCGGCGGCCAGCATCTGCTCGAACATCGAGGCCGACTGCGAAAAGTCGCTCGGCAGCACGACCGTCGAGGTTTTACCCGTGCGAGCGAACTCCGTCATCATCTCGGACCACTGCGTAAACATGAACAGTTGGTTGGCCTCGTCATTGCCGACACCCGTCTCCTGGATGATCTCGAGCGAATCTTTGATACCCAGCGCGATGGCCTTGCGCTGGTTGGCGATGCCCTCGCCCGCCTTTTCCATAGCCTCGGCCTCGGCGGTCGCCTCGGTGACGCGCTTGATGCGGTCGGCCTCGGCGAGCTCCTGCGCGGCAGCGCGCTTGCGCTGGGCAGCGTTGATGTCGTTCATGGAGTTCTCAACCTCGGTCGGCAGTGCGATTTTGGTGATGAGCGTCGACACGAGGGTGAAGCCGTAGGCGGCCATCAGCTCGGAAACGGTAGCGTTGACATCCTTGGCGATGTCATCCTTCTTGGCAAAGACCTCATCGAGTGTGTAGACGGGGATGGAGGAGCGCAGGGCGTCGGTGATGAAGTCGCGCATCTGGTCGACGGGCTCCTGCAGCATGTAGTAGCTCTTGTAGATGCCCGAATCTGCCGGGCCGGCGCCCATGTCGTAGCTCACGTGGTACTGAGCGGAGACCTCAAGACCGATGGTCACGTTGTCCTGGGTCTTAACGTCGATGTCAAAACCGTTTTTCATGGTGCGCAGGCTCACCGTGGCGGCCTTGCGGTCGATCACGGGCACCTTCACGTGGAAGCCCGCGTTGACGATACGGTTGAACTTACCCAAGCGCTCGATGATTACGGCGCGTTGCTGTTCAACGACATAACAGGCGTTGGGGAGCAGCAGCAACAGGATGATGATGGGAATCAAAAGGCTGGTAAGGGCGGCGATGATACCGGAAAACAGCATGGTCTCTCCTCTGATAGGCACACGCTGGTACTAGTATACCCGTCCAAGGAGATCGTGCATAACAAAAAGAGCTCCCATTGCTGGGAGCTCTTTCAATCAATGGTGCGGGCGAAAGGACGTCCGCCTATCCGCTGCGCGGATCCGCACCGGCTTCGCCCGCCTGCCGGCGGACTCGCCAGCTCGCTAAAAACGCTCCGCGTTTTCTTGACGCTCGCTCCTTCACAGGTTCAAGTCCCTGCGATGGGCCCGTAACAAAAAAGCTCCCATTGCTGGGAGCTCTTTCAATCAATGGTGCGGGCGAAAGGACTTGAACCTTCATGGGGTTGCCCCCATACGGACCTGAACCGTACGCGTCTGCCAATTCCGCCACGCCCGCGTGCAGGAATTAGAATAACGGAGCGCCACCGCGAACGCAAGAACTATTTTTGAAAAAGTTTGCAGGCATTTTCCCAAGCGGCTTGCGCGATTGTTTCGGCGTCCTCACCAGTGCGATCGACACGGTCGTTAACCAGCGCGTTTGCCGTAATGGAGATCATTGCGGGCTCGCATTCAAGACCGCGGATGGGCTCCGGAGCCATATACGGGCAATCCGTCTCGAACAAAATGCGGTCGAGCGGGGTCGCCGCAAATGCCTCGCGCACGTCGTCGTTGCGCTTAAAGGTGGCCGCACCACCATAGGCGATATAGCAGCCCAGCTTCACAAAGCGCTCCATCGTGGCGCGGTCCTCGCCAAAGCAGTGCAGCACACAACCGGCCTGGGGCACGCCCACCTCACGAAGCACGTTGTACGCATCCATATGCGAGGTGCGCTCCCCATCCGAGTCCTCGTGCCGCAGGTGCAACTCCACCGGCACGTTACGGCACGCGGCAAGCTCGAGCTGGCGCGCCATGCAGTCAATCTGCACGTTATGAGGTGCCGGCGCGATATCGTCATCATAGTCCATGTGGTAGTCCAGGCCGATTTCGCCAATACCGGCGCATAAGGGGTCATCGAGTGCGGCAACGACCTGTGCGTGAACGTCGTCGGTATAGTCCGGCGCGCCATACGGATGCACGCCGGCAAGATACTTGATCTGCGGGATATCCTGCATCGGCAGAATCTCGAGCGTCAGCCAGTCGCTATAGTCCGTCACGCTGCGCTTATCGGCAATGGGATCGAAGACCGTCACCAACAGGTCGATGCCCGCGGCTTTGGCGCGCACGAGTGTCTCGGGCACTTCTTTGCCCCAAAACGAAAGCAGATGCGCATGCGTGTCAGCAAGCGGTGCCAAGGGCACGGGACAAGCAACCGTCTTCTTTTTCTTGGTAAACGTCACGCGTTCGGCATTAGGCATCATGGATTAGCTCCTGGGCCAGACGGACAAAGTCGGCAACATCAAGCGTCTCGGCGCGCGTGGTGGGTGCGATACCGCAAGCCTCAAAGGCGGCATCGAGCACGTCCTTGGCAAAACCGTTGGCGCTCATGGAATTGCGGATGGTCTTGCGACGCTGAGCAAATGCAGCGTCAATCACGCGGGCCATAAATTCGCGATCGAGTTCTTCGGGCACCACACCGTCAACACGGTCGATACGCACGACGGCCGAGTCCACGTGCGGCGCCGGCATAAAGCAACGCGGCGGCACCTCAAAGCGACCCGTCACCTGCGCATACAGGCCGAGCTTTGCCGTATAGCCGCCATAGGTCTTGTTGCCCGGCACTGCGGCAATGCGATCGGCAACCTCCTTTTGCACCATGACGACAGCGCGCTTAAGCGCGGGCATCGTCTGGAAGAACTGAAGAATGATCGTCGCCGCCACGTTATAGGGCAGATTCGCGACAAACACCGTGGGTTCACCACCGGCGGCCTGCTCAATCTGCTCCGGCGTCACCTTGAGCGCATCGCCCATGATAAAGCGGAAGTTGGCATAGTCGGCGGCGTGGGCATCGAGCACCGGCTCAAGCTCGGGATCGGCCTCAATGGACGTAACGCACGCCGCTTCCTGCAGTAACGCAAGTGTCAACGTTCCACAACCCGGACCCACCTCGAGTACGCGCTCGTCACCTGCAAGCTCGGCAAGCTCGCAGATACGCTCGATCACATGATTGTCGATTAGAAAGTTCTGGCCCAGGCGATGCTTGGTCGCAAGGCCAAACTCCTCCAGCAGCTCCCTGGTGGCCGTGGGGTTTGCCAAAGGCGAAGTTGTCATGGTTGCCTCCTTAGCATGATGGCGGCGTCTTGAAACAAAAGGGCATGGACCGTGGCGGCCATGCCCTTACAGCTAAACAGCAAATTGCCGATATGGCGCTCGCGCGGTCTCTACGCCAGACGCGGGAACAGCGGATCGCCCTTCTCGACGGGCTGACCACCAGCAAGCAGGCCCCAAGCGCAAATGCCCTTGAGGTCGTCGCTCGCGGCCTCGCCCTCACAGGACAGGCGGCGCAGAGCCTCGACAGAAGTCTGGGGCATGAGCGGCATCAGCAGGTGGGCGGCGATGCGGATGGCCTCGAGCAGGTTGTAAATCACAAATGCCAGCTCGTCAGCCTTGGCCTCGTCCTTGGCAAGCGCCCAGGGCTCGGAGTCCTCGATGTAGTGGTTGGCGGCATGGATGAGCTCCATGACCTCATCCTTGGCTCCGCCGTAATCGAGCATGTCCATCTTGGCCATGTAGCGCTCGACCAAACCGTCGGCAATCTTTGCCAGCGGGTTATCGAACGCGTCGGCAGACGCCGGTTTAGCCGGGGCGCAGCCGTCAAAGTACTTTGCGCTCATGTTGAGCGAGCGCGAAATGAGGTTGCCCCAGCTGTTGGCCAGATCGGCGTTGTAGACCTGCTCCATGCGATCGAAGCTGATGGCGCCGTCGGTGCCGGGGACCACGTCGGTCATAAAGTAATAGCGATAGCCCTCGACGCCCAGCATGTCGATAACGTCCTGCGGAGCGATGGCGTTACCGCGGCTCTTGGACATCTTCTCGGCCTTGCCTGTCTCGGCATTGCGCACGGTCAGGAAGCCGTGGGCAAAGACGTGCTCGGGCAGGGCCTCGCCGATGGCCATGAGCATGGCGGGCCAAATGACGCAGTGGAAGCGGATGATGTCCTTACCCACGATGTGGAACTGCGCGGGCCAGCGATAGGCCAGCTCGGCACGCGCCTCGTCGGTGTCGACACCGTAGCCGACGGCCGTCATATAGTTGAGCAGCGCATCGAACCACACGTAGGTCACGTGACCCTCGTCAAACGGGACCTGAATGCCCCAGTCAAAGCTCGTGCGGCTCACGGAAAGGTCGTTAAGGCCGCCCTCGACAAAGCTACGTACCTCGTTCATGCGGAACGCAGGCTCGACAAAGTCGGGGTGCTCGTCATAGAGCTTGAGAAGCTTGTCCTGGAAGGCGGAAAGCTTAAAGAAGTAGGACTCCTCCTGCACGCGCTCAAGCGGACGGTGGCAGTCGGGGCATAGATGCTGGCCGACGCTGCCGTACTCCTCGTCGCCCTTCTGGACCTGCGTATCAGTGAAGTAGGTCTCGTCAGGCACGCAATACCAACCGTCGTAGCTGCCCTTATACAGGTAACCGGACTCCTTCATGCGCTCCCACAGATACTGCACGGCATGATGCTGGCGCGGCTCGGTGGTGCGGATGAAGTCGTCGTTGGAAATCTCGAGCTTGCTCCAAAGCTCCTTGAAGTGCGGGGCCTGGCTATCGGTCCACTCCTGCGGCGTCATGCCATGCTTGGCTGCGGCCTCGGCGACCTTCTCGCCGTGCTCGTCCATGCCGGTCAGGAACTTGACGTTATAGCCGGCGGAACGGCGATAGCGAGCCTGAACGTCGGCGATGATGGTGGAATAAGCCGTGCCCAGGTGCGGATCGGCGTTGACGTAGTAGATGGGCGTCGTGATAAAGAACGAAGGCTTGCTTTGATCCATGGGGTTTGTCCTCCAGAAAAACGTTGCATACAGAGGATGATTCTAGCGCAAGGGCTGGATATCCTCCATCTATTGCATATCGAGCACCATGGCATAGACATCGCGCTTGCGGCGCGAATACTTCTGAGACAGGCGCTTGGCCACCGCAGACGCGGGCTCCCCCTCCTCGAGCGCGGCGCGGATATCCTCGCGCAGGGCCTCGTCGGGATCCGCTACCGCAGCGCCAACCGGCGCGATGCCGGCCTCCTCATCCTCGCTCGGCGGCGCGATGACCAGCGCAATCTCGCCCTTTACCTCGCCGCGAGCACGCAGCTCCTCGGCAAGCTGGTCAGCGGGCCCGCGCAAGACCTCCTCGTGCAGCTTGGTGAGTTCGCGGCAGACGGCAACCTCACGCTGGGGAAAGACCTCCGCCACGGCCTCGAGCGTCGCCACGATGCGATGTGGAGACTCGTAGAAGATGAGTGCGCCGGGCACCACGGCAAGGCGCTGCAAACGGCGCACACGGTCGCCGTGCTTTCGGCCCAAAAAGCCCTCGAAGAAAAAATGCTCGCAGGGAATGCCGGACGAAACGAGCGCCGTGACGCAAGCAGAGGGCCCGGGAATAACTTCGACGGGCAAATCGGCCTCACGCGCCGCCTCGACCAGCGCCTGGCCGGGATCGGACACGCTCGGCATGCCGGCGTCCGAGGCAAAGGCGAGGGTCTCCCCCGCCAGCAGACGGTCGACCAGGCCGGCAGCGCGGCTAGCGATCACATTCTCGTCGCAACGGACAAGCGGCTTGGAAATGCCCAGGTGCATCAGCAGCTTTGACGTCACACGCGTGTCTTCGCAGCAGATGACATCGGCAGCGGCAAAGGCCTCGCCAACGCGCGGGGACAGGTCACCCAGGTTGCCGATGGGCGTGCCGACCACATAGAGTTTGCCCGTATGGGCGCTGTTTTGCGTCATATCAACCTATTCAATCATGCCGCGCTCGAGCGTACCGAGCGCCGCGCGGGCGTCCCATGCTGCAATGCGCTTCTCGGTCTTCCACGTTTGGAAGAACCAACCGGCAGCCGGCGCAAACGAAGCCAGCTGGTTGGCGATAAACACGCGCTCGTAGGCATTGCGGCCCTCGGGCGTAACCGACGAGTTGGCAAAGATCGCCGCGCCCGACCATTCGCCCACCAGCACGGGGAACCCAGTCGAAATCGCTTCTTTAAGCTCGCGCTTGTTACGCGAAATCGCCGTCGTCAGCCCGCGAGGGCTCGTGATGTCGAGCGCATACTCGTCGCGGTAATGGTACAGGTGAAGGTCCATGTAGACGTTCTTGTACTTGGCGCCGCGCATAAAATGCTTCCACTCGCTGGGATGCCCCGACGACGAGAAGACGACGATCTTATCCTCGGGCATATACGAACGGACGAGCTCGTAGGCATCGCGATAGAAATTGCGCAGGTAGTGAGCGGGAATGCCATCCGTCATGGTGAAGAGGCTCTTGCGAACGCTCATCTGCGGCGTGTCCAGCAGCTCAATGCCCAGCAGGCTCTCGGCCTCGCCATAGCGATCGGCCAAGCGCTCGAGCACGTCGAGTGCGACATGGCGGCCGTTAGTGGACGAATGCCACTCGGCAACAGCCTCCGGCGTGGTGGGCGAATCGTTGGAATCGCCCTGGCCACCGGGCACAGTTGCCAGATCGAGCAGCACGCGGATGTCGTACTTGGCAGCCCACTCAATCGCGCGGTCGATGTAATCGACAACCGATATGTAGGAGGCATCGGACTCCTGTGAGCCAAAGGCATACCAAGGCACCGGCAGACGCACGGCATTGAGACCGATCTGCGCCATGCGACGAAAATCGTCCTCGCTCACAAACGTCTCGTAATGGCGGCGCATGCGCTCGTTATAGGCGGCGGTACCCATGGCCTCCTGTAGCTCGGCCGCGTTGGATGCACCGGTCGCCGCGTACAGCGACGGGGTCACCCAAGGCTCGGGAATAAACCAGCCAGAGAGATTAACGCCGAGTATCCTCTCCATCACTGCCCCCTTCGGATCATGCAGGTCGAACCCGCATCGTATTGCATAGGATAAGTATCGTTTTGAGTATACCCGCGTGTGCGGACAGGCGACCGAACGGTCTGTAAAGTGACGCGAAAGTGGGAGGAATGTCTGGGGCGGGCGGGCTCGGAATGGTGCGACGAGGTGTGTACGCGCGCCGGAGGCAGGCACCGGAAAGTTTGTCCCGTTCTGAGCCCTTATTCTGGGACGCAGTTTCCGCAGAACCCTACATAAAAGAAAAGGACCCCTTTGCAGAGGTCCTAGTCAATTCAAGGTGGCGGGGA
>CAMQHT010000025.1 GCA_947001705.1 uncultured Collinsella sp.
ATAGTAAAAAAGTGCTGCCTGCACCTTCACAGGCGCAGGCAGCACAAACCACAAAAAAAAAAAAAACAAAAAAAAATTTTTTTGTTTTTAATTTACAGGCCCCCGCAGGGGGGGGGTGGGTTTGTTTATAAGGCGCCGGGGCCGGGGGGGTTGGCGCCCCGCGCCCCCGCTTTGTTTCGTCCCATTGCGCCCGGCTAGTCCTCGAGCAGGTTCTCGATAAAGCCGACACGGTAGTTCTTGAAGATGACCTCGCCGCCGTCTTGCGTGGCGTCCAGATCGACATCGCCCATGATGCCAAAATCGTGGTCGCCATCCTCGTCAGCAAAGATCTGGTGCACGTGCCATACGTGCGCGGTCTTCTCGTCGGACTCGTCGATGGAAAACATCGCGGCGCTGCGGGCATCTCCGTCGGTGAGGATTTCCTCGTGCTGCTCGTGGTAAGCGTCGAGTGCTTTTTGCCAGCGGATCTCGCTCATGCCCCAGTCGTCGTCGAGCTCGCCCAGGTCGCGAACGTGCTCGCGGGCGGCAAGGGTCACGCGGCGGAAGAGCGCGTTGCGCACCAACAGCGTGCAGCCGCGGCGGTCCGCCACGACCTCGTCGATGCCCTGCGGCGGCGCAGCATCGAGGGCTGCCGGGTTGCCGGCGTTCTCCCACTCGTCCACCAGGCTCGAGTCCACCGAGCGCACCACAAAGCCGAGCCACGAGATAATGTCGCGCAGACGCTCGTCGCGCTTCTCGATGGGCACGGTGCGGTCGAGCGAACGGTAGGCCTCTGCCAGGTAACGCAGCAAAATGCCCTCGGAGCGGGCGATGCCGAGCTTTTGAATGTAACCCTTAAAATCGCTCGCGCTTTCCAGCATATCGCGCAGGACGCTTTTGGGAGAGAGCTGGTAGTCGTTTGCCCAGGGCACTTCCTGGCAGTACTTGTCGAAGGCGGCGTCGAGCAAGTCCTCGAGCGGTTTTTCGTAGGTGACATCCTGGATGCGCTCCAGGCGTTCCTCATATTCGACGCCGTCAGCCTTCATTTCGGCCATCGCGCGGTCGCGCGCTGCGCGCTCCTGAGCGCGCAGCACCTGCTTGGGATCCTCGAGCGTTGCCTCGACCATCGAGATCAGGTCCATGGTATAGGTCTCGCTCTCGGGATCGAGCAGCTCCAGCGCGGCAAGCAAAAACGGCGAGAGCGGCTGGTCGAGCGCAAAGTCCTCGGGCAGGTCGACCGTCAGCGCGTAGTCGATGTCCGGCGCGGCGTCAGCCGGAGCGTCGGGTGCGGGCGGCACTTCGGTGCGAACGACGACGCCGGAATCGATGAGCGTGGCGAAGATCTCGTCGGCACGAACCTCGAGCTTTGCCTTTTCCTCAGGGGTCTGCAGACTCGTCTCGATGAGGTCGTGTACGCGGGCTCGGGCATCGCCGCCCTGCTCGACCACGCTAATCACCATGGAGTGCGTGATGCGCAGGCGCGGCTTGAGTGTCTCGGGCTGCGTCTCGATCAGGCGCTCAAAGGTTTGCTTGTTCCAGGTGACAAAGCCCTCGGGGGCCTTCTTCTTTTTAATCTTGCGGAGTTTTTTGGGGTCGTCGCCCGCCTTGGCCATGAGCTTGGCGTTCTCGATTTCGTGCTCGGGTGCCTCGGCAATCACCATGCCCTCGGTATCGAAGCCCGAGCGGCCGGCGCGACCGGCAATCTGATGGAACTCGCGGGCGCGCAGACGACGCATCTTGTAGCCGTCGAACTTGGTGAGCGCGGTGAGCACCACGGTGTGGATGGGCACGTTGATACCGACGCCGAGCGTATCGGTGCCGCAGATGACGGGCAGCAGGCCCTGCTGCGCCAAGCGCTCGACCAGCAGGCGATAGCGCGGCAACATGCCAGCATGATGCACGCCGACGCCGCATCCAAGCAGGCGCTTGAGAATCTTGCCAAAAGCCGTCGAGAAGCTCGTGCCTTTGGCAGCTTCCTTAATGGCCTCGCGCTGCTCCTTACTAGCGATGCCAAAATTGGCGAGCGACTGTGCCGTCGCAAGGGCGGCATCCTGGCTAAAGTGCACGATATAGAGCGGGGCCTCGCCGCGGCGTATGGCGAGCTCGACCGTGCCCTCGAGGGAGGTCGTCACATAGTCGTAACTCAGCGGAACAGGACGCGGGGCGTCGACGACCAAGTCGCAAGCAGCGCCGGTGTGCTCCTCGAGTGAGGCGGCGATGGCAGTGACATCGCCGAGCGTGGCGCTCATGAGCATGAATTGCGTGTGAGGCAGGGTGAGCAGCGGCACCTGCCAGGCCCAACCGCGATCGGGGTCGGCAAAGTAGTGGAACTCGTCCATGGCGACGCAGCCAACATCGGCATCTTCGCCCTCGCGTAGTGCGTCGTTGGCGAGGATTTCTGCCGTACAGCAGATGACGGGCGCCTTGGTGTTGATATGCGTGTCGCCGGTGATCATACCGACGTTATCGCGGCCGAGCACCTGCACAAGGTCGAAAAACTTCTCGCTGACCAGAGCCTTGATGGGGGCCGTGTAATAGCAGCGTTTGCTCTGTGCCATGCCCATAAAGAGCATGCCCAGCGCGACAAGCGACTTGCCCGATCCGGTCGGCGTGCCCAGAATGACGTGATCGCCGGCGGCTAGATCCATGAGGGCCTCTTCCTGGTGGTCCCACAGCTCAATACCGCGATCGCTCGTCCATTCAAAGAAGCGCTCGAAGGCCTGGTCGGGCGTGAGCCACGGTTCGGGCTCGCTGCCGTCCTCGGGCTCCCACCAGGTGGGGGAGAGCGCACCGAGTGAGCCGAATTCGGCTTCGGTTCCCGTGCCGCCCGAGAATGAGCTGGCGGCTCCGGCACCGGAGACGGTGCTGGCGGCGATATCTGTCGTGGTCTGTGCCATGTGTTTGCTTTCTCTCGCGATTGTCCGCCAACTATTATGGCGTAGCGTCGCATCGATGCGTTCGCAGGCAAGAAAATGCAGGAAATGGGCGTTCTGCCCAGCCGTTTAGTGTAGTCGCTAGCCAAGTGAGTAGACTTTTTGCGATATTGCGAGCACATGACTTTTGCGCAAGGGTTCTACCTGCGGTTTTATGTTTCGCTATGCGGGCTGTGCCTGGCTATTGCAAAAAAGTCTACTCACTTAGGTTTGAGGGCCGTTCGCTGGCGCCAATTTGCGCTTGTTTGCCGACGCCGCGACCATCAGAAGCCCCTAGGACTCTTGCGGCAGGCGCTTCTTGCCTTTGCGGGCGCGGTTTCTAAAGTTCTCGACGGCCTCTTCCATGCCCAGAGGTACATAGGTGAGCTCATCGAGGTTTTCGGGCAGGTAGCAGGCAAGGCTTTGCTCCTGCGCGCGGCCCGCCGCGAGCTGTTCATTGCTGGGCTGCGCGCCGGGTGTGGCGCAAATGCCATAGACGACGGCACCCATCTCGCGCGTGCGGCATTCGTACTCGGTCTCGGGATGCTCGGGATGGTCGCGGCGGACGTCGTCGCTTACCCAAAGCGTGTCGTAGCCGGCCGCGGCAAACTGCCCCAGGGCGTAGTCGCGCAATGGCTTACTGTCGGTTCGCAGTGTGACGGTGGCGCCGGCTGAAAAGAGCGGGCGGTAGAGCATCAGATGGTCGACATGGACGAGTCGTTTTTTGGCGTACTTGGCCTTGGGCTGCGGCGTGGGAAAGTTAATGGTAATGGCATCGAGCTCGCCTGCGGCAAACAGCTGCGGCAGCGATGCGGCGCCTCGGGGCAGGACGAGTGCGTTGGACAGCTCCTGCTCGCAGATTTTCTGTGCGGCATAGGCGATGCAGATGGGCTCCTGGTCCATACCGATAAAGAGGGTGTTTGGCTCGTGGGCCGCGCGCTCTACAAGGTACGTTCCCTTGCCACAGCCAAGATCCAGGTGAAGGTGTTCGAAGGGCTTGCTGCCAACTGGCGCGCAAGCCTCGCGCCAATCTCCGGCATAGGCCTCGGGGTTCGTCTCAATCGCATCGGCGTAGCGCTCCAGGCGCTCCTCGAGCACAAAGTTCTTAGGCGTGCGAACGTGGACGGCTCCCATGAGGCTCCTTGATCATGAGTATGGAACGCATGGCAGCGCGTTCCATCAATGGGTTGAAAAGGGTGGGGCATAGCTTGCCCGAAAGTTGCGGTGCGGCTCGGCGGCAAGTCGCCGATGCCTACAGGCGCTTGAGAATCACGTAACGGTTGAGCTCGCCGCTGCGACCGTCGGCATGGAAGCGCTCAAGCTCGCGCACGGGGACCTCGCCGCTCTTGTAGAATGTGCGCACGCCGCGCACCAGGTCGGTGATCTGCTGATCGTCAAAGTGATGGCAATAGCGGTAGGCGTGGCGGTCGTTTTGCCAGCCAATGAGGTGGTCGCCGGCTTCAAACTGCGCGGAATCGTAACTTTCAAACGGCGGGGTGAGCTCGGCGCGGGCTTCGGCGCGAACGGCCTTGCGCGCCATGCGCTCGTCGTTCATAAACTCCCAAAAGCTGATGGCGATGATGCCGCCTGGGCGCGTCTGGCGCACCAGGGCGTCGAGCACGCGTACGCGGTACTCGCACGACGGCACGTGGTGCATAAAGCCAAAGCAGACCGAGATGTCGGCGAGCGGGGCGTCGAAAAGCACGTCGGGTGTCTCGGCGGGGTTGAGCTTCATGAGGGCATCGAGTACGTCGAGTTCCTGGAAGTGCAGGTTGGGAATGCGCAGGGCGTGACCGTGCGCATCGATAGCCAAATCCTGACACGAGTCAACACCATAGAACTCAAACGGGCAACTGGCATCTGCCGAGGGGTTTGCGCCGTCGACGCCCTTGGCGGAAAGTGCGCCGCCGGCGGCAAAGTTCTCGAATCGCATGTTGCCGCAGGCAAGATCGAAGACGCGGACGGGATGCTCGATCGTGGCGACGTCGAGCTGCTCGAGCGCTATGTCCACGGTGCGTACCCAGCCAGGCCACGGTGCCTGGCGCGTATCGGAGAAGGAGGCGGAGTGCTCGCGATAGAACGTATTGTTGAGCTGAATGAGCGATGAGGCGAAATCGCGGTTCACGGCGCGGAACTCCCTCCGTTGGCGGTGCGGAATAAACAGTACGACCATACTACCGTTAACGCCGCAACGGGGACAACCGAGCTGCGGGTCATTGCTTTGTTTGGACACATTTCCGCAGCTCATATATGCCCGCAACCGCCGGTTGTCAAAAATCTCACTAGAATAGGTGGCATGCTTTTGGCGGTGGCGGATAGATTTTTAACTGTGCAAGGCGCCTTAAGAACAAAAACGGTCCGGCGGCACGGCTGGCATCGCATAGGAGGAACCATGAATGTAGAAACTGCGCAGCGGCTCGCCGACCTTCGTCGCAGCAAGGGTTTTAGCCAAGAAGGGCTGGCGCGAAAGCTGGGGCTGTCGCGCCAGGCGGTCAGTAAATGGGAGCGTGCGGAGAGCTCGCCCGATACCGAGAACCTGATCTCGCTCGCAAAACTCTATGGCGTGAGTTTGGACGAGCTCCTCAATCCGAGCGATGAGATCGAGGACGATATCGAGTTTGAGAACGAGGACCGCGCCCGTCAGCGCGAGGCCGAGGCGGCAGAACGTGCCCGCACCCATGAGGCGGCGGCGCGCGCCACGGAGGCAGCTACGCAGGCGAGTGATGCTGCGGCCAAGGCGGCGCAAGCGGCAAGCTGGAGTGCGCAGGCCGCCAATGCCGCTACGGCGCAGGTGACGAGTGGCGGCGCAGCTGGCTCGACTCCGGTGAAAGGTCCGTTCCAGTCGTTCCCGTACTGGGCCGTGTGCTGGCTGCTGTTCTTTTTGCTGATGTTCCTGTTTGGCGCCGGCCCCTTTGCCGCGCTGATTTTCTTTACGATCCCCATCTATCACTGGGCGGCACGTGCGCTCGATGGCGATTGGGCGCGCGGGGATATCCAGGTTGGTCCGGCGCCGGCGGTCGCTAGGACTAAGGGGGAGGACGTTTCCACAGCGGTTGACGCTGACATGGCTGCCGCGACTACCGCTGAGCCGATTGCCAAAGAGAGTGATGAATGATGAAGCTTTCGCATGAATCCAAGGTACGCTTGGGCGTTGGCATCGGAGCGTTTGTGCTCATCATCGGGCTTGTCTTTGGCATTTCGCGGACTTTGATTCATTTTGATGGCCCGTGGGATCTCGACGATGTTGTATCCGGCTTCTCTGGTATGGACGATGCGGTTGACGAGGACGATCTTTTGGATGGCGGTAACTATTCCGCTCAGCCTCAGCAGCTTTCGAGCGAAACCTTTGATGCCGACGCGTTCACATCGCTTGACTTGGACGTGACGTCGGGCACGGTCGAGGTCAAACACGTCTCCAGCGGGCCAGTGCGCGTAATTGAAAGCGGTCGCGTGGCAACGGGGACCGTTGCCTTCGATGCGGCAACCCAGAACCTGGCCGAAATCAAGGGCTCTACGCTCAAGATTCGCCAGTTCGATTGCGATGACGAGCGCGCCATTGACCGCACGGTTACCGTCGAACTGCCGCGCGAAGTTGCCGATAACATGGTGGGCATTACAGCGAATGTAGGATCGGGTGACCTGACGGTCGCGGGTATTGCGTGTCATGACCTTAACCTGACTTTGGACTCTGGAGACGTTGAGTTTACGGGCACCGTGACCGATACCCTGAATGCCGAGGTCGGTTCGGGCGATGTGACGTTCGAGCTCTACCAGGCCCCCGCGAAGTCGATGGACGTGAGTGTGGGCTCGGGCGATGTGGAGATGACGGTTCCGAACTCGACGGGCTTTAAGGCGAGCCTCACCTTGGGCAGCGGCGACTTTGAGAGCGATTTCCTTCCGCTTGGCTACGACGGCGAGACCATTTTGAATCTTGAATTCGATAACGGCGATAAGTCTGCTACGTATCGTTTTGAGGTCGGTTCGGGCGACATGTCGTTTGATCCGGAGTGACGTGCGGTTTTCGGAGATCGGTACATATAGGCATGCTCTTTGATGGAGGCGCCGGAGCCGTGACGGGCTTCGGCGCCTTTGCCTTTACAATGGGGACATGGAACAGATTATCTTGAACATACTCGAGGCTCTGCGTCGCGGCGAGACCGTGGACGACAAAGCGCTCGTCAAACTGATACATGCCGAGGCGCGCCGTGAGGGTGCCGACAAACGCGATTTGGCCAAGCGCCGTCTGCTGCCGTTCTACCAGCGGGTTAAACGTGAGGAGCCGGTTCGGTGGGCTGCGTGGAATGTCGATTCCGATTTGGAGCGTCAACTGCTGCAGGTCCTGCGTATGAAGCCGCGCCGAACGGCCTCGGGCGTGGCGACCATTACCGTCATTACCAAGCCCTGGCCATGCTCGGGCGATTGCCTGTTTTGCCCCAACGATCTGCGCATGCCCAAAAGCTATCTGCACGCCGAGCCGGCGTGCGCCCGTGCGGAGCAAAACTGCTTCGACCCGTATCTGCAGGTGAGCGCTCGTCTGACCGCGCTTTCGCAGATGGGACATGCGACCGACAAGATAGAGCTCATTGTGCTCGGCGGTACCTGGAGCGACTATCCGCAAGGGTATCAGACGTGGTTTATGTCGGAGCTTTTCCGTGCGCTCAATGACGATGCCGTCGCCGGTGTGGCGGCAAACCCCATGTTGGCGCGTCCGGGCATCAGCCGTGCCGAGGCAGGGCGCCTGCTCGATGACGCTCCCGCCGATGCCCTGCCGCCGGTGGTAACAGAGCGCCGCGAGCGCTATCGGGCTGCCGGCATTGCGACCGACGAGGCCGAGCTTGCGAGCGGCGTTGCCGACGAGCAGGGGCGTGTGGATGCTGTCGTTGGTGGCTATAACCGCGCAGTGCGTCGTCTGTACGGCCCCGGTACGCCATGGGGCGAGGCTGCCGAGTGGCAGACGGCAACGATGGAGGAGCTTGAGCGTCAGCAGCGCATCAACGAGACGGCGAAGCATCGCGTGGTGGGGCTCGTTATCGAGACCCGCCCCGATGCCGTGACGCCACAGGCGCTCACGCTCATTCGTCGTCTGGGCTGCACCAAGATTCAGATGGGTATCCAGAGTCTCGACCAGCACCTGCTCGATATCAACGAGCGTCGCATTTCGGTGGCTCAGATCGAGCAGGCGTTTTCGCTTGCGCGCCTCTTTGGCTTTAAGATCCATGCGCATTTTATGCTCAACTTATTGGGCGCCACACCCGAGGGGGACAAGCGCGACTACGAGCGCTTTATGACCGAAGGGGCCTTTATGCCCGACGAGATCAAGGTCTACCCGTGCGCGCTCATCGAGGGCTCGCGTCTGGTGGGCTGCTATGAGCGCGGCGAGTGGCGTCCCTATACCGAGGAAGAGCTGCTCGATGTGTTGGCCGACGACATCGTGGTGACGCCGGCGTTCTGCCGCATCAGTCGCATGATCCGCGACTTTAGCTCCGACGACATCATGGTGGGCAACAAGAAGCCCAACCTGCGTCAGCTCGTTGAAAACCGCTTGTCGGCTCGTGGGGAAGGCGCGACAGTGCGTGAGATTCGCTATCGCGAGATTAGCACGGCGGGCGCCGACTTGCATGAGCTGACCCTTGACGAGGAAGTGGCGTACGAGACGCCGGTGACGCACGAGCGCTTTTTGCAGTGGGTGACGCCGCAGGGCAAGATCGCGGGCTTTTTGCGTCTGTCTCTGCCCGATCGTGCTTTTGTTGCCGCGCATGCGGATGAGTTGCCGACGACACCGGACGAGGCGATGATTCGCGAGGTGCACGTGTATGGCATGGCGGCGCGCGTGGGAGATCAAGGCCAGGCAGCCCAGCACCATGGATTGGGGCGTTTGCTCGTAGAGCGTGCGTGCGAGATTGCCCGGGATGCGGGTTATACGCGTATCAACGTGATTAGCGCAATCGGTACGCGCGAGTACTATCGCCATTTGGGTTTTTGCGACCATGGACTCTATCTGCAAAAGGAGCTCTAGATGAACAAGCCGAGTGTTTCTGCTGGCGTCGTTGCCGGCGTTGCTCTGGGAGCCGCGGCGCTTGGTGCGGCCGCTGTCGCTGTTCGTGCTGCCTGTCTGCAGGTTGCGCGAACCCGCAATGGGTTGGCGCGTGTGAAACGCGTGCACGATGAGGGCGGCGACGAGATTCGCGTGTTGGTGCAAGGCAGCGTCTACCAAAGCGCAAGTTACGTTGGTGAGCGTTGGGCGGAGCCCGTCTTTGCGTACTATCGTGCGTTTGACGACGTGTTTGAGTCCGAGGATGCGATGCGTGATGCTTATGGTCACGGTATCAACCGCATGCTTGTGCTGGGTGGCGGCGGGTTTGCCTATCCCAAGTTCGCGCTGATGTCGCACGAGGGCTTGCGCATGGACGTCATCGAGTATGACGGAGAGATTACGCGCCTGGCGCGCCGCTGGTTCTATCTGGACGAGCTGGAGTGCACGGCGGGCGATCGCCTGCGGGTGATAACCGCTGAGGCTCGCTCTTATCTGGGCGTGACGAGTGTTGGTCATCGTCACTACGACGTGGTCGTGAGCGATTGCTTTGGCGGTGCCGAGCCCGTACGCGAGCTGGCGACGGTTGAGGCGTTGCGTTTGGTGCGGGGCAGCCTAAATGTCGGTGGCGTCTACGTTGCCAATATCGTAAGCACAAACGAGGGGAGCGATGTGACGTTCCTGCGCGACTGCGCTGCCACGGCACTCGAGGTATTCGCCCATGTCTGGGTGGTCCCCTGTGGCGATGCGGAGTTCGGCGGCGAGGAGAACTACCTGCTCATCGCCAGCGACGGCGACTATGTCTTTGCCGAAGCCGTGCCCTTCGACGCCGACTTCCTCGGCACCGCCCTTCACGACAAGTAAGTCTCTCCGTCCCAAAAAGACTGGTCTTAGGCGTGGTCGCGCCAGCTGAGGACGCGCTGCTTCATGCCCTCTATGTCGAGCACGCCTTCGGCAAAGCCCTTGCGCACGAGCTCTTCGGGAACAAACTCGTCGTAGCGGTCAAAGTAAGGCACCTCGCCAGGATAGACGAGCTCGATGGGATTGAAGTCCTTTTCGGCCTCGGCGGCGAGTACCTCAAAGAACGTCTCCTCGTCGGCCTTCATCTTAAACTGCATAAAGTACGGGCGTGACGGGTCGAGTCCGCGAAGGCCCAGCTCAGCTGCGCATTTGATTTTAAGCATACGCTCGAGCGCCAGAAAGGCGTAGCTTCCCAACCAGGGGAAGAGCGCCCAGGTGTCGCCGCCCAGGTTAATGAGCGGCCTAGTTCCCGCGCCCGAAATCTCGGCGGTATGACGAGCCTGCGCCAAGCGGGCCCGCGCGTTACCCATAAGATACGGATACGTGGCATGTTCGTTGAGCGCCTTGCGCATGCGCTCGAGTACGTGTGTATTGATGTCTCCGGGGCAATCGCCAAAGTATGCCGGCACACGGCCCTTGACCTGCGTGGCAAAGACGGTGTGGCGCTTCCAGTCCACTTCCTCGACAATCCAGCAGTGTCCGGCGATGGCGATGCGCTCGCCAGGTGGTGGCGGGTTGACGATCGTGCCCAATTCGGCCGACTCGCTACGAACGGTGAACTCCTCGTTTTCCTGGAACACGGCGTAGAACTTAAAGTTGTTGATGATGCGCTCGCCCGCGAGACCCACGATGAGCCCGCCGCCTTCGGTGACCTGGATATGGTCGATCTTAATGAGGTGACGCAGCAGCACGCGATAGTCATCGGCCGAGATGCGATGGAAATAGCTCAGTGTGAGCACGCGTTGGGCAAGTTCGGCCGGCGTGAGCTCTCCGGTGCTGGCGAGGGTCGACATGGTCTGGTGATAGAGCAGACTGTAGGGGAGTCGATCGAGCTCGGGCGGCTCGACCCACTTTTCCTCGCGATAGAGTTGTACGAGCGCGATACCCTGCAGGAGCTTCCACGGAATGGTCT
The DNA here is from genome assembly GCA_947001705.1 of uncultured Collinsella sp. Classification (GTDB taxonomy): domain Bacteria; phylum Actinomycetota; class Coriobacteriia; order Coriobacteriales; family Coriobacteriaceae; genus Collinsella. The sequence goes on from CAMQHT010000025.1 coordinate 10,856, forward strand.
CGGGCATCATCGTGCGCGGCTCGGGCTCTTCCTCGCGCATGACAAACCACATCTCGGGCGGAAGGTCGCGGCGTCCTGTGCGGCCCATTCGCTGCAAAAAGGAGCTGACGGTAAACGGCGCATCGATCTGAAACGCACGCTCCAGACGGCCGATATCGATACCGAGTTCCAGCGTAGAGGTGGTGACGGTTGTCTGTGCCTGCTCCTCGTCGCGCATGAGTTCCTCGGCTGTCTCGCGCAGCGATGCCGAAAGATTGCCATGGTGGATCAAGAAGCGGTCGGGCTCGTGCCGGCTTTCACAGTAGCTGCGCAACATGGAGCACACGGCCTCTGCCTCCTCACGCGAGTTGGCAAAGACCAGGCACTTGCGCCCGCGGGTGTGTTCGAAGATATAGCCCATGCCGGGATCGGCGTTGTCGGGCGCGGTGTCGGTGGGGTTGAGGAGCGCCTGCTCGATTGCCTGCGGGATGTCGACTTCGCCCTCGGGGGCCGAGGAAGTGCGGCTGTCCTTGGGGGCAGCCTTGCCCCGTGCCTGCTCGCGACGTTGGCGGCGCTCCTCTTGTGTGAGCTGTCCGCTATGGTGAATGTCTTGGGCGCCGGCGGGCAGCGTCGCGGATGCCGCTGCCTCGATGCGCTCGCACGCGAGTACTTCGGCCTCTTGAGGACCTGTGCTCTCGAATCCCCGCTGCTGTGCCTGGGGGCCCGAGTTGTAGAAGTGCTCCATGGAGATGCGCCACACGCGGCGCGGTTCTTCAAAGCGGGGGATAACGCAGTCACGCCCTGTTCCCTGCGAGAGAAAAGCGCCCGTGCGCTCGGGGTCGCCGATGGTGGCAGAAAGGCCGATGCGGCGGGGCTGCACGCCTGCCATGCGCGAGAGGCGCTCGATAAGGCAGAGCGTCTGCCCGCCACGGTCGCCGCGCATGAGCGAGTGGACCTCGTCGATGACCACATAGCGCAGGTCGCAAAACATATGCGGGATCGCCATGTGCTTATGGATTAAGAGCGCCTCGAGCGATTCAGGCGTAATCTGCAAGATGCCGCCCGGTTTTTTGATGAGCTTAGCCTTGTGCGACTGCGAGACATCGCCATGCCAGTGCCAGACAGGGATATCGGCCTCTTCGCAGAGGTCGTTGAGGCGGACGAACTGATCATTGATGAGCGCTTTGAGGGGGCCGATGTAGAGGGCGCCCACGCTCGCGGGCGGGTTCTCCCAAAACTCGGTCAGGATGGGAAAGAAGGCTGCCTCGGTTTTGCCGGAAGCCGTGGATGCCGTCAGGAGCACATTATCTTGCGTGTTAAAGATGGCATCAGCTGCTGCAACCTGGATAGAGCGCAGGCTCTCCCAATCGTGGGAGTAGATGAAGTCTTGGATAAACGGGGCGTAGCGGTCAAAGGCGTTCACGGGGCCTCCTCTCGAAAACGAATCTCTCAACGCGGCTGGCAACGGCTTGCTGCATTACTGCTTCAACGTTTGCCCAGATAAAACCTGCCAAAATAAACCTGTCCCTTTTTGGCAGGTTAGATGGTGAATTCGGCGAAGTTACGGTCGTCGCCTGCGGTATCGGTGTCACCTGTTGCGGTTGCCGGCGCCAGCGCGTCGCCACCGACGCTTTGCAGCAACTCGGCCACGTTAGCATCGGGGTTTTGACACAGGATATCGAGCAGTTCGATAAAGTCGCGGATGACTTCGCGGGGCGTCAGATGCGTGTCGGCCCCCACGCGGCCAAACTCAATTTTGAGGAAGTCCACCAAGTCGCTCTCGGTAAGCGTGGGCGTCCAGCCAAAGTAGCCGGCATGGATCTGCATGAGCTTTTCGATGAGCACCAGCAGCTCCTCGTAGGTGAGCGGCTGCAGGCGGATGATGGGCGCGAGCATGTCTTTGAGATCATCGCGCGCAAAACGGCCCTGAGCGAGACGGCTCCGAAGGGCCTCGTAGGAGAACACGCCGCGGCGGCGGTCTTCGATGGAGGTTGGCGTGCCGCCCATGATCATGCCCAGGTACTGCGCCTTGCCCTGGAGCGTGTCGTTGTACATGGTCAGGATCTTCTCGTAGTTATATTGGCGCGTGATCGCGTTGGGAATCTTGTACAGATTCACGAGCTCGTCAATGAGCACCAACATGCCCTTGTAGCCGCTGCAGACCAAAAAACGTGCGATGAGCTTGACGTAGTCGTACCAATCGTCATCGCTGATGATGGTCGAGGAGCCCAGCTCGGCGCGCGCCTCGCTCTTGGTGCGGTACTCGCCGCGAATCCATTTGGTCACGCGGCTCATAGCTTCTTCGTCGCCCTCGGATACTGCCGCGCGGTAGCGGCGGAGCATGCGGGCGAAGTCGAAGCCGTGGACCATCTCCTCGAGCGGGGCCAGTTGGGCATTAACGGCAGACTCGTCGGCGTCGGCACACGAGGCGACCCAGCGATCCAGGATAAGGTTGAGCGCGCCGCCCTCGGGGCGCGTCTTGGTCGATATGTTGCGGATGAGCTCGCGGTAGGTGGCAAGGCCCTGCCCCTGACCGCCTTGCAGGCGGCGCTCGGGCGACAGGTCGGCATCAGCGACGACGAATCCCTCGCCCATGGCGTGCGTGCGGATGGTCTGGAGCAAAAAGCTCTTGCCGGCGCCGTAACGACCGACCAGAAAGCGGAAGCTCGCGCCACCGTCGGCGATGAGACTCAGATCGGTGAGCAGGGCGCGGATCTCGACCTCGCGCCCTACGGTGATGTAGGGAAGGCCGATGCGTGGGACCACGCCGCCCTTGAGCGAGTTGAGAATGACGGCGGCGACGCGTTTGGGTACGCGGGGCGCTGCGGATGCGGTATCACTCATGGTCTAGGTATCCTCTCACGTCTGCTTCGTAATCCTCGATAATTTGCGGTCCTGCCGCGCCGAATTCGATAACGGTGTCGCCCACCAGGTCAAAGAGCGCTTCGTTGATGGTATCGACGAGCATGTCCTCGCTCTGCCCCGATTGCACTACCGCCGATTCCGCCTGTACTGCGTTGTGCTCGAGCAGCGCGCGGAGATAGGCGTCTGCGGCAGGCGTGAGTTCGTTCGTGGCGTCAGCGGGCGCAACAGCTGCGAACGCGGGCGTCGGCGCGAGAAGCGGTGCCACGACACCAAACTGTTCGGTGGATATGGTTGGCTCGTCGGTCTCGTCCTGCCGAATGGGTGCCGCGACCGCCTCGACAATCGCGTCGGCTACGGGCTCGGCTTCCGGTTGCCCTGAGTCCGCTGCCTCGGCTTCCACAGGTGCGCCGTCCTCGCGCTCTTCGTCGATTAAAAGTGCTTCGCGCGTTTGCGCAGCGGCGCTCCGAATGTGCCCCAGCTGAGTCAGGTCGATATCGATCTTGACGGGCTGGTGTGCGGCGTCCCACGAAAGCCATGCCACAATCTCGTCATCGATAATCTTGGCCATATATTTGGGGACCTTTTCTTCCTTAAGGGGATGGGCGGGGTCCAGCGCCAGGCGCAGGCGTTGGTCGCAGGCGCGCATCATTTCACCGAGCTTGCTGCTCTTTTGCCTACTACCATGGATACGCATACATTCCCAAAAGCCGTTTTGGCAACGGTAGATGTGGATGGGATCCAGGCGGTATTCGCAGTCCTCGTGGCGCTCGGGCGCAAAGAATACGGCCGAGGCAAACATGGTGTAGGGCATGGCCGTCTCCTCCCCAAACAAGCTCGCTACGATGCCGGTCTTTCGGTGCGTGTTATAGTAGCGCGCCATGCGGACATACACGGCGCATGCCACGTGGCGCAGATCGCGGTGGTGGCTGCGGTCAAGCCGCGAGTTACTTAGGTTGTACGTGGAGAGGGCGTTGATGGCGGCCATGAGTCGCTCCTCGCGCACCTCATCGGGCGGAAGGGGGAGCGTGGGCTCGGAGGTTTTGCGACGTTTGGGGGTCTGGTCGGACGGTGCCGGTGCCGGTACAAGGTCTCGTGCCGCGCGCCGCAGCTCGATAAGGGCGTTATCGAACATGACGGTTTTAGAGTCGCGGAGCAGCTTGGGGTCGAGCCCATGGAATACGGCGTAATCCTGCAACCACACGCGTGCAAACCGATCAATGCCGGGCTCGAAGGCGCGATAGACATCCCAAAAGGCCTTGATCTTGTTAAAACCGTCGAACGGGTCATCTACGCCAATGCCGCAAATCAGCTCATAGAGATACAGAAAGGCAAAGGACGTAGACGTTTCCTCGACGGTTCCGCGGCGCACTTGGGCACGCCAGGTAAAGTAGCCGCGCAGCTGCCGGTCGCTCATGGCGTTGTAGGTGGGAAAGTACGACTTAAAGGTGCCGTTGTAGGGACAGTCGTCCTCAAAGTCGGCCATCAGCAGGCCCTGGCGGTAAAAAAGCTCGGCTTCCGAAAGCCAGCGGCCCGCACCGCCCTTGGGGTCATCCTGCCAGCGCGATATCTCGCGCATTTTACGGTACTGGTCGGGGAGGAAATTCTGCATCTGTCGGCCGGTTTTGAGAATCGGCTCGTCTGCGTAGACTTCATGTGAGAAGCGGGCAGACTGATGGGTCCGGGCCTCGGCCATAATGCGCTCGATGAGCATTTTGATGTCCTGGTCGGCCACCGCTCCTCCTCTCGAACGCAGTTACGGTGACCTCATATCATAGCACAGCATCAAACAGGTGTTCGAGATACCGCTGCGTTGATAGATTTAGAACAGGAGGGCGTAGATGACGGCGATGACGACGGAGGGGAGCATATTGGCCGTGCGGAAGGTCTGAGGACGGATGAGGTTGACGCCGACGCAGAAGATGAGCATGGAGCCTACGAGCGAAAGGCTGTTGAGGGCTGCTGTGGTCATGATGGGGGAGAGCGCGCCGGCAAACAACGTGATCGTCCCCTGGAACACGGCTACGGGCAGGGCCGAGAAGATGCAGCCGCGTCCGAGCGACGCCGTCATGGTGCAGACGATGATGCAGTCCAGTGCGCCCTTGAGGGCAAGCGTTGACCAGTCGCCGAGCAGGCCGTCCTGGATCGATCCCACAATTGCCATGGCGCCGATACACACGGTGAGTGAAGTCGAGACAAAAGCGTTGGTGAACTCGTTATCGCCCTCACTGCCGGTCTTGCGCTTGAGCCATTCGCCAAGGTTCTCGATGGCGGCTTCCAAGTTGACGGCCTCGCCGATGAGCGAACCGAGCGCAAATGAGACGATGAGCATGGTGGTGCCGGTGGTCGCTAGCGCCTTCCCATCGATAAGGAGCATCTTTTGCATGGTGCCGCCAAGGCCGATAAACAGGACGCACAGCCCCGATGCTTTCATGAGCGTGTCTTGGATGCGCGGTGTGATGAAGCGGCCGCCCGCTAATCCCAAAAGACCGCCCGCAACTAAAAGCACAACGTTGATGATTGTTCCCAAGCCCGGCATGAGCCCTCCTGTATTGATGCCAACGTGGCAATCGTAGCAGAACGAAATGCGAGGCACATCGCGACTCATCTAATACGTTATATAAGTGGTGTTAGGAATGATGTGCAGCATTTAAGCCTCAGGTGGTTGTCGGGACATAGGGATAGTATTCAAAGCGCAGTGTCATAAGCCGCTGCGGGGATTCAATAGCCGCGGCGATGATATTGGCATCGCGGGCACGATCAAACCCTTCGAGTTCGATCTGATACGAGACGTCTTGCATAATGTCCAGACGTCGCCAGGCTAGGAGTGTGTCACCATCGAATTCCAAGGTCTTGCCTCCGTCTGGAGCAACGGCGTATAGACGCAGCTTGGCGGTGGTTGCAGGGTCGACAACCGTGACCTTTTTAATTTCGTTTCGAGTATTCTTGGCGCCCAACAAGGTGAGCAGTGTTGGGGCCACGACCTCGCCCGATGGCAAAAAGACGACTTCGATGGATTCGGGAAATGCGATGATAGCCGACTTGCGGACGGGCTGATTGGCGGCGGCAACTTCGATGTTCGCAGCGTCGATGACCTCTGTGTGGTCGAGTGCGGCAAGCACGCAACAGTTACCTTCATCGATCTCTTGAGGATCAGCAAGCCCCAGACTGTCCGCGAGCTCGGGATCGTTTGGATCGGTAACGGGCTCATTCGGTGCTTCGAAAGAAGCTGGGGCGCTGTTTGTCGGCGACGGCGTGTCGCCCGCACCTGCTTCTTTATCCGCGCTCTCTTCTTGTATGGTTGCGTTGATGGGTTCGTCGTTTGAGGGGAGCGTCTTGGCGTCAAGCGCGGAGGGGAGAATTCCGATGGCTCCGGATCCGTTCCACTCCATTTCGAGAAGCGCCGGGTCGGCAAGAATGCGTTGCCTGCTTTGCGCGTGGGCATCGATTTCAATAGGGCCTGCCTCTATCCCTCGTGTAAGACTGAGTGATCCGGCTGGCTTCTCGAAATGAGCGTTTGTGTCCTTGGCGCTGACGGCGTAGAACAGCAGGGACGCTTCTCCCGCCGCGATGGCATCGGTGCCGGCTTTGGTCAGTCGCAACGATGCCGTGAATGAGAGGGTGGGCTGCGCATCGTCTGCATTCGCGGCGGCGCAGCCCAGACATATACCGCCTCCTTTCTCGAAAAACGTACCGTCGAAGGCGACCTTCGCTCCGTTCGCCGAGTCATCGACCGAAGCGATGTCGATGCGCAGCTCTAAATTGCATGGATCGCCATCCGCATCGAGCACAACCGAGCGCCACATGCAGACGGCGTACCCCGCCTGGGAGCCGTTTGCCTTGTTCGAACGATTGATATCCACGACTATCGAGCCGTCCGTATTACGACGAAGGCATCCCGAGGTTGAGATTGCGGCTTGTGCGATCGAAAAACGCTTACACGCAATGGCACTCGACGGATTTGGTGCGGAGCTTAGGGCTGCTGGTAAGGAGTCTGCCATGACGGGAGTCGCCCAAGCGGCGACGGGCGTTCCGGTTGCGAGCGCGCCGCAGAGTGCGACGACGAGCAAAAGGTTCTTTGATGCCATGGGGTCTCCTTAGCTAATTTAGTGCGGCCTGTCCGTGTTTTGTTTCTGGCTGCGTTTGATGTGCAGACCGAGGCCGGCGGTCCCCGCGCCTGCTGCTGTGGCGCCTGCTGCCAAGAGCCATCGTCTGTCGCCTGTCTGCGCCAACGGTTCCTCGCGGTCGCCGCGGTCGAGCTCCGAGAGGTCGACCGTCACTTGCGTGGCGGCCTGCGCCTGTTCTTGCTGGGCAAAGGCCATGGCTGGCCCAAACGCTAGAATGCTGACGGCGGCGGCCAGGGCGACAGCCTTATGCCGTGTGCGCACCGGGCTCGACCGTCCAGGTGATCGTTGCAACCTGATCGCCTTCGCCGGTTACGCGGAAGATGTCGCGCGTGACGCGGGCGACGTTTCCGCTTGTCTTGAGCTTAATTTTGTCCTTGCCGCCGGCAATGCCCTGGTAGCCCATGTCGAAGGCTGCATTCTTGGAAAGATCGAGGCCCGTCCCCTGCGTTGCGGCGCTGGCGTTCTGGAGTGCGCCGTCGGGGCCGACCTTAAAGTCGATGGAGTTCTGTGCGGTTCCGGCTTTGGCGTCGGCAGCAATGGTCCAGGTGTTCATGGCGTCGATCTTCATGTTGGTGACATGGATGCCGTAGGCCGAATGATTGTCGATGGTGGTCGCGTCTTCTGAGGGGCCCTGAAGCGTGCCGTCGGCCTTGGCGACGAAGGGAATAACCGTCGGAACTTTGAACTCAACGTTGTCGATCTCGGTCCTGACCATTACTTTCGTGGTTCCAACGCGCCCGGCTGCCATAGCTGGCGTCGGGGCGGCGCCCATTGCGAGCGCGAGCGCGAGCCCTGCGCCCACGACGAGCGCTCTGGCTCCGTTCATGTTCCTGGTGATGTCCATGGTCGTTCCTTTCTATTCGCCGCGGGCCGTCCCCGCGATGATTGGACGAATGCTGGTGAATTGCGTGCGGTGCCGCGTCGGCCGGAAAAGCTAGTTCTCGGCTTGCTCAACCCGCACCTTGACACGTGTCGGATTGCCGTGGCTGTCGAGGGTCTTGGCATCGAGTGCCTGGATCTCGATGTACGCCTCGCCTTCTTTGATGTTGCCGGCGGGGCACGTTTCGATTGTCTTGCCGGTCTCGACCACACCGGATTCGTACATGGTCTCGTCGTTTTGGATGACGCGGAATCGCTGGGGAAATTTATTGTCTTGGACGTTTTGCACGTTGACGCGCAGCTTGCCGTCCTCCTGCAGCTGAGCGACCGGTGCGACCGAAATCGTCATCATGTTGTCGCGGACGATGGCGTCGAGCTCATCTTGGATTTCCTGACGCGTTTTGCCCTCGGCCGTCGTAACCGAAGCGCCCGCCTCGGGTACGGGCTGCGACTGCCAAGCGTATAGTCCTACGGCGACAAGGGCACAGACGATGGCCAAACAGGCAAGGATGAGCTTCTTGCGACGACCCAGGCCTGCAAAGTGGGGTGGCTTCTTCGCGCTCATGCGGCATCCTTGGCGGTATAGATGCGCGCAAAGGTGGACGGGTTCGCTCCAAAGAGCATGTGAAGCATCAGGCGGCGTGAGTAGACAAGCTCGTCGAAGTCGGGAGGGAGCTCGATGTCGTGGATATGCGCGATGCGGTGGGCGAGCGCCGAGAACGACTCGGGGTCGCAGATCACATCGGTGGTAACGTGGTAGACCGTCGTATCGGGGAATGCCTCTTCGTCGAAAGGCAGGAGATGGGGATCGTCGTCGACTTCGATGGCGATGCCGTACTGGGGCCAGTAATATGCCATGGGAACCTCCCTGCTTCTGGGGCCAAAACTTCTGTCGGTTTTGGCTGTCGATGCCGACGGTATCAGCCACTACTTGACCAATTGCTGACCAAATGCTTGACGGATTGGTGTCTCCGCAGGTAAAAGGCGGCAAAAAATACTCCAACTTTTTTCAAGCGACAATCGCGCGGTCGGCGACGGCGGGGCCATATGTGTCAAAAGCATCGTCTGCCGAGGAAATCAAGCCGCTCGCCGAATTGCACGAACGTAAAAATCGCCAATTATGGAGACGGTCTCGAACACGTCGACGAAACGATGCGGTAACATCTCCCTGCAAACACTGTAGTTAGCTAAAGGGGGAGTTCGCGTGTCTGCAACCATCAAACCCTTCACCGACGAGTTCGAAGAGTATGGTCGCGATGAGTCTCGCGCATCGGGCGAGGCCTCGAGCATCTCGTTTCCGACAACGGAAGACGAGGTCCGTGCCATTTTGGAAAAGCTCCATGCCGAGCGTGTCCCGGTAACGGTTCAGGGCGCCCGAACCGGCCTTGCCGCCGGTGCCGTGCCCCACGGCGGGCATATCCTCAATACTTCCCGTATGAATCGCTACTTGGGCCTTCGCCGCGATGAACAAGGCCAATTTCTGCTGCGCGTGGAGCCGGGCGTTGTGCTCTCGGAGCTGCGCAAGCAGCTGAGCAAGAAGGTGCTGCCGACTGCTGGTTGGGACCAGGCATCGCTTGAGGCCTACGAGGAGTTCCAAGAGGCCCTCGAGCAGTTCTTTCCCACCGATCCCACCGAGGCATCTGCCTGTCTGGGCGGCATGGCGGCATGTAACGCCTCTGGTGCCCGCAGCTACGCCTACGGTCCCATGCGCCCACATATCACGGGACTCCACGTCGCGCTGGCTGATGGCGATTTGCTTGAGCTTCAGCGCGGCGAGGCTTTTGCCCAGGGCCGCCACCTGTCGCTCGTGACGGCAGTGGGCCGTACGCTCGAGCTCGATCTTCCCGGCTATACCATGCCCAAGACAAAAAATGCCTCAGGCTATTTCGTTGCGGACGAAATGGACGCCATCGACCTCTTTATCGGTGCTTGCGGCACGCTCGGCGTTATCACCGAGCTCGAGATTGCCCTGCAGGCGGCGCCTGCGGTCGTTTGGGGTGTGAGCTGCTTTTTCAATAGCGAAGACAAGGCCGTGTCCTTTACCGATTCCATGCGTCCCGTCCTGTCCCATGCGGCTGCCATCGAGTACTTCGACGCTGGCGCCCTGGATATTCTACGTCGCCAGCGCGAGCAGTCGACGGCGTTTGCCTCGCTGCCGGCGCTCGACAAAGAGGCCAAGGTCTGTGTCTACGTGGAGCTCGACTGCGATGACGAGGCCCAGGCGACCGAGGAACTGTACCACCTGGGATGGGTGCTCGAGTTTGCGGGTGGCCGCGACGATGCGACATGGGTCGCGCGCACCGAGGTTGATCGCGAGTGCCAGCGGTTCTTCCGCCATGCGGTCCCCGAGAGCGTCAACATGCTTATCGACGAGCGTCGCCGCACGGATCCCACCATCACCAAACTGGGTTCGGACATGTCGGTGCCCAATGCACGCCTTGCCGATGTCGTGGCCCTCTATCGCCGCACACTGGCCGAAAGCGGGCTTGAATCTGCTGCCTGGGGGCACATCGGTAACAACCATCTGCATGTGAACATCCTGCCGCGCGATGTGCAGGACTACCGTCGCGGTGGCGAGCTGTTTGCCCAGTGGGCTGCGGAGGTCACGGTCATGGGCGGCGCCGTCTCCGCCGAACACGGTGTCGGCAAGATCAAGGCGGGCTTCTTGGAGACGATGTACGGTCACGAGGCCATGGTCGAGTCGGCACGGCTTAAGCTCCAGCTCGATCCTGCCGGGCAGCTGGGCCGCGGTAACCTGTTTTCGGAGAAGCTCTTGGATGAGCTCGTCCAGAAAGGGGGCGCGTGAAGATGAGCGATTTCCATATGGTGGTGTGCGTCAAGGCCGTGCCGGGAAGCACCGAGGTCAAGATGGACCCCAAGACCAATACCATCGTGCGCGATGGCAAACAGGCGGTCATTAATCCCTTTGACGCGAGCGCTTTGGAATGCGCGCTGGCGCTGAAGGACGACTTTATCGGCTTTGGCATGGATGTGCGCGTGACGGTGGTGTCGATGGGCATCCCCGCGACCGAGTCGCTGCTGCGCGACTGCATCGCTCGAGGCGCCGACGACGCGCTGCTGCTGACCGATCGCGCCTTTGCGGGTGCCGATACCCTGGCGACCACCTATGCCCTCAAGTGCGGCATCGAGGCGCTCGACGAGGACTTCGACCTGCTCATCTGCGGCAAGATGGCGGTGGATGGCGATACGGCCCAGATTGGTCCCGAGCTTGCCGGTGCCTTTGAGATTCCCTGCGTGACCGACGTGAGCTGCGTGCAGAGCGCGGGCTTTACGACCTGTGGCTCGCTGGCGCTCGTTCACGGATGCGATGCCGGCGAGGAGACGGTGTACCTTGAGATGCCGTGCGCGATGACGACTGCCAAGGAGATTGGCCAGTTGCGTATGCCGAGTATTGCCGGTATCCGCGCGGCGGAGGAGGCGGACGTGCGCGTGGTCAGTGCCGCCGACGTGAACGCCGACCCCGCGCGTTGCGGTCTTGCCGGGTCGCCGACACAGGTCGTGCGCTCGTTTGTGCCCGACCGTGACCAAACGTGCGAGGCCGTTGACGGAACGGCGTCCGAGCAGGCGGCAAAACTTGCCAAGATCATCGAGGGGATGGCATAGATGAGCGGACTGATTATCGATAGCGAAGCCTGTATCGGCTGCGGTCGCTGCGTTCGCGCCTGCGCCTCGGGCGGCATTGTGGTGGAGGGCGAGCGTCCCAACCGATGCGCCCGCGTAACCGACGGCTGTATCCTATGCGGTGGGTGCGTCGACGCCTGCCCTGTCAACGCTATCTCGATCGAGTGTGACGAGGCCGCTGGTGCGGTGGACCTTGATGCATATCGAGACATTTGGGTCTTCGTGCAGACCGACGAGCACGATACGGTGACTCCCGTTGCCTATGAGCTTATGGGCAAGGGGCGCGAGCTTGCCGATGCTCGCGGCTGCCGTCTGGTGGCACTGGTCGGCATGAGCCCCGAGGGCTCGCTCGGGGACCTGGAGCATCTGGTTTGCGCGGGCGCCGACGAAGTCCTGGCCTGTCGCGACGAGCGCCTGCGCCAAAACGATGCGGAGGTCTACGCCCGCTTGATCTGCGATTTGGTAGCCGAACGCAAACCCGAGGCCATCCTATACGGTGCGACCGCTTTTGGTCGCGAACTGGCACCCGGCGTTGCCGTGCGTTTGCAGACGGGCCTTACGGCTGACTGCACCGTACTTTCGATGGATACAGAGACGGGACTGCTGCAACAGACGCGTCCGGCGTTTGGCGGCAACCTGATGGCCACCATCATTTGCCCCAACCACCGTCCGCAGATGGCAACGGTGCGCCCCGGTATCTTTAAGGCTCCCGACTTCGACTACGGCCGCTCTGGCACGATCACCCAGATATCGCTTGCGGATGATGCTAAGGCTCGTGTCGAGATCTCGATTCCCGCCGAGGAGTGGGGACAGCAGCCCTCGATCGCCAATGCCGAGCGCCTGGTCGTGGTGGGTCGCGGCATTGGTTCCAAGAAAAACCTGCCGTTGATGCGAAGGCTCGCCGAGGCTCTGGGTGCCGAGCTTGGTTGCACGCGTCCCGTCGTGGAGGCGGGTTGGCTGGAGTATCGCCACCAGATTGGCCAGACGGGCGTATCGGTTTCGCCCAGGCTTCTCGTGAGTATCGGTGTTTCGGGCGCCATCCAACATCTTGCCGGCATCGGTGGGGCGGAGTGCATCATCGCCATCAACGAGGACCCGGATGCCCCCATTTTCGGTGCTGCCCAGTACAAGGTTGTTGGGGATGCCGTCGAGGTCGTCGAGGAGCTGCTGGCCCAGCTTGAGCGCTAGGCGCGCGCCAGCCAGTCGCGCATCTCGTCCTTAAGGCGGCTCCAAGTTGCCTGCGTGGCGGGGTCGGTAAAGGGCCGCGTGATGCCAAAAGGCGCGTCGAGCAGGCGGTAGATATCGCCCTGCTCGCGCGCCAGCGCGCGGCTCGCTGGATAGACGAGCTCAAACATAAAGCAGATGAGCCCCACCAAGAAGTCGGCGGGCTCGTCGCGTTCATCGCGTGCGACGCAGCGGTGCTCGTCAAAGGCGGCAAGTGTCGGCGACGAGAAACGGCTGCCGAGAAACGTCTTCTCGTCCACCTTGAGGATAGTGTCGACAGTGCTGTCGGCGATGGCGCGCATAATGTCGATCTTGTCGCCATCGCGCACGATATCGCAGAAGCTCCGCGTGCGCTCGTCGAGCTGCGCGGGTAGACGGAAATCGCTGTGATAGGCAATGCTCGCTCGGATGAGCTCATCTTCTGCCGGGTCATCGATAAAGTCGCGAATGCTCGTTACGGCGGGTGCATCGGCGGGATTCTCGCCAAAGAGGACCTCGATGCCCAGCGCCGCATGGCTCATGCTCTCGGCGTCCTTAAAGGTGTCCCAGCGTCGCAGCTGCTCAAAGCGGCCCATATCGTGTAGCAGGCCGCAAAGCCATGCCAGGTCAATATCTTCTGACGACCAGCCCTGCTCGCGCGCTACGGCATCGCATGCCTCGGCCACGTGGTACGTATGCTCGATTTTGAGCGCGATGCGTGGGTTGGTGGCGTCGTAGGCATCGGTGTAGCTTTTGAAGGCCGCGCGCGCCCGGTCTCGATCGATAGCTGTCATAATGACTTCCTAAAAAGTTGTGTCTTTCGATCCGGTGGCAATTGTAGGTGAACTCGGTTGCTGCCGGATGATGATTCTGCCGTGTCGCTACATGCGGCTCGGAGACCTTGTCAGGATGAGAAACGTATGGTGCTCAAAATCGTTAGAACCGTCTGGCCAGTGATGCTTACCTATGTTGCAATAGGCGCGCCGTGCGGAATGATCATGGGGCAGACGGGAATGGAGCCCTGGATGGTCTTTGCTCTAAGCAGTACGTTTGTGACGGGCAGCGGCCAGTTTATGATCTGCAACCTGTGGCTGGCGGGTGTGCCTGCAGCATTGATCGTCGCGAGCGTCGCCGCAATCTCCTCGCGCTTTGCGCTTTACTCGGCATCGATCGCACCGCATCTGAGGGGTGCCTCGAAGCGTCAGACGCTGGCTGTTGCCGCGACACTTACCGAGGAGGCATATGGCATCTCGCTTGCCAAGTTGGTTGAAGGGGAGGATTGGGGCCCGCGCGAGTCCTTTGTGCTCAACGTAATCCTCATCGCAACATGGGGCGTTTCGTGTACGATGGGCGCCATCGTCGGCGCCGTTGTCGATGTTCCCACCGCCATTGCAGCCTTTGTCTGCACCTCGCTCTTTATCTGCCTGCTCTTTTCGCAGCGGCTGTCGCGCGGTAACGTTGTCGCGGCGGTTTCGGGCGCGGTGTCCGTCGCCGTATGCAAGTTCTTGGGCCTCGCGAATATTGCCGTGCCGGCAAGCGTCGTGGTCGGCATTGCCATTGCGCTGGCGTGCGATGCTGTATTTGACGGAAGAGGTGCCCGCGATGCCCGCTAACGAGTTCTTGGTTCTGTGGCTGTCGTCGTGGGCTGCTATCGCGTTCTTTCGCATCGCGCCGGCGTTCGCCTTGCGCGGGCGGACCCTGTCGCCCCGCATTACCGAGGCCCTGGGCTATATCCCGCCCGCTGCCTTTGCCGCGCTGGTCGCCAACGACTTGGTGAACCCCGGCGCGTTCGACGCGGGACTCTGGCCTGCCTTGGTTCCCTGGATTGCGGCCACCGGCGTCGTGGCGGTGGCAATCAAGACAAAGTCGATGTTGTGGTGCTGCGTTTCGGGCATCGTGTTCTATATCGTTTTGAGCCTCGTATAGGAGCAGGACGCGTTATCGTCCCGGCCTAACGAATCGAATTTCTCACCGAGGCGGTCTGCTTCTTCTGGTACCATGGTCAAACTTTACTGTAGCAAAGCGTGACGTGGGCTTTTGTTCTGCGTCAGCGGAAATGGGGGTTTCATGGCACAGGAAGCGACCGCCAGCGAGCAAAAGAAATTCAAGGTACCGCGCATCCCGGGCGACATCATGATCTATCCGATGATCGTCGGCCTTTTGCTCAATACCTTCTGCCCGCAGGTCTTTGAGGTCGGCGGCTTCTTTACGGCTGCCTGCCGCGGCGGCTCCAACACCATCGTTGCCGCGATCTTGCTGTTCGTGGGCGCCGGCATCAGCTTTAAGTCCACGCCGGGCGCCATCAAGACCGGCATCGTCGTGCTGATTCCTAAGCTTGTAGTGGCAGCCGCGCTGGGTCTGGGCGTCGCGTACTTCTTTAACGATAACTTTTTAGGCCTGAGCTCGGTTTCCATCATCGGCGGCATTACGTTTTGCAACATGGCGCTCTATACGGGCATCATGGGCGAGTTCGGCGATGAGTCCGAGCAGGGCGCTGTCGGTATCCTGTTCTTTACGGCCGGCCCCGCCGTCACGATGATCATCCTTGGTGTTTCGGGTCTCGCCAACATCCCCGTCGGCACCATCATCGGATCCATCCTGCCGCTTGTTATCGGCATGGTCCTGGGCAACTTGTTCCCGTTTATCAAGAACCTGCTGGTTCCCGGCGCCAATCCCGCGATCGCTGTAATTGGTTTTCAGCTCGGTGCGTCCATGAGCCTTTCGAGCTTCATCGCCGGTGGCATTTCGGGCATCCTGCTGGGCCTCATCACGCTCTTTATCGTCGGTCCCATTACCTTTGCCTTCGAGCGCCTGTGTGGCGGCAATGGTAAGGCGGCTGTGGCATGTTCCACCATTGCCGGCACGGCCATGACCACGCCGGTCGCCCTCGCCGAGGTCGCTCCGCGCTATGCCGAGCTTGCGCCCACCGCGTATGCGCAGATCGCCACTGCCGTCATCATCACGGCAATCATGGCCCCGATTCTGACCGGCTGGGTCGATAAGAAGTTCTGCCAGGGCAAGGAGGACCTGTCGCCTGCCGGTGTCGAGGCCATCGAAGAGGCTGTCGCGACCGACATCGATGGCGAGTAGCAATCGATACCCATCAATGATTCCGGCGTGCAACTCGCGCCGTTTGAGCGCCCGAACGAGAGCTGTCTTGCAGTGACGTTCGGTCGCTCTGCTATTATTCCCCTTACCCCTGCGGAGTAGGGGGTGTTTGTTGCCCAGATTCGAATTGGGCGATTCTGGCCACTTGGATATTGAAGGGAGGGCGTCTAGTGGTAAAGGCACTCAAGATCGAGATATTCCTGCTGTGCATGATTATTCTTATCGGACTTGCCGTACGAAGCCGTCGCTCCCTGTTCTCGAGCACCCAGCAGCTTTTGTTTAGCATGCTGGGCTACACGTCTGCTGCCTACATTTTCTTCGATATGATCTGGACGCTCTCGGACGGCGTGAGCACTCCTGTAGGCATCACGGCCAACTGGATTTCCAACGCGGTTTCGTTTTCGCTGTTCGCCATCGCGTGCCTCATTTGGTTTTTCTATTCCGAGACGATGCAGGGCTCACGGCTCCTGACCACGCCCTATAGGGTGGTACTTTTAACGTTGCCAACCGCATTGGTGGTCGTTCTGGCATTTACCAGCTACTGGACGCACGCTATGTTCTATATCGATGCGCGGGGCGTATATCGTCGCGGAGCGCTTTATATGATTCAGCCTATCGTTAGCTACTGCTACGTCATATATACGTCCTTGCATGCCTTTATTCAGGCTCGAAAAGTCGAAAGCCTGCAAAAGAAGGCCATTTATCGCACCCTCGCCTTTTTTGCGGTTCCCGCTCTGGTGGGCGGTACCTTTCAGATCGTATACTCGGTGCCTGGCCTTTGTGTCGGCATAATGATTAGCATGTTGCTGCTCTATATCATCTGCCAGGAGCAACTGATCTCGACTGACCCGTTGACTGGACTCAACAACCGCAACCGTTTTGAGACCTATATGCTGTCGCTCTTTTCAAATGTGGATCAGGCCGAAGATGTATATCTGCTTATGATGGACGCTGACGGCTTTAAGCAGATTAACGATCGCTATGGACATGTGGAGGGCGACCATGCTCTTCAGGTAATATCCGCTGCGCTCAAAGAGGTCTGCTCGGCGTCTGGTGGCTTTATCGCGCGTTATGGTGGCGATGAGTTCGTGGTGCTCCAAAAGGCAGCGGCGGAACAGGATATCATGCATCTGTGCGCGACAATCAACGACGAGCTCGCGCATGCCGAGGTGCCGTATGCATTGCGGATGTCCATCGGTTGCGCGCGGGTCGGCGATAGTGTTGATACCTGGCAAGACTTACTTCGCGCTGCCGATGCGGAGCTCTACCGCGTCAAGGCCGAGAAAAAGAAAGCCGGCATCCAGATACGCTAGGAAAAGGGTCGCACGCTTGCGTGCGTGGCGGCCCTCAGCTCATCGATGTATTCCATTAAGCTAAAGTGTGCAAACGCCCTCCCTAAAAAGGTGAGCTCGCTAGGCTTTTTTGGGTTTGTTGACGATGATGATGCCGCCGCAGACCAACAACAGGGCAACGATGACGGTAACGGGGCTCGTGCCAGCGCCCTCGCCGAGCAGCAGTGCGCTCAACAGCACGCCAAAGACCGGGTTCATAAAGCCAAAGACCGACACGCGGCTGACGGGGTTGACGGCGAGCAGGCGGGACCACAGCGAGTACGCGACGGCGGAGATAAGCGCCATGTAGATGATGAGCGCGATGGCGGGGGCGACTTCGGTGGGGGACAATGTGCCGCCCATCAAAAAGCCGATGGCGGTGAGGACCAGGCCGCCGACTAAAAACTGCCAGCCGGCAAGCAAAACACCGTCGTGCTTGCGCGAGAAGATGCCGATCAGGCAGGTCGAAAGAGCGCCCGCGACAGTGGAGGCTAGGATAAAGCCCTCGCCATCGAGCGTGAAGCCAAAGGTGCCATCTGCGCCCGAAAGGTTGACAAGCGCGACGCCGGCAAAGCCCAACACGCAGCCAAGCACCTTGGCCGTATTGAGCTTCTCGGTGCGAAATGCCAGGGCGGCAAAGAGGATTGCGAGGAAGTTGGCGCTGGCCTCGATGATGGAGCTCGACATGGCACTGGCGCGCGAGAGTCCCAGGTAGAAAAAGAAGTACTGCCCGATAGTCTGGAAGAGCGACAAGACAAAGATGGGCTTGATGTCGCGCGCTTGCGGTACGAGGGGGCGGCGTTGGGCCGCGCTCATTCCAACGATAACCAGGACGCCGGCAAGCGTAAAGCGTAAACCTGCAAAGAGCAGCTGCGAAGCGCTATCGTGCGCCGGGATACCAAAGAGTGCGTAGCCGATCTTGATGCAGGGAAAGGCCGATCCCCAGAGTGCACAGCAAACAAGACAGCCCAGGATGAGTCCGGGCAGGGTGGCGAGATACGGCTTGCGGCTTTCCATGATGTCCTTCCTACATGCGCGAAGCAAAAAAAGAACCCGCCACCGGATGTGTCGGTGGCGGGTGTTGTTACCCGAAGGGATTGTACCCGATGGGAAAGGTTTAGGCGAAGTAGGCCACGCCGCTCTCAAAGATCGGCATGAACTTATCGCCGGGGACATGCTCGGGCACGTTGCGGTACAGGTTGTCGCCGCGGCGCTCGGCATGACCCATCTTGCCCAGGACGCGGCCGTCGGGGCTCGTGATGCCCTCGATGGCGAGTGCGGAGCCGTTGGGGTTGACGGAGAGATCCATGCTGGGCTTGCCGTCCTCGCCCACGTACTGCGTGGCGACCTGGCCGTTGGCGATCAGCTGGGCGAGCACTTCGTCATTGGCGACAAAGCGGCCCTCGCCGTGGCTGATGGCGACGGTGTAGGGGTCGTCCAGGCTGCACTGCGACAGCCACGGGGACAGGTTGGACGAGATGCGGGTGCGCACCAGGCGGCTCTGATGGCGACCGATGGTGTTGAACGTCAACGTGGGCGCATCGGGCGTGGCATCGACGATGTCGCCGTAGGGCACCAGGCCGAGCTTGATCAGGGCCTGGAAGCCGTTGCAGATGCCCAGCATCAGGCCATCGCGGGCCTTGAGCAGGTCGCGGACTGCCTCGGTGACCTCGGGAGCGCGGAAGAACGCCGTGATGAACTTGGCGGAGCCATCGGGCTCGTCGCCGCCCGAGAAGCCGCCGGGGATCATGACGATCTGGCTCTGGCGAATACGGCGGGCGAGCTCGTGGGTGCTCTCGGCGACGGCCTCGGGCGTGAGGTTGTTGATCACGAAGGTGTCGGCCTCGGCACCGGCGGCACGGAAGGCGCGGGCGCTGTCGTACTCGCAGTTGTTACCGGGGAACACGGGGATGATCACGCGCGGGCGGGCGATCTTGGCGCCGCCGTACACGTGGATATCCTTGGCGCGGAAGTCGATGGTCTCGACCTCGGGGGTCTCGCCGGCGCTGCGGTAGGCGAAGACGCCCTCGATGCCGCTCTCCCAGGCTTCCTGGAGCTTGGCGAGCTCGATGACCTCGGAGCCGGTGTCGATGACATAGCCCTCGACGGTGGTGCCCAGGGGCTCGACGACAACGCCGTCGGCGACCTCGGGCAGCTCGGCGTCCTCGGCGAGCTCGACGATAAAGCTGCCGTAGAGCGGGGTGAAGAGGCTCTCTACGTCTACATCCTCGGCAAGCTCGATACCGATCTGGTTACCGACGCACATCTTAAAGAGGCTCTCGGCGCCGCAGCCGTAGCCGGGCGTGGAGATGGCCAGGGCGTTGCCGGTAGCAGTGAGCGCCTCGACGGCGTCAAACGCCGCGAGCAGCTGCTGAGCGTCGGGGCGGTAGTCCTGGCCATAGGTGGCGGGGGCGATGCGGACGACGCGGTGCGTGAGGCCCTTGAACTCGGGCGAGACAGCGCGGGCGGCCTTGCCCACGGCGACAGCGAAGCTGATCAGGGTCGGCGGAACGTTGAGCTCGCCGGTCTCGTCCTCAAACGAGCCGCTCATGGAATCCTTGCCACCGATGGCGCCGGCACCCAGGTCGACTTGGGCCATGAGGGCGCCCAAGACGGCTGCCGTGGGCTTGCCCCAGCGCTCGGCCTCGGTGCGCAGACGCTCGAAGTACTCCTGGAAGGAGAGATAGGCGCGCTTGTGCTCAAAGCCGGCGGCAACGAGCTTGGCAATGGACTCGACCACGGACAGGTAGGCGCCCGCAAACTGGTCGGCCTCCATCAGATAGGGGTTGAAGCCCCATGCCATGGCACTCGCCGTGGTGGTCTCGCCGTCCACGGGGAACTTGGCGACCATGGCCGAGCTGGGGGTGAGCTGCGTCTTGCCGCCAAAGGGCATGAGCACGGTCGCGGCGCCGATGGTGGAGTCGAAGCGCTCGGAAAGACCCTTGTTGGAAGCGACGTTGAGGTCGGTGACAAGCGAGGTCATGCGCTCGGCGAGCGTGGTGCCGGCCCAGCTGGGCTGCCACACGCTACGGGCGCACACGTGGGCGACCTGGTGCTTGGGTGCGCCGTTGGAGTTGAGGAACTCGCGGGACAGGTCGACGATGGCGACGCCGTTCCAGGCCATGCGCATGCGCGGCTCGGCGGTAACCTCGGCGATAACGGTTGCCTCCAGGTTCTCCTCGGCGGCGTAGCCCATGAACTCCTCGACGTCACCGTCGGCGACGGCGCAAGCCATGCGCTCCTGGGACTCGGAAATGGCGAGCTCGGTGCCATCCAGGCCGTCGTACTTCTTGGTCACGGTGTCAAGGTCGACATACAGGCCGTCGGCAAGCTCACCCACGGCGACCGAGACGCCGCCGGCGCCAAAGTCGTTGCAGCGCTTGATCAGACGGCAGGCGTCGCCGCGGCGGAACAGACGCTGCAGCTTGCGCTCGACCGGGGCGTTGCCCTTCTGGACCTCGGCACCCGAGGTCTCGATGGACTCGGTGTTCTGGGTCTTTGAGGAGCCGGTAGCGCCACCGATGCCGTCACGGCCGGTGCGGCCGCCCAGCAGGATGATCTTGTCGGTGGGGGCGGGGCACTCGCGACGAACGTGGTTTGCCGGGGTGGCGCCCACGACGGCGCCAACTTCCATGCGCTTGGCCACGTAACCGGGGTGATAGAGTTCATTAACCTGACCGGTGGCAAGGCCGATCTGGTTGCCGTAGCTGGAGTAGCCGGCGGCAGCGGTGGTCACGAGCTTGCGCTGCGGCAGCTTGCCCTCGAGCGTCTCGGAAACCGGGACGGTGGGGTCGCCGGCGCCGGTGACGCGCATGGCCTGGTACACATAGCTGCGGCCCGAGAGCGGGTCGCGGATAGCGCCGCCCACGCAGGTGGCGGCACCGCCGAAGGGCTCGATCTCGGTCGGGTGGTTGTGGGTCTCGTTCTTAAACAGGAACAGCCAGTCCTGGTCCTCGCCGTCGACATCGACCTTCACCTTGACGGTGCAGGCGTTGATCTCCTCGGACTCATCGACATCGGTCATGATGCCGGTCTTCTTAAGATACTTGGCGCCGATGGTGCCCATGTCCATGAGGCAGACGGGCTTGGCGTCGCGGCCGAGTTCGTGGCGCATCTCCATGTAGCGGTCGAAGGCTTGCTGCACCACGGCGTCGTCGATCGTCACGTCGTCCAGGACGGTGCCGAAGGTGGTGTGGCGGCAGTGATCGGACCAGTAGGTGTCGATCACGCGGATCTCGGTGATGGTGGGGTCGCGGTCCTCATCGCGGAAGTACTGCTGGCAGAAGGCGATGTCCGCCTCGTCCATGGCAAGGCCGCGATCGGCGATAAAGGCGGCAAGGCCGGCCTCGTCGAGCTCGCGGAAGCCGTCGAGCACCTCGACGGGCTGGGGCTCGGGGGTCTCCATGTACAGCGTCTCGGGCAGGTCGAGCGAGGCGATGCGCGCCTCGACGGGGTTCACCACGTAGTGCTTGATGGCTTCGATGGCGGCTTCGTCCAGAGCGCCCGAGATCATATAGACCTTGGCGGAGCGCACGGCGGGGCGCTCGCCCTGGCTGATGAGCTGCACGCACTCACTGGCGGAGTCGGCGCGCTGGTCAAACTGGCCAGGCAGGAATTCGACGGCAAAGACGGCGCCATCGCTTGCGGGGAGCTCGTCATAGGTCATATCGACCTGGGGCTCGCTAAAGACGGTCGGCACGCAGGAGCGGAAAAGCTCCTCGTCGATGCCCTCGACGTCGTAGCGGTTGATGATCCTCAGGGCCTCGATGCCCTTGATGCCGAGAATTTCGGTCAGCTCGCCCTTGAGCTGCTGAGCCTCGACGTCGAACCCGGGTTTCTTCTCCACGTAGATACGAGAGACCATTGGTTCCTGCCTTCCTAATCGGTTGGGCGTACGGTACGGTATGCGGCAGCGGTCGGTTAACGGGGCAAGCCTCGCGGTCGCCTTGAGCCACATGTTTGTAAACCTCACTATGATACGACAGCTCGCGGCGCGTTGAGGACGGCGAGGGTGCTACAGTGAAGCGCAATCAAGAGAAAGGCATCACATGGCATTCGTTTCGCTCGCCATCATCGCACTCGTGGCCTTTGCGAGTCCTTTTATCGCCTCGGCGATTCCCGGAAAACCCGTTCCCGAGACGGTCTTTTTGCTCGTGTTCGGCGCGGTGCTGGGGCCTCATATGCTCGGCTTTATCCATGTAGATGCCGAGGTCTCGCTCGTGTCCGAGCTCGGCCTGGCCTTTTTGTTCCTGCTTGCCGGTTTTGAGATCGATCCCAAGAACATCACGGGCGTCGAGGGGCGCTACGGTATGGCCACGTGGGTCGTCACGTTTGGCATCGCCTGGCTTGCCGTGCGCTTTACCCCGTGGTTCTCGGTTAGCCATTTCGACGGTATCGCCGTGACGCTGGCACTCACTTCGACGGCGCTCGGCACGCTCGTGCCCATCATGCGCGAGCGTTCGCTCGCCGGCACGCGTGTGGGCGACTCCATCCTTGCCTATGGCACATGGGGAGAGCTCGGTCCCGTGCTCGCCATGTCGGTGCTGCTCTCCGCTCGTACTGGTATCCAGACGCTCGTGATCCTTGGCCTGTTTGCTGTGGTCTGCGTGCTGTTGGCCGTGGTCCCGAGCCGCTCCAAGCGCGTGGGTAGTCGCTTCTTTACGTTTGTCGAGGAACGGGCCGACACAACGTCGCAGACGTTCGTGCGCCTGACGGTGCTCATCCTGGTCACGCTCGTGGCGTTTTCCGCCATCTTTGACCTCGACATCGTGTTGGGCTCTTTTGCTGCCGGCTTTGTCCTGCGCTATATCATCCCCGAGGGCAACCATACGCTCGAGACCAAGCTCGATGGCCTGGCCTATGGCTTTTTGATTCCGGTGTTCTTTACCGTGTCGGGCGCAAAGATCGACCTGACGGCCGTGGCATCGCGCCCGGGTCTGCTCGCGGGTTTTATCGTGGCGTTGCTGATTATTCGTGCCGTGCCCATTCTCATCTCTATGGGCATTTGTCCCGCGACGCGCGATGTGTCGGCGTATGGCCGCATTACCGTGGCCCTGTACTGCACCACGGCCCTGCCAATCATCGTTGCCGTGACAAGCGTTGCCGTCAACGCGGGCGCGCTGTCGCAAGATATTGCGTCGGTCATGGTTGCCGCTGGTGCCATCACGGTGTTCTTGATGCCGCTGCTCGCGCAGCTCTTCTACCGCGTGGTGGATGCTGCGCCGGTTGCCGCCGTGGCAGAGGTTGCCGAGCATCCATCCGATGCGCTCGACATCCTGCGCGCCCATCACGACCTAGCGAGCTTGCTCGCGCGCGAGCATGAGCTGCTGACTTCGCATGGCCATGGTCGCGTATTCGAGGGCCTGCCTACGCTCGATACGATTGCCGAGCGTCTTTCCGCCGAGGCGGCGAGCGGCCATATCGATGCCCGTATTGTGGACGCGGCACATCTTCTTGCCGATAAGACCTATGGAGACGAGGTCGACCCGTCCGAGCTGACTCCGCGCGAGCGTCGCCGCCTGGAGCGCGCCAAGCTCGCCGTGCGCGAATACCGCCGCCGCATGCTGGAGCTCTATGCAAGAGAAGAAGCCCAGGACGACGACGGCAGGTAGCGAGGCGGTCCTTCGGAGAGACCAGGGACGGATGAAGCCCCTGGCGGAAAGTACATCCCGGTTTGAAGGCTCGGAATGGGACGCGTTTTCCGGAACAAGGCCCTTTGGAAAGTGCACCCCATTCTGAGCCGAAAACCTGGGATGCAGTTTCCTTTTCGAACAGAAGAAGGCGCGCTGCCTGCTATTGCATTAGGGCCGCCCGCCGGGGGGAATAACGGGGGGGAGGGGTTTAAATTTGGGGGGGTTTTAAAAAAAAAACACGTATTTGACCATAAGGGAAATTT
>CAMQHT010000026.1 GCA_947001705.1 uncultured Collinsella sp.
GGGAAGGGCTGGGGCTCCGTTATTATGTTGAAACGCTTTAACACTTTTGACGTTCTCATGCATTTTTTGTTTCAAAAGCGTTAGGATGGAACTTGCAGCGCGGGGCGTAATGGGTGCCCCGCACACGATGGGAGGCTATCAATGGCTAATCGTTTCGTTCTCAATACCATTTCTTATCATGGTTCCGGCGCCATCAAGGAGATCCCCGGCGAGCTCCAGCGTCGCGGCTACAAGAAGATCTTCGTCTGCTCCGATCCCGACCTGGTCAAGTTTGGCGTTACCGCTAAGGTGACCGACGAGCTCGACGCCGCCGGCATCGCTTGGAGCCTCTACTCCGAGATTAAGCCCAACCCCACCATCCAGAACGTCAAGGACGGCGTCGAGGCCTTCAAGGCCGCCGAAGCTGACGCTATCGTGACCATCGGTGGCGGCTCCTCCATGGACACCGCTAAGGCCATTGGCATCATCATCAACAACCCCGAGTTTGCCGATGTCCGCAGCCTCGAGGGCGTTGCTCCCACTAAGAACCACGCCGTGTTCACCATCGCCGTGCCGACGACCGCCGGTACTGCTGCCGAGGTGACCATCAACTACGTCATCACCGACCCCGAGAAGGTCCGCAAGTTCGTGTGCGTCGACACCAACGACGCCCCTGAGGTCGCCGTCGTCGACCCCGACATGATGGCTTCCATGCCCGCCGGCCTGACCGCTTCTACCGGCATGGATGCTCTGACCCACGCCATCGAGGGCTACACCACCAAGGGTGCTTGGGAGCTCTCCGACATGTTCCACTTTGAGGCCATTAAGCTGATCAGCGAGAACCTGCGCGACTCCGTTGCCGAGGCCAAGTCTGGTCAGCCCGGCTCCGGCCGCGAGGGTATGGCTCTTGGCCAGTATGTCGCCGGCATGGGCTTCTCCAACGTCGGCCTGGGCATCGACCATGCCATGGCTCACACCCTGTCTGCCCACTACGACACTCCGCACGGCGTCGCTTGCGCCATGCTGCTGCCGATCGCCATGGAGTTCAACAAGCCGGTTTGCGCCGAGCGCCTGGCCAAGGTTGCCGTTGCCATGGGTGTTGACACCACGGGCATGAGCACCGACGAGGCTGCCGACGCCGCCATCGCCGCCGTCAAGCAACTCTCCGCCGACGTGA
Organism: uncultured Collinsella sp.; assembly: GCA_947001705.1. GTDB lineage: Bacteria > Actinomycetota > Coriobacteriia > Coriobacteriales > Coriobacteriaceae > Collinsella. Next base: position 1,157 of record CAMQHT010000026.1, read on the forward strand.
ACATTCCGCATGTCTGCGAGGCCATGAAGGCCGACGAGATCGAGGTCCTGGCCAAGGACGCCATGGCTGACGCCTGCTTCCCGGGCAACCCGCGCGAGGCGACGCTCGACGACGTCATCGAGCTCTTCAAGAAGATCTGCCCGGCTGCCTAACTTGGTTCGGCGGGCCCTGCCCGTTAGCCCCGCAATCGTCCTCGGACATGTCGGAAGCCCCCGCTGCGCACTACGTGCGGCGGGGGCTTCCTCCGTCCTGCGGAAAGATTGTGGGACTAACGGCAGGGGCCGCCGGCTCGTTATCGTGGCGGGCGCAGTCCTGGCGAGCTCGATGGGTCATCTCGCTAGGTAAAAAGATGGCTCGCGGTGGTATTGTTGCTGTGGGTTTAATTCGATATGAAAGGGTGACTTTGGTGTCCAAGATGGATTCTACGCTCTCCTATATTACTGACCAGTTGAAGGCGCTTACCTCGATTGCTTCACCTACGGGCTATACCCGTGCGGCTACTGACTATCTAATGGAAACGTTGCGCGATATGGGCTTTGGCCCCGAGCGCTCCAATAAGGGCAACGTGTTGGTTGAGCTTGGTGGCGAGGGTGAGTCGCTCGTACTGGCGAGCCATGTCGATACCCTGGGCGCCATGGTACGCTCCATTAAGGACAATGGTCGCCTGCGCCCCACGACGCTCGGCGGGCACCAGTGGTCTACGGCCGATGGCGAGAACTGCACCGTTTACACGCGCGATGGCAATGTCTACACGGGCGTGGTCCTCAATACCGAGCCTTCGGCGCATGTGGCCGATGAGCCGGTTAAGACCATCGAGAAGAACATGGAAATCCTGCTCGACGAGAACGTCGATAGCAAGGATGATGTCCTCGAGCTGGGTATTCAGACGGGCGATATCATCGCCATGGATCCGCGCACCACGGTGACGGAAAGCGGCTACATTAAGAGCCGCTTTCTGGATGACAAGCTGTCGGCGGCGATTCTGCTGGGTCTGGCCCGCGCCGTTGCTGACGGCGAGGTGTCGCTTTCGCGCAAGGTGTCCCTGCTCTTTACCGTGTACGAGGAGGTCGGCCACGGCGGCGCTTTCGTGCCGGCCGACACGCGCGAGATGATCAGCGTTGACATGGGCTGCGTGGGTGACGACCTGGGCTGCACCGAGCGCATGGTGTCGATCTGCGCCAAGGATTCGGGTGGCCCCTACAACTACGATCTGGTGACCACGCTGTCCAATATCGCGCGCGAGCTTAAGCTCGATTACGCCATCGACGTGTACCCGCATTACGGTTCGGACGTCGAGGCCACGCTCTCTGCCGGCTACGACATCCGTCACGGCCTGATCGGCCCCGGCGTGTACGCGAGCCACAACTACGAGCGCAGCCACATCGACGGTGTGCGTAACACCTTTGAGCTGGTCCGCGCCTACGTGCAGCGCTAAGGAAGCAGTTTGCGACTCGGCTGACCAATCGCTAAGGCCCGATTTCTCGGGCCTTTTTTCGCTTTAGGTCGTTTAGTATTATGATGTAAGTAATCTATTAATTAAACACGTAAATTACTTAACGAGATGATGCGGTGTATGGATACGTCTGAGTACTTATCTATGGGTGATGCCGCCCGCCTGTTGGGCGTTACGAAAGCCCGCATATCGCAACTTGCCGCATCGGGGACGCTTGTGTGCGATATTGTGGGCGGCCGGAAGATGGTCGAGTACAATTCTGCGACCGCCTACCAAAAGGTCCGCAAGCGAGGACGCCGTCCTGCGGCCGATGTGGGACGCAAGTTTACGCTGATGTCGGCCGACCATGAGGTCGCGCATGTCTCATTTGATCCGACGCGTGAGTTTCCCTTCGAAATCGCCGAGGTCCTCGATGCGCAACGAATGCCGTTTGGCACATGCTCGAGCTCTTCTCCTACGGTGAATAAACGGGAGCTCAACGTGTGGTGGAGCCATCGGTCGGTGCCTGACGTTCGCCCTGGACTCGTCTCGCGCTATCGTGAACTGGGAATTGCCAGTGGCATCGAGGTTCCGGTTCGGTGCCTGGGCTTATCGCTTTCGGATTGTTATTGGCTGCGGCCGGCCGATTGCGCCGAACTCAAATGGCAAAGCATCAATTACTTTGAGAACGAATTTGAGCGATCGGCGCCCGAAGAGCGTTCGGGTTGGCTGGAAGGCATCGGTCTAAATAATCCGGATAACACGTCCGAGGGCGAGCTCCCTAAATCGTGGATGATCCGAAACGGCATTCGCGTTTTGGCTAAAGGGTGCGGGATGGACGACCAACGGCCCTTTAACGAGGCAGTTGCAACGGCTCTGCATCGTCGCTTGCTTTCCAAGGGGGAGTTTGTTCCTTACACGGTTGAGCGCATGTTCGATGGCCCTGTGTGTCTGTGCGACGACTTTCTTGACGGCCGCGAGGAATATGTTCCGGCTGTTTACGTTAAGGGCGCATTTGGTAGCCAGCGGGGAAACTCGACATACGATCGATACTGTTGCTACCTCGGCAAGCATGGTGTCGATGAGGCCGCTGTGAGAAGGTCTATGTCGCAGATGATTGTCTGCGATGCCCTTTTGGCCAACAGCGACCGCCATTGGCGAAACTTCGGCATCATCCGCAATGTCGACACCCTGGAGATAAAACCTGCTCCGCTGTTCGATAGCGGCAACTGCCTGTGGTACAACGTACCAACTGCCGTGCTCGCAGCTGGGGAGTTTGGGTTTTCCGCTAAGCCGTTTGGGCCCGACCCTTCCGTCCAGCTGGCGCTTGCGGATTTGCTCGATTGGTTCGATTCATCGCGGCTCAACGGATTTGTTGATGAAGCGATCGAGATTCTTTCGCAGAGCGAGTGGGCGACGGCGGAGGGTCGACTCGAGGCCATTCACCGCGGCCTTGAGCGTCGCGTAATCGAGGTTGGTGCCGCTGTTGAGGTACTTCGACACGTGCAGCGATAAACCCGCGGCTACTTAAGCGCGCCGGTCACGGTGCCGCCGCCCAGGACGATGTCGCCCCGATAGACGACGACGGCCTGTCCGGGGGCGATGGCGCGCTGCGGCTCGTCAAAGGTCAGCAACATTTGCCCGTCTTCGCCGCGCGTAAGGGTCGCTGCCTGGTCTTTCTGTCGGTAGCGGTACTTGGCGCCCACGCGAATGCCGCCGGCATCGAGCTCGGCCTCCATGCACTCTGCCGGCGCGCTCCAAATCCACTCATTGGCAGTTAGCGCCGCCGCGGTTAGGTCCTCGGCTTCGCCCAGATGCACAATGTTGTTGGCGGCGTCGACGCCCGTTACGTACACGGGATGCGCCATCGCGACGCCCAGGCCCTTGCGCTGGCCGATGGTATAGCGCAGCGCGCCGCTATGGCGTCCGACCACGCTGCCGTCGCGCCACACAATGTCGCCCGGTGCAGCGGCATGTCCGCAGCGGCGCTCGATATAGCCCGCGTAGTCGCCGTCCGGGATAAAGCAGATGTCCTCGCTTTCGGCCTTCTTGGCGTTGGCAAAGTCCTGCTCGGCGGCAATGCGGCGCACGTCGCGCTCTTTGTCCAGCCCTGCCAGCGGAAAGATCGTGCGTGCCAGGCGCTCTTGCGTGAGCGAATATAAAAAGTAACTCTGGTCCTTCTTAGGGTCCTCGCCGCGGTGCAGCTGCCAGGTGCCGTCTGCCGCCTGGCTTGTTTTGGCGTAATGTCCCGTTGCGATGTAGTCACAGCCCATATCGAGCGCCGCATCGAGCAGCGCGCCAAACTTAATGTGGCGGTTGCAGATGATGCACGGGTTGGGCGTCAGCCCTTCCTGGTAGGCGTTCACAAAGCGCTCGATCACGTTGCGGTCGAAGGTCTGCTGCAGGTCGAGCACATGGTGGGGTATCCCCAGGCGCTCGGCGACGGCCTTTGCATCGGCGATGTCGCGGTCGACTTTACTCATGCCCGTGGCGGGGTCGGGTGCGGGGCAGGTGAGACGCATGGTGGCGCCGACGCATTCGTAGCCCTGGCGCTTGAGCAGGTACGCGGTCACGCTGGAATCGACGCCGCCGCTCATGGCGACGAGCACGCGCTTGTTGTGCATGGGGAGGTTCTCCTTGGTGGCATGTGGCCAAAAAAGAAAAGCGGCGCGGGAGGCTGGTTCCGCGCCGCAGACATTGTAGCAAGTTCGGGCGTCCTGTGGGACACCCTGTTGGGATGAGCTCAGGCTGCCAGAAGAGAGGGGAGACCGGCGTGCCTTGGACTCGTTCTAGGAACGAGAGCTCTAGTCCTGGAAGAGTGCCGTGGACAGGTAGCGCTCGCCGGTGTCGGCGAGCAGCGCCACGATGGTCTTGCCCTCGTTCTCGGGGCGCTTGGCCAGCTGCAGTGCGGCCCACACGGCGGCGCCGGACGAAATGCCCACGAGCACGCCCTCCTTGTGGCCCACGGCGCGGCCGGTGGCAAAGGCGTCGTCGTTCTCGACGGGGATGATCTCGTCGTAGACCTGGGTGTCGAGGACGTCGGGCACAAAGCCGGCACCGATACCCTGGATCTTGTGCGGGCCGGCCTGGCCTTTAGAGAGCACCGGGGAGGTGGCGGGCTCGACGGCGACGACCTGAATCTCGGGGTTTTGCTCCTTGAGGAACTCGCCCACGCCGGTCACGGTGCCGCCGGTGCCGACGCCGGCGACGAAGATGTCGACCTTGCCGTCGGTGTCGTCCCAGATCTCGGGGCCGGTCGTGGCCTTGTGAATGGCCGGGTTCGCGGGGTTCACAAACTGGCCGGCGATGATGCTGTTGGGGGTCTCCTTCTGCAACTCTTCGGCCTTGGCGATAGCGCCCTTCATTCCTTTGGAGCCGTCGGTGAGCACGAGCTGCGCACCGTATGCCTGCATCAGCTTGCGGCGCTCGACGGACATGGTCTCGGGCATGGTGATGATCACCTTGTAGCCGCGGGCGGCCGCCACCGAGGCGATGCCGACGCCGGTGTTGCCGCTCGTGGGCTCGATGATGGTGTAGTCGCCGCCACGCACGAGCTTGCCTGCCTTCTCGGCCTCGTCAATCATGTTCTTGGCGACGCGGTCTTTAACGGATCCGGCGGGGTTGAAGTATTCCAGCTTGACGAGCACGCGGGCCTTGAGGTCCTCATCGGCCTCAAAGTGAGTGAGCTCCAGAAGCGGAGTGTGGCCGATAAGCTGATCGATGGATGTGTACACATTGCTCATGGTGAACCTCCAAAGTGTTCAAATGACTGGATACCGTGTGGTTTTACGGTGTGTGTAGCAACGAAACCCACAAACCTTATGGGTTGTTCGTTTTGCTGTTGGCAAGCATAGTAGGCACTAAAGCCTAGTAATGCAATAGGAAATAGAAGATTATTACGAGTCGATTAACCATCTTGACGGGAATAGGTATTTTCAAAACCAATATTTCGGCTAGAATTTCTACGAATTAAAAGACCGAAAGGCAGCAATATATATGTTGGTTTCCACAAAGGGCAGATATGCCCTGCGCGTTATGGTCGACCTGGCCGAGCACCAGGCGGCAGGCCGCATTCCCCTCAAAGAGATCGCCGCGCGTCAGGGGATTTCGGAGAAGTATCTGGAGAACATTTTGGCCACACTCGTGCGCGCCAATATGCTCTCGGGCATGCGCGGCAAGGGCGGTGGTTACGTGCTCACGCGCCCGCCCGAGCAGTACACGGTGGGCGAGATTCTGCGCCTGACCGAGGGTAGTCTGGCACCGGTCGCATGCCTGGACGGCGACTGCAAGGGCTGTTCGCGTTCGGATGAGTGTCCCACACTCGATGTGTGGAAGAACCTGGACAAGCTCATCAACGACTACCTCGATGGCGTGACGCTCGATACGCTCGTCGCCCCCAGCGAGGGCTACGACTACGTCATCTAGCCCCACCTGCTATTGGGGGACGGGGTAGAAATGGTAGATTTTCCTGCCCTCTGAGGCTCGACAAATGGCAAGGCCGCCCATCGTTGCGATGGACGGCCTTCGTTTTGGCGTGTTGTGGCGGTCCGTATCCGGTCGCTTTAGTTCCGGGCGATGCTGTCGAGAATGCTGCGCATGATGGATACCAGGATGCTGCCCATAAACGCCGATCCAAAGCTGGCGATGGAGATACCCGCGCCCAGCAGATTGACCGACAGGTAGCTGGCCAGCTCGAGCATAAAGCTGTTGACCACAAGCTGAAAAATACCAAGCGTGATAATAGTGAGTGGCAGCGAGATGACCGTCAGGAACGGCTTAACGAGCGAGTCGACGATGTTGAGGAACAGTCCCACGAAGGCAAAGCAGACCCAGGCGTCGGCCATGCCGAAGGGCTGAATGCCGGGGACGAGAAACGTTGCGATCGCGATGGCGATTGAGGTCAAAAGCCAGTTGAGCATAAAGCGCATGGTGTGAATCCTTTCTTGCGCATGGCGTGGTGAGGGAGCGTGAGAGGCACATGCCTTTGCAACTCGGACAGATGCTCGGGCACGGCTCTGTTTGGCCGCCCATTGTCTCAAATATTCGTGGAGCTTACGTGCGCATTCGGTTTCAAAACGGCGTTCGTCCTGAAAAACGCGCCGCTGGCAGAGAGTCTTGTCGCTTTAGTTTGGTGGTGTGCTACACTGCTACGGGCAAAAGCCACAGGCGTTGCCCTATTGCATAGAACGGGCGAACGATGCCCGATGTCAGTATCAACTTCGATGCCTTATGGCGGGTTTGGCGGTGATCGATGAATATCGAGAACATGTTTGACAAGCCTGATGTCAAGCAGCTGGTCCACGCATTTAGTCTTTTGGATGACGAGAAGGATATCCAGGCGTTTTTGACCGATATCTGCACGCCGCGCGAGATCTGCGATCTTTCGCAACGTCTGCAGGTTGCGCGTTATCTGGATGAGGGCGAGCCTTATGTTGAGGTTCAGGCCCGCACCGGCGCTTCGTCCACTACGGTGAGCCGCGTGTCCAAGGCACTCAACGGCGAGTACGGCGGCTATCGCAAGATCCTCATCAAGCTGGAGGATGGCGAGTAGGCCAGCGGTAAAAACGAATTGCGCAGAACCGTCCCTTCGGGGGCGGTTTTTTGATCCTTTGGGGACGGAGGAAAACGGATCACTGGGTTAGACTGACCTCCTCGGTGATCCATTTTCCTCCGTCTCCACGGGGTCAAATCTGTTGGCGTGGGGCAAATCTGTCCGCGCGGACGGGTAGGATGAAAGCATTGAATATTGCGAACGGTTTGAGTGGAGGACCATGCCTGTTCGAATCTATACCACCAACGCCGGCGCGGATTTGAGCGATGCCGAGGCGGCGCTGCTTGCCGACCTTATTGCCCGCCACGGGCGTGCCGTGCTGCTGGCGCCAACGTTTGCCGAGCTCGACCTGTGCCGTCATGATGCGGCGGAAGCCGGCGTTTCGCTGGGTATTGACTACAAGACGCCTACATCGTGGCTTCGCTCGCTTTGGGAGCTTTTGGGCGACGGGCGCGGTTTCGTCGACAACCTGCAGCGCCAGATGCTGTTTTCGGACATGGTAGCGCGTCTCGACGACGCCGACCTGCAGCCGCTTTCGCGCAGCCAGGGCACGGTGCGTATGCTCGCGCGTATGGCTCGCGATGTGCTGCCGGGTGTGGCAGGGACAGGTGCCGAGCGTTGCTGCGACAACGTTTGCAAGCCCAAGCCCAAAAGCGACGCCGAGGCTCGCGTGTTTGAACTTTTGTGCGCCTATGCGCGCGGTTTGGACCGTCGAGATATGGTCGAGCCCTGCGAGGCGGCTGACATTATGGCCGGCGCTTTGGCCGACAACCTGCCGGGGTGCGCCCGCGCCGTTTGCGTGCGCGGCGTCGCGTCATTTACGTATAGCCTGCTCGAGCTGCTGTCCGCCGTGGCAAACAACGGGGGAGAGGTTGTCGTGCTGCTTGCCCGCGAGCAAGCGGCGATGCGCGAGGAGCTTGCCGCGGCATTTGATGTCCGCGGTGTGCTGTTTGAGATCGCGCCGCTGGGGGAGGGCGCCGCCGCGCCCCAGACTGCCTCCAAGTCCGCTGCTCAGCCTGCCTTTATTGAGGTCGCCGGCCCCCATGCCCGTGCCCATGCTTATGCGGACGTCATCGATAAGTTGGTGAAAGCGCACAAGGAGTCCAAGGACGATAAAGTTGCTGCAACACCCGCCGACCCCGTACGCGTGCTCGTTGTTTCTGCCCGGGCACCCCAGCTGTTCGGCGAGCTTGCCGCTCGTTTGGCGGCGCGCCACGTTGCTGCCGAGACGGCCGAGTTCACGGCGTTTTCCCAATCCATTGCGGGCAGGCAGTTCACGGCGCTCGCCAACCTGATCGAGCGTATGAAGGCCGCCGACGAAGGGGCAGCTTCTAAGACTGAGTGGTGGCCCGCTCCGGAGCTTACCGACTGGATTTACAGCCCGCTTTCGGGTGCCGACGCCGCCAGCGCGCGCACGTTCGACAAGAATATGCGACTGTCGCGCAGCAAGACCACTGCGGGCGTCAAGAGCCTGCTGCAGAGCGTGCAGGGCCAGGTGAGGGGCGCGCGTAAAGCGGCGAGCGACGAGAACTGGTTTAAGAACGTGCCGTGCGTGATCTCGGACGTGTTCCAGGCGCTGTGGCGCGACAAACCCGTGACGGCGCTCAAGGCCATGCTTGCCGTTGCCGAGGCACTGCCCGATCGCGCACTTGGCGGTCTCGACGGTCAGGCCCGTCGCCAGGCGGAGGTGGCCCTGCTGCGCCACGTCATCGACATCCTTATGAATGGCGCCCGTGCGCTCGACGTGTCGCAGGCCGCGACCGTGCCCGTGCTCGATGACATTCGCACCAAGGTGGACAAGCGTAGCGCCGCCTACGATTACGAGACCTACGAGGTTGACCGTGCGCCACGCGCCCAGGTTCGCTTTGCTTCGCTTGCCGATGCGGCGGCCCTGCGCCCCGGCAGCTACGATGCCGTGCTGTTTGCCGACGTCGACCTGGACAGTTATCCGCTCTCACATGAGGAGGGCCCGCTGGCAACGCTGACGGCAGAGTTAGATCGCAGCGGTGTGACGCTTGAGCCTGCGGCCTTGCTGCGCGCACGCTTTGGCCGCGCGATACAAGCGTCGCGTGGTCCGGTTACGCTCGCCCGTGTGACCCACGATCGTCAGGCGCGCGAGTGCTATCCGGCGGCCGTGTGGACCGAGTTGCGGGCGCATGCCGAGGCCGCTAACGATGCTAAGGCCGCTGACGCCGACAAGGCCGCTGACGACGCTAAGGCCGTTGGCGCCGACAAGGCGAAGTGCGTGGGTGAGGGCGATATCGTAAGGGACTTCGATCCCGCGGCAGGCGAAGGTCTTAGGCGCGAGCGCGTGACCTGCGAAGCTCCTCAGCATCTGAGCGATGAAGCCATTCCGTATTTGGTCCTGCGTCGTCGCGATGGCGAGGGCGAGGATGCGCCGCTGGTGCCGCGCCTGACGTCTGCCTCGCAGATCGAGGCCTATTCGACCTGCCCGCTATGCTGGTTCGTCTCGTACCGCGTGAAGCCCCAGTCGATCGACGCTGGCTTTGGCAATATGGAGAAGGGCAACTTTGTCCACGACGTGCTGGAACACTTGCATGCCCGTCTGCCCCAGGAGGGCATGGAGCGCGTGACGCCCGAGAATCTGCCGCGCGCTCAGGAGCTGCTGCGCGAGATCTTTGACGAGACGTTGGCCGAGCATGCGGGCAAGCGCGGTACCGAGGGCCCGCTCGTGCCGCTCTCCCCGGTGGAGGAGCGGCAGGTGGCCGAGATTTTGCCGCAGCTGGAGGGCGTGCTTGCCTACGAGTCCGAGGCGCTTGCCCCCTTTGCTCCGCGCTATCTGGAGTTTGCCTTTAACGATCTTAAAGTTGAGTATGCCGGCTGGCCGCTCGGCGGGCGCATCGACCGCGTGGATGTGGATGCCGAGAATCGCGCCGTGGTAATCGACTACAAGCATCGTTCGGGTGTCGAGGAGTTTAAGCTCGCCGACCCCACGGTTCGCGACGAGGAGTCGGGTGAGGCCCCCATCGATGATCCGCGCTGGCTACCGCCCCATACCCAGACACTCATCTACGCGCAGGCCATGCGCCGGGCGCTGGATTTGGACACCCGCGCGGCGCTCTACTTTTCGACCAAGGGCGGCAAGCCGGCGTTGCGCGGTGCCGCGAGCGCCGAGCTGCTCGAGGAAGAGCGCGGTGACGGCCGCATTCCGGGCCTTAAGAAGGGCTTTCCGGGCGAGGGCGGCAACATGGACTTCGATGCGCTGCTCGACCGCGTGGAGGCCGGCATCGCCGAGCGCTTGCGCGAACTCGAGGCGGGCGACGTCGCCGCTGTCGATCCGACGTCGGCGCAGGCCGCGCATGCGCGCTGCTCGTATAACCACGAAGGAACGTTTGTAAGGAGGGACGTGTAGACCATGGATCTTTCGACTTTGATGCCGCAACAGCTGCAAGTCGTCAAAACGCTCGACCGCCCGCTGTTTGTCTCGGCGGGCGCCGGTTCGGGCAAGACCTTTACCCTTACGCGCCGCATCGTCTACGCGCTCTCGCCCGAATCCGGTCCGTTTGTCGAGCATCTGGACCAAGTGCTCGCCATTACCTTTACCAAAGACGCTGCGGCCGAGATTCGCGACCGCGTGCGCCGTGCGCTTATCGACGAGGGGATGGACGAGGAGGCCCTGACGGTCGACGACGCTTGGATTTCGACCATTCACGGCATGTGCTCGCGCATCCTGCGCGCGCATGCGCTGGAGCTGGGCATCGACCCCGAGTTCACGGTGCTTACCGATACCGATGAGCTTATGGATCAGGCTGTTGAGCATGTGCTGGGGCGCGCGACGGCGCCCGATGCCGCGTCCGAGCTCGCCGCTTCGCTCAAGGCCCTCTACGCTTGGTATCCCATGGCGGGCGAGGGCGGGCAGTTTGGCGCCGGTACCACCATCAAAGGCCTGGTGCGCGACCTGCTGGAGCTCTCGAGCCAGCTGCCGGGCGGGATGGACGATGTGTGCGTGGCGCGTGGCCAGGCCGACACCTCGGCGCTTGCCGATGCCTATCGTGCGGCGCTGGGCGCAAGCAAGGCCACGACCGAGAAAGCGCAGGTGGCGCTCGAGGCCATCGACGCGTTCGAGGCGAGCGGCAAGACCATGGCGGATGTGGCGCGGCTCATGATGTCATGCAGCATGCCTCGGGCGAGTAAGATGTTCCCAAAGGAGAATGTCGAGCTTCTCAAGGCAGAGGCTGCCGACACGTTCGTCAATATTGTGCTGGCTTGCGGTGACCCGGCACTTGATGCGCTGACGGGGCTTGCCCGTGCCGTAGAGACGGAGTACCGTGCGCTCAAGGCTGACCAGTCCGCACTCGACAATAACGATCTGTTGCGCATGGCATACGAGGCGCTGCGCGATTATCCCGCCATCCGAGCCGCCTACGAGGGCCGCTTTAAGATGGTCATGATTGACGAGTTCCAAGATACCGACCAGATGCAGGTCGATCTGATTCGCTATCTGACGGGCGCGGGGGAGCGCGCGCTGTGCACCGTGGGCGATGCGCAGCAGTCGATCTACCGCTTCCGTGGCGCCGAGGTCGAGGTATTCCGTCGCCAGGAGCGCAAGGTGGGCTCCTCTGCTGCGCCCGAGACGGCTGCCGTCTCCGATGTCCCCGCCGGCGAGCTCGTCAAGCTCGTGCGCAACTTCCGCAGCCACGATGAGGTGCTGCGCTATGTGGCGCGCGTCTTTGACGGCGATACTGGTGGTTTGATGCAGGGGTTCTTGGATCTTGAGCCGAGTGACGATCGCGAGGACAAGCTCAAGGCAAAGGCTTCGCGCCGCCAGGCGGTCTTCGTTGCCGGTGGCAGCACGCAGGAGCGAACGCAGGCGAAAGCTCGTGCGATTGCCGAGCGTTTCCGCGCGCTTGCCGATAAAGAACAGCCCCAGGGCAGCATGGTCCTGCTGCTGGGTCGCATGACCAACGCCGATGTCTATGCGCAGGCCTTCCGCGACCAGGGGCTCGACTGCGTCATCGCGGGCGGCTCGGTCTTTGCCCAAGCAGCCGAGGTGCAGACGGTGCGCGCCCTGGTGTGCGCGCTTGCCAATCCGGCCGATACGGCGCAGGGCCTTATGCCGCTGCTGGCCTCGCCGATGTTTGCGCTCGGCGCCCAGGAGTTCCTGGCGCTGGCGACCAAGCTCGATAGCGAGACGGGTGAGACCTCGCGCCGGAATATCGACGCGGGCATCATGAGCGATTTCGACGTGCCGGGCTTGCAGGGCTTGCCGCTCGTGACGCGCGCCCGCGAGGTGCTACGCTACGCACTTCGTCGCGTGGGGCGCGATTCGTTCGCCGCCGTCGCGCGCGACGCGGTCAATGCCTCCGGCTGGTTCGTGCGCCTGGCGCAGCGCGGTCCCGAGGGCAAGGCCATTGCCGCCAACGTGCTCAAGGCTCTCGACGCCGTGGCCGAGGCGGAGGCCGAGTTCGGCAACTCGCCGCGCTCCATTGCGCTCGCCTTCGACCGCTTCTTGGCGGGCAAGGAGGCCCCGGGCGCGCTCAACGAGGAGGGTGACGGCGCGGTACGCATCATGACCGTGCATGCGTCCAAGGGTCTGGAGTATCCGGTCGTGGCGGTCGCCGAGTGCTTTGGCGTGCGTAAGTCCTCGGGTGCGGCGCAGATGGGTCGCGTCGACGGTGGGGCGCAAGTCGTGGCGCTGCCGGCTCGTTTCGATGGCGTTAAGCTTGCCGACGGGACCTTCGTGAAGGGCGATGACGTCAAAAAGCAGTTTGAACACGCGTTTAAGGGCAAGGGCACGTCGCTGTGGCTGCCGCCGGAGCTTATGGAGGACGTCTGCGCGACGGGCTCTCCCGCCGAGGCGTTTGCCCGCCTGCGCAACGCCGACCTGCAGCTTTCGCTCGAGGAGCGGGCTCGTCTGCTCTATGTCGCCATGACGCGAGCGCGCGAGTTGGTCATTTTGGCGATGGACGCCGGCGTGAGCCGCGGCAAGGTGACGGCGCCGACCTTCGATGTCGAGACGGATCTGACCTACGACGTGCTGCGCCGCATCCTGCCGACCGACAGTCTGGACATGCCGCAGCTCGATAGCGACCGTTTGGTGTTCGACAACTCCCAGCCGGGCGACTACGAGCTCATCTCGCTGTCGGACTTTACGTTTGGCGAGCAGGCGTCTGAGGCTAACGCTTCGCTGGATGCCGAGGGCAGGCTTGTTCGCGGCGATGTCGATGTCGCTGATAATGCTTCGCGCTCAACTGTGCCCGGTCCTGCCGACCCCAAGGCCGATTCATTTGAGCTTGTGTATCCCCAGGCAGCGGGCGTGCGCATGGGCATCTGTCCGTATCCGATGCGTGACTCGTATAGCTACTCGTCAATCGCCGCGGCGCTGCATGCCGAGGCCGAGGACCGTGCCGCCGAGACGCGCGTGCCCATGGACGAGGCTGGCGATGATGCGGAGTCGGATGGCTCGGAGATGACGGATGCAGACGTGGCCGCCGTTGAGCCTGCCGGCAACCCCATGGCGCTGGGCTCGGCGTTCCATGCCGCCTGCCAGTGGCTGATCGAGATGGGTGCCGATGAGCTGCCCGCTGAGCGTGCCGATGCGCTAGCGCGTCTGTGGCGCCTGACGCCGGAGCAGCGCGAACGCTTCGACGTCGCCCTGGACCGCTGGCTCAAGTCGGCTGTTCGTGCCGACCTGCTCGCGTGGCCGTGCGTTCGTGCCGAGGTACCATTCTTCTCGCTGGGTTGCGAAGACGAGGACATTGCCCGCTACGGTGCATATGCCGAGGGCGCCATCGATGCACTGGCCACCGACCCGGCCGATCCGTCGCGCGCGCTGGTCATCGACTACAAGACGGGTGGCACGCCGGACGAGACGCCGGAGGAGCTGCAGGAGAAACACGCCTTGCAGGCGCGCGTTTACGCCGACGTTCTGCACAAGGCGGGCTTTGAGGCCGTGACCGTCAAGTTCGTTCGCGTGGAGCAGGCGAATCCAACCATCTTCGTCGAACCCGCCGAGCCTCAGGTAGTCACCTACAACCTCTAGCTCAACCGGAGCTGCCCACGCCCCATCCCCCAATAACTTGCGGTGGAATACGGACTGTTTTGGCCAAAAAAGCCGCCAAACAGTCCGCATTTCACCGCAACTGCAAGAGGAGCCGTGTGGGTTTGGCTAGGTTCGGGTGCCGTCCGCGCCGTGCGGTAAAATCGTTCAGTCAGAACACGAACCCGCATCGGAGCTCATCACATGGCATTCGTCCATCTGCACAACCACACCGTTTTCTCCATGCTCGACGGCGCAACCCGTATCCAGGATATGGTCAATCGCGCCGTAGAGCTGGGCATGCCCGCCGTCGCCATTACCGACCACGGCTACATGTATGGCGTGCCCGACCTGGCGCTGGCCTGCGACGCCGTCAACCACAACACGCCTGAGTACAAAACCTGGAGCCACGACAAGGCCTTCTTGGAAAAGGATCGCCGCGACGAGCTGGTGGAGCCCGATCCCGAGGAAAACCCGCGCGAGCATGCCCAGTATGTGAAGGACATGGCCATGTGGGACGAGAAGGGCAACATCGACGAGCTCAAGCCGCCTCTGGTCATCAAGCCCATCTTTGGCTGCGAGGTCTACTTTACGCCGGACGAGACCCTTGCTCGCGACCATAAGCCCGAGCTCTACCACATGATCCTTCTGGCCAAGGACCAGGAGGGCTACGTCAACCTGATGCAGACGGTCTCCGAGGCAGCCGTGCAGGGCTTTTACTACAAGCCCCGCGTGACGCTCGACAACCTGCGCCGCCACGCCAAGGGCATGATCTGCACCAGCGCCTGCATCGCGGGCATCATTCCCAAATACATCGACCGCGGTGACATGGAGGGCGCCATCAAGTGGGCCGAGACCTTCCGTGATACCTTCGAACCTGGCGACTTTTATATCGAGATCCAGGAACACGGCATCACCACCGACAACGGCCTGACCGATGAGCAGATGGACCGCACGCTCATCGACATCGCCAAGCAGGTAGGCGTCAAGGTCATCGCCACCAACGACTTCCACTACCTGCGCCGCGAGGACGCTCCCGTGCAGGACGTCATCATGTGCATCGGCATGAACGCCAAGGTCGACGACCCCAACCGCATGCGCATGACCGGCTCGGAGTTTTATATGAAGACCGAGGAGGAGATGCGGGCGATGTTCCCGTATTGCCCCGAGGCCTGCGACAACACGCTCGAGATCGCCGACAAGTGCTACGTAGAGCTGGACTGGGACTCCATCATCCTGCCGCGCTTCCCGCTGCTCGACCCCGGCGAGACACACGAGAGCCAGTTCCGCCGCGAGTGCGAGAAGGGCCTGCGCCAGCACTATGGTGACGACTGGGCCACGCGCGAGATCGGTGGCGTCAACATCAAAGAGCGCTTTGAGTACGAATACAAGGTCATTTGCGACAAGGGCTTTGCCGCCTACTTCCTCATCGTCGCCGAGTACGTGCAATGGGCCAAGGACAACGGCATCGGCGTCGGCCCCGGCCGTGGCTCGGCCGCCGGCGCTATCGTCGCCTACGCCATGAACATCACCGCGTTCGACCCGCTCGAGAACGGCCTGATGTTCGAGAGGTTCCTGTCCCCGCAGCGTACCGAGATGCCCGATATCGATATGGACTTCGACGATGAGCGGCGCCTCGAGGTCGTGGAGCACGTTCGCCAGCTCTACGGCCCCGAGAAGGTCACCCACGTCATCACCTACTCGACCATCAAGGCCAAGCAGGCCATCAACGACGCCGCGCGCGTCCTGGACTACCCGGTCTACATGGGTCAGCGCCTGTCCAAGATGGTCTCGAGCGACCCCAAGGTCAAACTCAAGCAGGTGCTCGACAAGCAACCCGGCAAAGAGGATCTGTTTAACCCCGACTTTGCCGAGGCCTATAAAAAGGATGACGACGCCCGCCGCATCATCGACACGGCGCTCTCGATTGAGGGCCTCACCCGTGGCGAGGGCGTGCACGCGTGCGCCGTTCTGATCTGCCGCGACCCCGTCAACGAGCATGTGCCCACCAAGCTCGACACCAAGGGCGGCGTCGAGATTACCCAGTACGAGGGCCATACCGTTGCCGACATGGGCCTGCTCAAGATGGACTTCTTGGGCCTGCGCACGCTGACGGTTATCTCCAAGGCCAAGGCAAACATCAAAAAGAACTTCGGCATCGACATCAAAGAGGAAGAGATCCCCTTTGACGATCCCGAGATCTTTAAGCTCATGGGTTCCGGCCACACCGCCGGCGTCTTCCAGGTCGAGTCCGCCGGCATGACGGCCACGATCAAGAACATGAAGCCCACCGAGTACAAGCACGTCGTGGCATTGATCGCTCTGTACCGCCCGGGCCCGCTGGGCGCCGGCATGGTTTCGTCCTACATCAACCGTATGAACGGCAAGGAGCCGGCCGTCTCCTACGACGACCGCCTGGACGACATCCTGGGCGAAACCTACGGCACCATGGTCTACCAGGAGCAGGTTATGCTCATCTCCGTCGAGATGTGCGGCTTCTCCAAGGGCGAATCGGACTCGCGTATCCGTAAGCCCGTGGCTAAGAAGAAAATCAAGCTGCTCACGTCGACGGTGCTCCACTGGGAGGATGGCTCGGACGAGACCACCTACGACCACTGGATGAACGGCGCTATCAAGAACAACTACACGCGCGAGGTCGCCCAGAAGATTTGGGACGATGTTCTCGAGTTCGCATCTTACGCCTTTAACAAGTCGCACTCCGCCGGCTACGCCATCCTGGTTATGCAGACGGCGTGGCTCAAGGCGCACTATCCGCACGAGTACATGGCGGCCGTTCTGACGTCCTATACGGGCAAGACCGACAAGATCGTGCACTACGTCTCGGCGTGCCGTCACGACGGCATCCCCGTGCTGTCGCCAGATGTCAACGAGTCCGGCACCGAGTTCACGGCTACCAAGGAGGGCGTGCGCTTTGGTCTGGCCGGCATCCGCGGCGTGGGCACCGGCGTGGCACAGGCGATTATTGCCGAGCGCGAGGCGGGCGGCCCGTTTAAGACGCTGCACGACTTTGTCGAGCGCGTGGACTCGAGCCAGGCCAACCGTCGCGTGATCGAATCGCTCATCAAGGCAGGCGCCTTCGACTCCACGGGGTATCCGCGTCGCCAGATGATGCACTTTGTGGACAAGAACAACCCCGAGAACATCATCGATGCCGCGGTGAAGCGCCAGAAGGATCGCGCGAGCGGCCAGACGTCGTTCTTCGATATGTTTGGCGACGTTGAGGGCTCGGGCTTTGAGGTGAGCGTGCCCGATCCGGATGGCCAGGAATGGGACCGCCACCTTAAGTTGAGTCAGGAGAAGGAGGTTCTGGGCATCTATGTCTCGGACCACCCGCTGCGCCCGTTTGAGTATGCACTAGCCAAGGCGCGTGACTTCTCGTTCTCGCAGATCGACACCGGCTACGAAGTTCAGAATCCTACGGGCGGCACCATCAACCAGGAAATTCCCGAGGGCAAGGCGCTGTGGTGGGCCGGCATGGTCTCGAGCGTGTCCAAGCGCGTGACCAAAAACGGTGACCCCATGGGCATCGTGCAGCTCGAGGACATGGAAGGCGAGGCCACCGTCGTCGTGTTCCCCAAGACCTACAAGGAGGCCGAGGGGTACCTGTACGGCGAGGTCGATCCCGAGACCGGCGCGCAGCTGTCCGATGCCTTTGTGCGCATTAAGGGCAAGCTCGAGCGCTCGGACCGCGGCGACCAGATCATCGCGCAGGAGATCGTGCCGCTCGAGCTCAACGAGGAGAACAACAAGCCCAAGGTGTTTGAGGTCATGGTGCCCAACAGCCGCTTTAGCCAGGGCAATATGGCGCGCCTGGCCACGGTGCTCACCGCTAACCCGGGCGGCGACCGCGTGGAGATCTTTATCGAGCAGGTGGACGGGCGCGTGCTGCGTGCCGAGGTACCTGCCAAGGTCAACGCGCGTTCGATTCCGCTGCTGGCCGAGGCCAAGGCCATTGTGGGTAACCAGGGCCGCGTGACGGTGATCTAAGCTACCCCGGGTGAGATTGGAGGAAGTGATGGCGCAGGGGACGTTTGTGCAGGCGCTTCGCAAAGAGGCGGCGTTGAGCGGCACCTTTATGAAGGGCCGCTCGCTCATGCTCAACGGCGCCGTGCTGTCGATTGAGGACAGCGGCTCGCGCTTCTCCAAAAACGTGACGGTTGAGGGCTCGGTGCGCGGCTCGCGCGGCGACCTGTACAAGACGCACGTGGCGCTCGATATGGACGAGCACGAGGTTATCGACTACGACTGCGACTGCCCCGCCGCATACCGCTATCCCGGTATGTGCAAGCACGCCATCGCCACAGCGCTGGCGTACCTGGACACCAGCGGCATTGAGCCTGTTGAGGGGCTGCGCACGCCGGTTCGCACGTTTACGGCGCAGCCGAAACAGCCCGCGCGCGCCGCGTCCGCCGCGCCGGCCGTCAACCCCAACTTTCCCTTCCCGGCGCCCGTCCCCACGAGCCCGAGCCTTGTGGCGGCGCTTTCCGATCTTTCGGACGCGCGCATGGATGAGCTGGCGAGCATGCGCCGCAAGCTTGCCGGTGCCGTTGATCCCGACGCTCCCAAAGCGGCGTTGGAGCCCTCGTTGGTGCCGTACTACAATCCGCTGTTCGCTGACCGCTTTAGCTGGGCGCTCGAGTTCCGCATTCGCTGTGGATCGGTGTCCTACGTGGTCAAGGACATCGACGGCATGGCCGATGCCTACGTGCGCGGCGGCACGTTCTCCTATGGCAAGAAGCTCACGTTTGTCCATTCACCTGAGGCCTTTGACGAAACATCGGCAAAGCTGCTCAACCTTGTTGCGACGACAGTTGCCTATCTCGATGACATCACAAGCTCGCGTTCGGCGTCGTACGACTTTGCCCGCAGCGGTTTTGTTGCCGAGCGTCAGTTGCCGCTGTCCGAGCATAGCATCGTATATGTGCTGGACCTGCTGCGCGGCCAGACCATCTCCTTTGAGCCCGCCTGGTCGCGGGGGATGACGACGCATCGCACCTACGACGTGGCGGTTGAGCTGTCTCCGCAAGGGGAGGACGGGGCATCCGCTAAGCGCCCACCGCTGCTTGCCGCCAAAATCGCGCCGGCGGCTGGTGGTAGCTATGACCTGCGCCTGCCCGCCGATATGTACTGCTTTGCGTCGGGCGATGCCGCCTACTTGGTTGACACGCGCCGCGCGCGCCGTACCGACGCTGCATTTGCTCAGCATGCCGCACCTTTTTTGTCGCGCTTGCTGCCGTGCCGCACGCCCGCCCATATTGCCGCCGAGCAGGTGGGGGAGTTCTGCCGTATGGCGCTGCCCATTTTGCGCGACTATACCGACCTTACCGCGCCCGCTGCGCTCGATACCGTGGCGCCCGAGCCGAGCTTTGCCATGGCAATCGGCGTCGACGATGGGCTCGTGACCTGCAAGATTACGGTTACCTACGGTGACTGGTCGGCGGATCTCTTTGGCCTGGGCGCTCCGGGCAGCCCCTTCGAAGAGCAGCGCCCCGGTGTGCCACCCCGCGACGAGGTGGCGGAGTTTCGCGTTATGGATACGGCGGCCCTGTACTTCGATTTCTACGAGGGCGGTCTGGCGTTTGAGGAGCGCGATGACGCCCGCTTGTTCTGCCTGCTGACCGAGGGCCTGTCCGCCCTGTCCGAGCTGGGTGAGGTCATGCTTAGCGACCGTCTGCGCCAGATCTCGGTCCGCCCCGCGCCCAAGCTCTCGGTTCGTGCGACCGTTAAGAGCAATCTGCTCGATGTCGAGCTGGGCGCGAGCGGGCTTTCGGCCGCGGACCTTGCCGTCTATCTCGATTCGTACAAGCGCCATCAAACGTTTGCGCGCCTTACGTCCGGCGACATCATTCGCCTGGACGAGGGGGCGCGCGCCGCGTTTGGCCTTGCCGAGGACCTGGGTGTCGATGCCGTCGACCTGCTCGACGGCGTGTCGCTTCCCGCGTCGAGTACCCTGTTCGTCGACAGCATGCTCGCACGCACGCCGGCGCTCGAGGCCGATCGCGACGCTGCGTTCCGCCGTACCGTCGAGCGCCTGGACACGCTCGGCAAGATGGACTTTACAGTGCCGGCATCGCTCAAGGCAACGATGCGCGGCTACCAGGTCGACGGATACCAGTGGCTCGGCTCGCTCGAACACCTGGGCCTTGGCGGCATCTTGGCCGACGACATGGGCCTGGGCAAAACGCTCCAGATGATTGCGCATATTCTGGCGCGCGTGGAGGCGGGGGACACCAAGCCCACGCTCGTGGTATGCCCGGCCTCACTCGTGTACAACTGGACTGCCGAGCTGGAGCGCTTTGCCCCGTCGCTCGATGTGTGCGCCATTGTGGGCGCCAAGGCTCAACGCCGCGTGCAGATCGCCGGCGTGGCCGAGCATAGCGTGGTCGTGACGTCGTATGACCTTATGCGGCGCGATATCGACGAGTACGTCGAGCAGGATTTTGCCCGCGTGGTGCTCGATGAGGCACAGTACATTAAAAATCCGCTCACGCAGGTGGCGCGCGCCGCCAAGCGCCTGCCTGCCGGCGTGCGCTTTGCCCTGACGGGCACGCCCATCGAAAACCGCCTGTCCGAGCTCTGGAGCATCTTCGACTTTTTGATGCCGGGCCTTTTGGGGACGCGCGAGTCGTTTGCCAAGCGCTTTGAGAGCCCCGTCGAGCATGCCGAGGGCGATAGCGCCGCTCGCCTGCAGGCGCTCGTGTCGCCGTTTGTGCTGCGTCGCGTTAAGGAAGACGTGGTGGCCGACCTGCCCGAAAAGATCGAAGACACGGTGATGGCACAGCTTACCGGCGAGCAACGCAAGCTCTACCTGGCCAACCAGGACCGCATCGCCCAGCAGGTGCAGCACCGCGAGGCATCCGAGTTTAAAAAAGACAAGCTCAAAGTGCTCGCCGAGCTCACCAAGCTGCGCCAGATCTGCTGCGACCCGCGTTTACACTACGAGGATTACAAGGCGGGGAGCGCCAAGCTCGATACGTGCATGGAGCTCGTGCACGGCGCACTCGACGGCGGGCATCGCATCCTGTTGTTCAGCCAGTTTACGGGCATGCTCGATATCATCGGCAAGCGCTTGGCCAAGGAGGACATCGCCTTCCTTAAGCTCACGGGCGCTTCGTCTAAGGAGAGCCGCGCCAAGATGGTCGCGCAGTTCCAAGCGGGCGAGGTTCCGGTCTTTTTGATTTCGCTCAAGGCGGGCGGCGTGGGCCTCAACCTGACGGCGGCCGACGTGGTCATTCACTACGACCCGTGGTGGAACGTGGCGGCGCAGGACCAAGCGACCGACCGCGCGCATCGTATTGGCCAGCAACATACCGTGACCGTGTACAAGCTCATCGCCAAGGACACGATCGAGGAACGCATTATGCAGATGCAGGAGTCCAAGCGCGACCTGGTCAACAGCGTGCTTGGCGGCGACGGCATCTCGTCGGTGCTGTTTACCCGCGAAGATGTTCTGGCGCTGCTGGGCGGCGACGGGCGCTAACCCGCTCGGGTGGGGCCGCCAGGGCGGATAGCGCACGCTGCCCCATCGTCCCCGCCCGTTATGTGTTCATTTGCAATGCCGTGGATGGTTTGTCTGCCTTTGGGCATAAGAACCATCAAGAACATTGGCACGTCAGCAAAGGAGAACATCATGGCGAAATTCTTTAAGGACCCCGACGGTAAGCTCATTGCCGCCCTTGGCAACGACGTTGCAACCCCTGCCGGTTGCACGGAACTGACCGCAAACACCGAGGACGCGGCGCACGAGAAGCACGTGCCTGTTGTCGAGACCGAGCGCGACGGTCACGTGATTCGCGCACGCGTTGGCTCGGTCGAGCACCCCAGCCTGCCCGAGCACTATATTGAGTGGATCGCCCTTGAGGCCGAGGGCCGCTTAGAGGTCCATTACCTTGAGCCCGGCATGAAGCCCGCGACGTTTTTTGCCGGCGGTTCCAAGACCGGTACCGTCTATGCCTACTGCAACCTGCACGGGCTGTGGTCCGCGACGTTCTAGGAGCGCGCCCCCGCTCGGGGTATCATAGCTAGCATATGCACATGCGAGCGCCGACTGCATCATGCGGCCGGCGCTTTTACTACGATTTCGATGGTTTACGACGGAAAGGGCTGAGCCATGAAGCTCGCGCTTGCACAGATCGATATGCGCCTGGGTGATATTGAGGGCATTTGCGGCCGCATCGAGGACCAGGCTCGTCTGGCCCACGAGCGCGGGGCGCGCGTGCTGTGCGTTCCGGCTCCGCTCTTTATGGGCGCCATGCCCGGTGGCCTGGTGGGCGCTGCCGACTTTGAGCACGACATGCTTGCCGGCTTGACTGGTGTCGCCGAGCGCATCCAGGAGCTTGACATGATCTGCATCGTGCCCGCGGCGGTTTCGTTTGAGGGTCAGCCGCTGCTCGACTACATGATGCTCAAGGACGGTCATGTGGTGCCGGCGCGTTCGAGCATTGCCCTGCAGCGTGGCGAGAACAACGACACGCGTTGGGCGCCGCCGGTGTTCGACGTGGACGGCGTGCGCATCGCCGTGATTTTTGACTTGGACCGCGAACTCGAGATGTTGCCGACCGGTGTTGACCTCATTGCGTATTTCCAATTCAATGCGTTTGACATGACCGACCGCGAGACTGCCGCCATTGCCGCCGTTCGCAGCGGCGCCTACCGCAAGATCGCATCCAAGCGCAGCGTGTGGTTTGCCTGTATGGCGCCGGTCGGTGCTTATGACGAGTCGGTGTATACCGGCGGTTCGTTTGTGCTCGACGACTGTGGTCGTGTGGTGGCCCAGGCGCCGTGTTTTGAGGAGAGCCTGCTGGTTCAGGAGATTCAGCGCGGCGTGATGCTCGATGCCCTGGAAGATCACGAACTGCCCGAGTTCCGTTCCGAGGAGTGGCTGTGGCAGGCGCTGGTGCTCGCCGTGCGCGACAACGCCCGAGCCCACGGTGCGTCGCGTGCTGTGGTGGCGCTCGAGGGCGACTTGCCGTCGTCCCTGCTGGCGGCGCTGACCGTCGACGCTCTGGGCCCGCGTAATGTGATTGGCCTGGTGCTGGGGCGCAACCGTATCTTTACGCCGGCGCAGGAAGAGGCCGAGGCTGCCCGCTGTGCCGCCGTCCGCGCCATCGCCGAGCGTCTGCACATTCGCACCGTCGAGCGCGATGCACCGGATGCGGCGCGTGTGCTCGATCGCGACGTGTCGGCGGGCGATGCCGAGCGTCTGCGCTCGCGCACGCTGGGCCTCATGCTGGAGGACACGGCGCTCGAGCTGGGTGCGATGGCGCTGAGCCCGCTGTCCAAAACCGAGTACGCGCTGGCGGCGCCGGCGCTTTGCGGCGGCTACCAGGGCGATTACGCGCCCTTTGGCGATGTGTACCTGTCGACGCTTGAGTTTGTGGCGCGTGTGCGCAACCGCACGTCTGCCGTGGTGCCCCAAGAGCTCGTGACGCTCAACGCGGTGGAAGATTGTATGGAGCGAGTGCTGGCGCAGGCGCTCTCGACGCTCGACGGTCCGGTCGATATGCTCGACCGCGCGGCACAGCTGCTCGGCGGGCTTGAGCCGGGTGAGGTCGATGGCGCGCTCGAGGCGCACGTGGACCGCAATCGATCTTTCGACGACATCCCGATGGCCGCTGGCAAGCCTGAGGCCTGCTCGCTGCTGCTGATGCTCGTGCGTCAGGGCGAGGCCGCCCGCCGCATGCTGCCGACGGCGTCGATCGTCTCAGCCCGTTCGTTTGTCGAGCGCGCCTGGCCGTACATGCTCGCGTGGTCCGACCTGGGGCTTAACGGCAAGGAGCGCATGACGGTCGATTCGCTGGCGCGCGCCGAGGTGCGCCGTTTTGCTGACGAGGATACGAGCGAGCGCGTGCGAAACGAGATGATGGGCGTGCTGGGCGAGCTACTGGGTATTTCGCCCGAGCAGATGGAGGAGCTGCGCTCCGAGGACGGCCAGCGCCGCCTGCACGAGGGTATGAAGAAGTTTGAGGGCGAGGTCCAGGACGCCATCGATAAGATGATGGGCGGCCAGGGTGGCCCGCAGGGTGGGCCCCAGGGTGGCCCGATGCCGCATCCGCCGGTGGATCCGAGGCAGTTTCCCTTTTTCTCTCAAAACTAACTATGGGATAGGATTCGCTTCCAACCCCGACACTTCAACTAAGCATCTTGGCCCCGTTGTGTTATTCTAGAACAGACGTTCGTGAATGATGCTCGGGGCCTTGCCTTGTGCTGTACTTGTGACGAGGGGAGGTTGGCTTGGTCATTTTGGGTATCGACCCCGGTTTGGCCCATACGGGTTGGGGGATTATCGAGGAGCGGCGCGGCGAGGTTCGCTGCCGTGCCTACGGTTGTATCGAGACCAGCGCGGGTAGTCCGCTCGCGGTGCGCCTGTCGCATATCGCCCGCGACCTCAAGGGCGTCGTGGAGCGTTATCGACCCGATACTGCTGCTATCGAGAGCATCTACTTTGGCGCTAATGTCCGCTCGGCAATCCCCACGGCACATGCCCGCGGTGCCGCGCTCGTGGCGCTTTCGGAGTGCGCGCTCGAGATCGGCGAGTACACGCCTATGCAGATCAAGCAGGCTGTGGTGGGTACCGGCGCCGCGGACAAGCGGCAGGTCGCCTACATGGTGCGCACGCTCACGCAGCTCGACCACGACCCTCATCCCGACCATGCCGCCGATGCCCTGGCTTGCGCCATCTGCCACGTAAACCTCAGCCGCACCCGCGCCCTCACCGGTGGCGAGTTCTATCAACAGAGAGGAACCGGATACTGATGATTTCCCAGCTCCACGGAACGCTTGTCGAGGCCACGATGAGCTCTGCTGTCGTCGACGTGTCGGGCGTTGGCTTTGAACTCGGCATTTCTGGCGGCACTGCGGCCACGCTGCCTACGCCCGGCGGTGAGGTGCGCCTCTATACCCGTATGCAGGTGCGCGAGGACGCTATGACACTTTTCGGTTTTTCCTCTAAGGATGAGCGCACGATGTTCGACCGGCTTGTGTCCGTCTCGGGCGTTGGCCCGCGCTTGGCGCTCGCCGTACTTTCCACCTATACCGTGGGACAGCTGTATTCCCTGGTGATGGCCGAGGACGACAAGGGCATGGCCAAGGTGCCCGGCGTGGGCAAAAAGACCGCCCAGCGCCTCATCTTGGAGCTCAAGAGCACCTTCGCCAAGGACAAGGGCTTTGTGCCGGTCGATGCGATCCCCGGTCAGGTTGCGATGCCCGTGCCCGCCGCCGCTCCTTCGGCGATCGATGACGCCCGTGCGGCACTCCTTTCCATGGGCTTTAGCCCGCAGGAGACCGATGTCGCTCTGAGCGGGTATGATGGGCAGGATATGCGTGTCGAGGATTTGCTCGGCGCGGCGCTTAAGCGACTCGGAATGGATGCGTGATGTGGGAAGCCGATGACTCTCAGGACCTGTGGGCGACGCCCGGCAACTCGCCGGCGGCATCCATGGCGCACGGCGAGCGCATGGTGGCCTCGGAGCTGACGGCCGAGGACCTCGACGTCGATCGCACTTTGCGCCCCCAGCGCCTGGACGATTACTGCGGTCAGGAGCATATCAAGCAGAGCCTGCGCGTGTTGATCGAAGCGGCGCAGAGCCGTGGCGAGACGCTCGACCACGTGATCTTCTCGGGCCCTCCGGGTCTGGGCAAGACCACGCTGGCTACGGTTATCGCCAACGAGCTGGGCGCTCAGATCAAGACCACGAGTGGCCCTGCCATCGCGCGCACCGGCGACCTGGCAGCCATCCTTACTAACTTGCAGCCGGGTGATGTGCTGTTTATCGACGAGATCCACCGCCTCAACCGTTCGGTCGAGGAGGTCCTGTACCCCGCGATGGAGGACTTTGCCCTCGATATCGTGATTGGCAAGGGTCCGGCGGCGCGCTCGATTCGCCTGGATATCCCCAAGTTTACGCTGGTGGCGGCAACGACCCGCTCGGGTATGCTGACTGGCCCGCTGCGCGATCGCTTTGGCATTTCATATCGCCTGGATTACTACACGGTCGAAGAACTCGCGCAGATTGTGACGCGCTCGGCAACTATTCTGGGCGTGGCGATCGACCATCCCAGTGCACTTGAGATCGGCTCGCGTTCGCGCGGCACGCCGCGTCTTGCCAACCGCCTGCTCAAGCGCGTGCGCGATTACGCACAGGTGCGCGGCAACGGTCCCATCGAGCTCGATATCTGTCGCCAGGCGCTCGAGTTCTTCGAGATCGACGAGCTCGGCCTGGACTGGATGGATATTCGTATCTTGGAGACGCTTGCCAAGACGTTCTCCGGTCGTGCCGTGGGACTTACGACCCTTGCCAGCGCGGTGGGCGAGGACCCGGGCACGCTCGAGGATGTCTATGAGCCCTATTTGCTGCAGTGCGGGTTGATGATTCGTACGCCGCAGGGCCGTCAGGCAACCCTGCGCACCTTTGAGCACCTGGGGATTGAACCTACCGTTTAGGGCGCTTTGTTTTGGCGGGCTGTTGGGCTATCGCCGGGCATCGGGTAAACATATCGCCGTTCATCGGTTATGGGCGTTTTACTATTGCGCGCCCGTGCTATGCTGAATTGGTCTTTTTCTCATTCGGTAACGAAAGGACCGCCCATGCCTACTGACATCGAAATCGCACGTTCTGTCACGCCGCTGCCTATTACCGAGGTGGCCAAGAACGCCGGCGTCGACGTTAAGCACCTTATTCCGTACGGCTTCGACAAGGCTAAGGTCGACTATTCACTGCTCAACGAGCCGACCGATCACCAGGCCAAGCTCGTCCTCGTGACCGCTATCAACCCAACGCCTGCGGGCGAGGGCAAGACCACCACGACCATCGGTCTGGCCGATGGCCTGCGTCGTCGCGGCGTCAAGAGTGCCGTGGCCCTGCGCGAGCCTTCGCTCGGCCCCGTCTTTGGTGTTAAGGGCGGTGCTGCCGGCGGCGGCTGGGCTCAGGTGATCCCCATGGAGGATATCAACCTGCACTTTACCGGCGACTTCCATGCCATCGGTGCTGCCAACAACCTGCTGGCCGCCATGCTTGATAACCACATCCAGCAGGGCAACCAGCTTGGCATCGACGTTAAACGCATCACTTGGAAGCGCGTCGTCGATATGAACGACCGTCAGCTGCGCCACGTCATCGACGGTATTGGCGGTAAGGCCCAGGGCGTGCCGCGCGAGGACGGCTTCGATATCACCGTCGCCTCCGAGGTCATGGCAATCCTGTGCCTGTCTACGAGCATCAGCGACCTCAAGGAGCGCCTGGGCGAGATCGTCGTCGGCTACAGCTTTGCCGGCGAGCCCGTCCGTGCCCGCGACCTTAAGGCCCAGGGTGCCATGGCCGCGTTGCTTAAGGACGCGCTCAAGCCCAACCTGGTGCAAACGCTCGAGGGCACGCCCGCGTTTGTCCACGGCGGCCCCTTCGCCAACATCGCCCACGGCTGCAACTCTATCATGGCCACGCGTATGGCGATGCGCTTTGGCGATGTTGCCATTACCGAGGCCGGCTTCGGTGCCGATCTGGGTGCCGAGAAGTTCCTCGACATTAAGTGCCGCATGACGGGCGTTCGCCCCAGCGCCGTCGTGATTGTCGCCACCGCTCGTGCGCTGAAGTACAACGGTGGCGTCGCCAAGGCCGACCTCAACGAGGAGAACCTCGAGGCACTCAAGGCCGGCATGCCCAACCTGCTGCGTCACGTCGACAACATCCAGAACGTTTATGGTCTGCCCTGCGTAGTCGCCATCAACCGCTTCCCGACGGACACCGAGGCCGAGCTTGCGCTCATCGAGTCCGAGTGTCAGAAGCTCGGTGTCAACGTTAAGCTTTCCGAGGTCTGGGCCAAGGGCGGCGAGGGCGCGCTCGAGCTTGCCGATGAGGTCATGCGTCTGATTGAGCAGCCGAGCGAGCTCAAGTTTGCCTATGAGGACGGCGCCGATGTGGCCGACGCTCTTGAGGCCATTGCCACCAAGGTCTACCGCGCCGACGGCGTTGACTTTACGCCGGCCGCCAAGCGCCAGCTCGCCGAGCTGCGCGAGAACGGCTTTGGCAACCTGCCGGTGTGCGTGGCCAAGACGCAGTACAGCTTTAGCGACAACGCCAAGGCCCTGGGCGCTCCCGAGAACTTCCGCATCACGGTGCGTGAGCTCAAGGTTTCCGCCGGTGCCCACTTTGTGGTCGCGCTGACTGGCAGTGTTCTGACCATGCCGGGCCTGCCCAAGGTCCCCGCGGCCGAGAACATCGACGTCGACAACGACGGCAACATTACCGGCCTGTTCTAAGCCTGTTGCCCCTAGCTGCCTGCCTGCCCCGCCGTGCCCCCAAGGCCCGGCGGGGCTTTTTTATCCTTAGGCCCGCGCATGTCTTGTAGATACCGACGGACTCTGCCCATCATAGGCTTTTGCGCGGGTAGAATGCATGGATAACTTGAGGCTCACACGCGACGGAAAGGAATCGTTGCATGGATCAGGAC
This sequence comes from uncultured Collinsella sp., assembly GCA_947001705.1. Lineage (GTDB taxonomy): Bacteria > Actinomycetota > Coriobacteriia > Coriobacteriales > Coriobacteriaceae > Collinsella. Next base: position 29,606 of record CAMQHT010000026.1, read on the forward strand.
AAGACAACCGTGATGGGTGGCTACGGTTCCGCGCAGGCTGGCGATAGCGCCGATGCGACCCGCGTTGTTCCCAACCTCGGTTATACCTACCCCGCCGCGACGCAGCCTTCTGCCGAGCCCACCCGGGTTATGGGCTATGGCGACACGGCGCAGGATTCTTACGCTACATCTTCGCAAGGCCCCTATGGCAACGCAGCTCCGGATCCGTTTGATTACGCGCCGCAGGATTCTTATGCTGCCTCGACGCCGAATCCCTATGACAACCTGCCGCAGAATCCCATTCCGCAGCCTCAGCAGACGACGTATATGCCTCGCACGGCGCAGCCTCGCTACGAGTCGCGCGAGCCGTATCGCGAGTACCCCAAGTCGATTCCGCAATATGGCGAGGACGAGGAGAAGAAGCCGTCGCGTTCGTCGAGCGTGATCAAGAAGATCCTCATCGTACTGGCGATCTTCTTTGCGCTGTCGGTTGTGTTTGCCATCGTGTCGGGCATGCTTAACAAGCGAGGGAGTTCAACGGCCGATGCCACTGTTGAGCAAACCGAGTCCGCCTCGTCTAGCACCGTCGATCTGAGCGATATCCCGGGGCAGTACTGGTCCAACGCCAAGAAGATCCTCAAGTCGCGCGGCGCCGATCTTTCGAATGCCGTGGTTCTGACTGATGATGGCTCAACGCCCGTCGTCGATGCCAACTGGGTCGTTACTTCTGCCTACTATAACGACAACGGCAACCTCGAAATTCAACTCACGCACAAGAACAGCTCGGGCAACTCGTCCGGCGGCCAAAGCGGTACCGACAGCTCGAGCTCCAATACGCTGGAGGACTTGAGAAACAAGGCACAGGAGTTGGGAGACAAAGCGCAAGAGCTGGGCGGCACGGCGCAGAACCTGGGCGACACCGCTCAGAACCTGGGTGATATGGCGACGGATGCCTGGAACGCACTGCAAAACGGCATCTCGGGCGCGCAGAGAAACTAGCTGTTAAGCGGGCTACAGTTGCTCGGCCGGACGCTCGGGCGAGCTAAAGCCCGAATCAAACGTGACGACGCACGAGGCATTGGGTCGGCGCTCGTGCACGATGCGCGTGACGAGCTCCAGCAGCTCCTCGTCGGATATGTCAAAGCCGTCGGGACGCACCAGGTCAAGCGAAACGAACCCGTCGTGCTCGTGCAGGTCGTGGATGGAGAGCGCGGGGTCGATCTGCATGACGCCGCGCTTGACCCAGCCGCGTAGGTCGTCGCCGGTGGTGGCGATGGGGTCGCAGTGCAGCGTGATACCGATGCCCATCTGCCGTTTGATATCGTGCTCGATGGTGTCCAAAATCTCGTGGTGCTCAAATGCGTCGCCCTCGCCGGGCATCTCCACGTGGGCGCTGGCAAACTGACGACCGGGGCCGTAGTCGTGCACCATGAGGTCGTGTGTGCCCAAGACCTGGGGGTACGACATAATCTTGTCGCGGATTTCCTGGACGAGCTTGGGGTCGGGCGCTTGTCCTAACAGCGGGCTGATGGCGTCGCGCACCAGGCCCAGGCCGCTGATGCAGATGAAGATGCCCACACCCAGGCCTGCCCAGCCATCGAGGTCAAAGCCGGTCGTCTGCGAAATAAGCGCCGCCACCAGGACCGAGCCCGAGGTGATGACGTCGTTTTTGGAGTCCTGTGCTGTGGCGATGAGCGTCTCCGAGTCGATGCGGTCGCCCAACGTGCGGTTGAACGCGGCCATCCAGAGCTTAACGAGCATGGACAAGACGAGGGCGGCTAAGGAGAGCACCGAATATGCAGTGGGGGAAGGCTTGATGATCTTAGTGACCGACTCGAGGATCAGGTTGATGCCGACGGCGCAAACCAGGACGGCGACGAACAGACCGGCTAGGTACTCGTAGCGACCGTGGCCATAGGGGTGGCCTTCGTCTGCCGGGCGGCTGGCAAGGCGGAACCCGAGCAGGCTCACGATGTTGCTCGAGGCGTCGGAGAGGTTGTTGAAGGCGTCGGCGATGAGCGAGACAGAGCCGGCGAGCAGGCCCGCGATGCCCTTGGCCAGGCACAGAGTGATGTTGAGGCCAATGCAGATGAGGCTTGCGGCGAAGCCCGCGTTGGTGCGGCAGGAGGTATCGACCGGCTCGCCCTCGCTGCCGGGAACAAGCGTATGTACCAGCCGATTTACAAATAGCATAGCGGTCGTCCTCACAATCATGTTTAAGGGGATAGTGTAGCTCGCGCGGAGGCGCTGTGCACCGATGCTCAGAAAATGCAGTAATGGTCTGCCGGTGCTAACGAGCGAGCCTTCTCGTCTGCCTGGGTGGTCCATTTTGGGCCACATGGGTATGGGCATGTGCCTGTTTGCTCGACATACTTAACGTCGATAGCCCCTGTGCAAAGGAGGACGTTTCCATGGACGAGATGTTTGCCATTAAATGTCAAAACTGCGGCGGCCCTATGTACTCGCACCAGGCTAAGCGCAGCTTTGAGTGCGCCTATTGCGGCGCGGTCATTCCGTGGCAGGCGGACGCCGGAGAGCCCAAGAGCGCTTTGGGCATTCGCCATACGCCGTTGACGGTGGTGGATGGACTGCTCAAGCTCACGCATGTGTCGCAACTCGAGCGCCCGGAGGACCCGGACTGGTATTTCTTCAATTCGCACTGGCGCAATCAGTCGGTCCTGGAACATCTGCTGTGGGAGGATCGCGGCACGGCGCAGGAGTTCCAAGAGGCCACGCATGTGAGCATTCCTTGCCCCTTCTGCGGAGCGTCCTTTGAGGGCGAGTCAACGCAGCGTGTGTTTGAGTGCCCGTCCTGCGGCAACAAGATCGGCATTGCCGACCTGCTCAAGCCCGGTACGTTTAGCAAACGTCTGACCATGGGCGTGGGTGCGGAGTATGTGCCGGATCAGGGTATTCCCTGCGAAATCTCGCCGCAGCAGGCACGTGCCAACGCGCTGCAGCTGGTGCGCCAGTATCCGGATGCCTTTGCCGGGCACGACGTGGAAGATGCGATCCAAAACGACATGATGCTCTTCTATTTCCCCATGGCGCTGGCGGACCTGCGCATGATGGCGAGCTTCCCGGGCAAGGGCCTGAGCAAGGAAACCCTGGTGTACTACGAGGTGCTCGACTGGGCATACCCCAGAGCAAACTACCTGGACGTTCGCCTCATGGGCATTTTGGAGCCGTGGGACTTTGCCAAGGTCGGTCCGTTCGATCCCGCCATGCAGGAAGGCGACTTCCGCGTCGTCTCCGTCGATGCATCTACCAAGGACCAGGTGGTCATTGATAAGTTGGCGCTCGACGTTGCGGGCAACGATGCCGAGGCCGTACTGGGGCTCAATAAAAAGAGCATCCGAACCTGGGCGCGCAAGGCCCGCAAGCATAAGGATGGCCTGGTGATGGTGCCGGTCTACTTTGTCGATCGTCCGGCGACGGATGGCCGCGATGGCGAGCAGGTGCGCATTGCCGTAAACGGCCAGACGGGTCGTGCGGCCGCGGTGGTGTTTAGCGACAAGCGCGAAACGCATATCGTGGCGCCGCTCAGCCCGAGCCTGCATCTGTCCGGTGAGAGCACCGTACACGCCACGCCCGTCGAGGTCAAATATGTTAAATCTCCGTTCCTATACCAGATCGTGCGCCGTGGAGGCGGCGAGCAACCGCGCCAGGTCGCAGCGGTTGCCGAGGGTTCCTGCCGAGAAGAAAAGCCCAAACGCAAGGGCTTGCTCGCTGCGATCTTTGGAAAGTAGGGGAGTGGTGCTGGTTAGTCTTATGACGCGATAGCTAGGGGTGCGGGGCAGTTCGCAGAAGCGCGAGCTGCCCCGTTTTTGTGCGGCGAGACATGGCGTCCGAGCTGCCGTAGAGACTTAGCTAAATGGCTATTTAGCTGCTTGAGATCGACCTT
>CAMQHT010000027.1 GCA_947001705.1 uncultured Collinsella sp.
GGGTAGGGGGAAAGAAACCCGATTTTCCGAGGGGGTAGGGGGGTCGTGCATAAAAAAGGGTGCAGCCCCGTCCGAGGCCACACCCTTGTGCATAAAAGCTATCTGTTCGCCGCCCTGCGTGCATCATCGCGCTTCTTGTGGCAGCTCTTGCACCGCAGCGTGAGGTTCTCCACCTCGCTGCCGCCGCCCTCGCACAGCGCGCGGCCGTGGTCCACCTCGCCGCCCATGCCCGCCGTGTACCAGCGGCCGTCGCGGTACTCCGCGCACACCCTTCCGCAGTCGGCGCACCTGCCCAGCTGCCTGCCGATGGCCCTCTGCCTCGCCTTGCGGTACGCGCTCGACGAGTACTCGGAGCGCCATGGCTCGCGCTCGGCCCTCGTGGCGTCGCCCTCCGTCGGCCTGCGCTTGGGCCTCGGCCTGCACGGGCAGCGCTGGCCCTCGGGGTGCGTGCGGCCGCAGTGCGGGCAGTACACGCTCACAGCTCGCGCCTCCCGCTCTCGGCCTTGGCCTTGGCGGCCACGCCCAGGCTGATGCTGCGGGCCGCCTGGAATATCTCCAGCGGCGTGAGGCCCAGCAGCTTGAACGCCTCCAGCGCCGCCGTGATTCCCTGCTCGACCCTGTGCTGGTCGTACTGTTTACCGTTGTCCATCTATCCCACTCCAATCGCCGCCGACAGCGCCAGCAGCATCTTGAACATCACGGCCACCGCCGCCGCGTCTATGGCGAGGCAGGCCGCGATGATGAGCAGGCACCCGCCCGCCCTCTTCCAGTCGATCATGTGTCCCTCCTATAGTGCCATGAATGCGAGCAGGAGGAGCCCTGCGGCGAGGGCGCGGACCGTCCACGCCCATGCCGCCAGCAGGGCCGCCGCCAAAAGGGCCAGCGCTAGTAGCTCTCGAAGGTCTCGCACGCCGCCTCCTGCATATCCCTCATGTGGTTCGGTATCCACTCGAGCGCCAACATCGCCCCGAAGCTAGAGTTCTCGGCGTCGCCGGTGCCGAACTCCTCGGCGTACGCCCGGTCGAACTCGACCTCGCAGATGCCGTAGTCGCAGCAACACTCGACCATGCGCTTGCACTCGGCGCACGTTGGCTTGCCCTCGCCGAAGTGCCTGTCGATTGCCGCGTCGGTGCATCCGTCCGGGAGGTTGTATCCCGGCTCACAACTGGCGGCCAAGGCGGGTCACCTCCTCGCACCACGCCTCGCGCTCGTAGGTCTCGATGAACCAGTGCGCGTCGTCCTTGATCTCCTCGAGCGGATTGTCCATCTCCTCGACCTCGCTGTCGGGGATGTCCACCACGTGGACCTCGGTTATCTCGAATCGCATGTCTGCTCCTATCCGGGCGTCGTGCCCAGCTCCTTCGCTATTCCCTCGGCGATGATGCGCGCGGTCTCCCTCGCCACCGCCTTGCTGCTCTCCATCCGCCCGACCGTGTAGGCGCGCTCGATCATGTCCTGGGCGGCGCGCTCCATGGCCGTGTCGTCGTATCCCCGGCAGACCCTGTGCTCCTTGAGGTACGTGTGGGCGCGGTCCTGCGGCCTCGTCTCGTCGTAGCGGAACACCTCGTTGCAGTCCGCGAGGATGCCCTCCATCGTGTCCATCAGGCCACCTCCGCCCGTATCTGGATAGGCCCCATGTTCCATCGGTCGATTGCGCCTCTTAAGTCCATCGGGTCGTCGTCTCCGCGCGCCCCGCACGTGACGCAGTAGACGAACTGCAATATGCCGCCATTTGGGGTGTAGTGCGCGCAGTGCGCCAGATGCTCGGTGGTACCGCAGCGGGGGCAGCATTTGAGCGGGTCTCGGTCAATCATTCGCCCACTCCGTCGTTAACCCTTCCGTTCCAAAGCTCTGCGGCGTTCTCCTCGCCGTGCTCGTAGTCCGACCGCGCACCGCAATACAGGCAGCCCACGAAGTAGGTACCGGGGTCGTATCGGCTGTTATCGACTATCTCGGCAGGGCCGCCACAGAACGGGCGTTGCTTCAGCTTGATCTTGTCCATTAGTCCTCCTTGGATATGGCCAGCGCCACGTACTTCTGGGCGAGGCCCTCGAAGTCGTCGAGGATATAGTTGATTCGGTAGGTCGCCCCGTTGAGCGGATGCTGTGGTCTTGGGTAGACGACGAACACGATCTCATCGCCGACTTTGTAGCCCCGGTCGTTCTTGCGAATCTCGAACGTCTTGGTGCCGTTCAGGACGGCATCGGCGTACTGCTCGTGAATCTTGAGTCGGTGCGTTGTCATTCGTCCTCTCCCATTAACTTGCGGATGCGCGATTCGATGTCCCCGAACGCGATTTTCTTGCAGGCGAAGGAGCAGACGGCCTCGCATTGGTCGCAGTCGTTCTCGTCCCTCCCGAAGTAGGCGCACTCCGGGCTGTGGACTCTGCTCGCACCCCTTTTCAGGTCGGCCAGCAACTTCTCCCAGCTGTCGTCACGGTCGAGCAGGAATTCGGAAACGCTGCACGAACCCTCGTCCGTCTCGACGTACCACTCCTTGCCGCGCGGGTCGAAGTCGTAGTGATAGGCAATCACCGCCCCGCCGTTCTTCTTGTAGAGCGTCCCGGTGTCCAGTGGAATGGTGCGCCCGTAGGCGTCCTTGGGCATTTCGATAATTGCCATTGTTCCTCCTTTCTAGAACCTGCCGCGCAGGTCGTTGCGGGCGTCCATCCGGCCGATGGCCATGTCGATCTCACCCTGCTCGACGGTGAGCGCCGCGAGCATGTTGACGGCCGCCTGGATGGTGTCCACGCACTCGTCGATGACGTAGTCGCGCAGCATCGCCCTGCGCGCGTCGGCATCGGGCGTCGCCCCGTTGTGGATGGTCAGCTCCTGTCACGCGCCGTAAATCTCGGCCGCCTCCTCGAGCGGCTTGAGGGCCTGCGCCTTGTCGCACGCCACCTGCCTGGACGGCATGATGCTCAGCTCGTAATGCCTCATTCGTCCTCCCCGTTGTCGTTCCAGTAGTTGCAGCGGGCCTCGCCCTGGGTACGGTGGACGAACTCGGGCCTGCGGGCGCAGTCGTACTCGGTGCTCTCCACTCCGTGGATGGTGTGCAGCTCGGTCACGATGGCGTGGCCGCAGTTTGCGCAGCGCTCCGGCCTCTCCCCGTCGCTGTAGATGTCGGGCCTCTCCATCAGTTCGTCACCTCCGCGCCGCACTGCTCGCAGTAGTTCAGGCCGCCGTCGGGGTCGGCCTTCCCGTTGTGGCCGCAGGCGAAGCAGTGGTATCGGCCGTCGGGCGCAACCTGCACCTGCGTCGTCGGGCGGTACGCCAGCTCGGCCACGCGGCGCATGACCCCGCGCCAGTTCGTGTCCTCCGCCCCGGTGATTCTGGCCAGCGCGCGCTGGAGGCTCTCGCCGCCCAGGCTGTCGTTGGCCGTGCGGTTCAGCTCCTCGACGATGCGGAGCCTCTCCTCGGTAGTGATCTCGTTCATTTCTTCCTCTCCTTAATCCAGTCGTATGCGATGAGCGGGAGGCACGCTATGAGCAGCGGGATGCTCAATAGCAGCGCTGCGGCCCTTATGGCGTCCTCCCCGGTCGGTCTCCTCATTCCATCCAGCTCCCTGGCCTCTTCCGGCCGTAGTCCCAGCTTCTCAATCTGAACACCTGCCCCATCGGCAGGCCGTGGGTCGCCGCCCAGCAGCGGTCCCACACCGTGTGGACCTCCACGTCCGGGTCGAACACGCCTATCTGCCGTGGGGTGGTGCACCCAAGCGGCTCGTGGCACATCTTCCCGTCATGGAAGTCGACCAGCGCCTTGCAGCGGTCGAACGCCTCGACGGTGCCGAAGTCCCGGTACAGCTCGCGGACCTCGCCCTCTATCTCGCCCCTGATGCACCCGTGCACGTCGCACATCCATTTGAGCGTGTCCTCGATGTGGTCGCGCGGAGGCGCGGGGAAGAGGTCGAGGACCGTCTGCCCCGCGCACGCCCTATTCATCGCGGGCGATGCGGTAGAAGGTCGGCAGGCAGTCCGGCGGGGTCACGGCGTTGGCGCGGATGAACTCCATACACTTCTCGAAGCTCCCGGCGCAGACGTCGTAGAAGGAGCCGCTTGACGGCCTCGGCCTGCCGCCGTCGGTCTTGTCGAAAACGACAGCCTCTACTCGGTACACTTGGCCACCTCCGCGTCGTAGATGGCCTTGAGGTCGTCGCGCATGAATTGGATGAGCGTCTCCTCGCTGATGCCGTCCGGCAGCTGCTTCAGGCGCACCGCATTGTGGCACCATTCGTCGAAGTCGAGCGTCTTCCCGGTATACAGGTCCTCCACGCCCGTCACCTCGGCATAGGAGAAGCGGGTCAGCATCTCCTCGCGCATGACCCTGTCCGCGAGCGCCTCGATGGGCGTCTTCGGGCGGGTGATCGTCTCGTAGTAGCTCGCGGCCCTCTTGGTCATAGATTTGAGCTGCTTGGCCAGCTTGTTGTTCTCGGCTTCGAGGCGCTCGTTGCGGCGCTGCTCGTAGTCCAGCTCGGCGAGCACGTACTGCTCGCAGTTGGTGATTTCCATGTCTAACCCTCCGTTATCTCGATGGTTCGTCCCGTCTTGGTGTCCGTTATCGCCCAGTGGCCGTAGCCGTAGAGCGCGGGGTCGTGCGGCTCGTGCTCGCACAGCAGCGTGCCGTCCCACCACGCCTCCTCGAACTCCGGCTCGTCCCACACCCACTCGGGCTTGTACCTCGCCCCGCCGTGGAACCCGTCGTGGCATCCCGTGGTGCCGCTCCCGCATAGGGCTATCAGCGGCGAGCGGAGCCGCCACGTGCCCCTGGGAGTGACGAGGGCGAAGTCGCCGCAGCGCCTCGGCACGAGGTGGTGGCAGTTCGTGGCCTGCCGCCCGCAGATTCCGCAGCGCTCGGCGGTCAGCTCGTAGCGGTTTCCGACGTAGCGCGCGCCGACGTGGGGCTTGCCGTAGAGCTCCGCGCGGTCCTTCGGGACTCCACGGAGCTGCGATGCGCTCACTATCATCCGAGCCTCCTGTCCTGCCCCTTGACCTCGATGGGCCTGCACGCACCGGCGAGGCGCGATGCCACGCGCTTGCCCGCCATGCCTCCCCAGAGGTCTCTGATCTGGCCGATGCGGTAGTTGCTCGTGACGATGGTGGGCAGGCCCTCGGCCACGCGGGTGTCGATGAGGCGCGTCAGCGTCTCGATGGCCCAGTCGGTCGGGCGCTCGGCCCCGAGGTCGTCCAGGGCGAGGAGCCTGTACCGCTCGGCCCTGCGGAGCGCCCCGCGCTCGCCGCCGTCGTACTCGGAGCGGATGTCGTCGAGCAGGCGGCTCGTGGTGACCAGCTTGGCGCTCGTCCCATCCAGCACGGCCATGCGGACGGCGCAGGCGGCGGCGTAGGTCTTGCCCGTGCCCGGCTCGCCCCAGAGGTATGCGCCCTCGCCCTTCCCGGCGAGCTTGGCCATGCGCTTGCCGAGGTCGCAGTCGGCTTCGGCGTAGGGGCCGCGCAGCCCGGCTTTGCGGAGGCGGGAGCGCATGATTGCGGCGATCTGCTCGCGCGCCCCGTCGGGCATGAGCACGTCAGAGATTTGAGTACGCATCATGTTTGACCTCCTTCTTTGCCTCGCGCTGCTGCCACGTGGAGCACGCGGCCTTCCAGTTCTTCATCGGCTTGCTGCCGACCTTCCACCCGACGGCCTCGTAGTAGCTCCAGAACGCCTCGGGGTTGAACGTGTAGCCCTTGGCCGAGACGTACTCCTCGACTTCCGCGAGCGCGGGTTTGACGAATCTCTTACTAACTGCCTTGCCTTGCCTTGCCTTGCTTTGCTTTGCTTTGGCTTCAGCGCTGTCCCCGTCACCCTTTTGGCTGTCCGAAAGGGGTTCGTCGTTTCCTTCCGGCTCGTCGTTTTGGGTTTCGCTTTCGCTAAAGGGGGGTTTAGTACCGTCTAAAGGGGGCTTTCTGTTGCCTCGTCCACCCGTTTTGCCTGCCGCGATGCACCGTTTCGAATAGTCGATGTCCTCGCGGACGCTGGCGAAGATGGCATCGAGCGGCCACTCCAGCTCCGGCTCGATGCCGTAGGTGCCGTACTGGGCCAAGGACCAGAGGAGCTTTCCTCGCTGCTCCTCCGGTGCCTTGGCGCAGGCTGCGGTGAACTTGGGAAGCCACTTGAATTGGGCCTCCTCCATGTCATCGCTCCCAGGTGAAGGCGGCCTTGGCCGCGTTGAACGTCAGGGTGGCCTCGCTGCCCACGATCACCTCGAGCACGTCGAAGCTGATGGCCTCGACCTCGGGATGGTCGGCGGCGAAGCACATGGCCACGCGCTGCAGGCGCTTCTTGTTGACCTTCGGCGCGGCGTCGTTGCCGCGCGAGCGCTTCACCTTCGCCTCGACCAGGAGCGCTTGGCCGTTGGTGACCGTGTAGACGCACTGGCCCTCGGGGCAACCGTAGCCGGTGGCCCCCGGGATGTAGACCTCGAGCGCGAGGTCGAGAATCGAATACTGCTCCATCTTCACTCCTTAGAACGGGCAATCGTCGTCGTAGACCTCGTCGGGCACGTCGTCGCGCTTGGCACCGCCGGAGAACGTGACGTTGTCCGCGATCACCTCGAGGCGGCTGTACTTCTGGCCGTCCTTCTCCCACTTGCTCTGGCGCAGCCTGCCTTGGACGCACACGTGCGTGCCCTTGGACAGGTAGCGGTTGAGTGCCTCGGCGCGCTTGCCGAAAACGGTGACGTCGACCCAGTTGGGCACGTCCTGCCACTCGTCGCCGACCTTGCGGCGCTCGTTGACGCACACCGAGAACCGGAGCACCTGCGTGCCCGTCTGCGTGGCCCGCAGCTCGGGGTCGCGCCCGAGGTTGCCGCTGATAGCGACCGTGTTGATTCCGCTGCTCACTAGTCGATCTCCTTACTGTCCCTGGCCATCTGGGCCAGATGCTTGCCAAGCTCCTCGAGCTGCCTGTCGGTGAGCTTGGTCGTGTCGTCGGTGCCGAAGTTGGCCTCCTCGTACGCGCGGAGGCCCTCCTCCTTGACGCCGTTCTGCATGCACTCGGCCTTGAGCTTCGCTATCTTGGCGAGCATCACCTTGCGCTTGCTCGGGCACGGCTTCGTCGGGGCCTTCTCCTTCGTCTCCTTGGGGCCTGTATCGCCGTCGGTGTCCTCCTCGCCCACGAGGCCGAAGGCCATGAGCGCGGAGTACCGGCGGGCGTAGGTCTCGCGCTTGCCGAACTCCTGCGGGTCGCTGGCGTACTCGTAGGGCTTCACGTCGAGCACGCGCTCCTCGTCCCCGTAGGCCACGATGGTGTTCAGGAGCATGCCCGCGCCGTTGGCGGCGACCTCGGAGCGCTGGTAGAAGAAGATTCCGCGCTTGTTCAGCGGCGGCCTGATGATGTTCAGGACCAAGTCCAGCGGGGAGTACGAGTAGGTCTGGTATCCCTTCTGGCCCGTCTTGCTCTTTGGCGGGTTGACCATCTCGGCCTGCGCCTCCGCGAGCAGCTGGGTGAACAGCGCTGACGGGTCGAACGTATCCGGTTTCACCGTCTGGACCATGGTCATCTCCTCGGCCATCACAGCTCACCGTCCCCGAGCAGGGCGGCCGCGCTCATTCCCTCGACGCGCGGGCCGAGCGCCTGCATGACGTCCTCGGGGGCGCAGCCGCGCACCGCTGCGGTCTTGGGCGACTTGGGGCACCACATGGCCCAGTCGACCATCTCGCCCGTGTCGGTGCACACGACCTTGTCACCGGCCTTGGCGAAGTGGGCCTCCCAGCCCTTCTTGGGCACGATGTCCACCATGCCGATGGAGTCGAGGAAGGCAACGGCCTCGTCCATGCGCTCCTTGAGGATTACCGGGGCCGCCTTGCTGTAGCTGATGCCGATCTCGCCGACCTTCTCCTCGCCGACGATGATGGCGCGGCGGTCTGTGTGGGTCTCGGCGAAGCCCTCCATGATCTCCTGCCGCGCGATGGCCTTGGCCTCCTTGAGCGCGGGCTCAATCTGCTTCTGCATGGCCGTGAGCACGGCCAGCCTCTCGTCCTGCGTGTACTCCATTACTCACCGTCTCCAATCATTCGCGCCTCGTCCGTGATGACCTCGTATACCTCTCCCGTCTCCGCGTCCACGTTCGCCGGTCGGTCGAACGGGAGCGGCTCGCCCTCGTCCTCCTCGTCGTAGTCGAGCGGCAGCTCGTCCTGGATGTCGGCCACCGTCAGGACGACGGGCTTGCCGGAGAGCTTGAGGATGGGGAAGGCGTTGGCGTCGCTCGTCAGAATCTCGAGCTGCAGCACGGCCGTGCCGCCCTTGACCGTCGCCTGCTTGAAGTTGGCCCTGATCTCCATGGGTTCCATGCGCGCCTCCTATTTGATGCCGAAGATGGCGGCCATGAACTCGCGGCACATCTCGCGCTCGTTCTCCTTGGTGACCGGTGCGAGCACCTTGGCGACGAACTCGCGGCTCTCTGCCACGTCCTTCTCGTCGAGCTTCGCGAGCCCGGCCTCGCACAGCGCGATCATCATGTGGTAGGCGTTGGCGCTCTTCACGCCGCAGGTGTGGTCGGGGTGGGCCGCATCGAACATGAGGTTGGCCGCGATGCAGGTGGCGTGATCGAGCACCTTCTTGTGGAGGTGGTCCGCCGGGAGTTCCTCGAAGAGGTTGCCGTCGAAGTGCTTGTCGTTCATTTCTTTTTCTCCTTTACGTATTCCTCGGTGAAGTGGGTGATGCACACCTTTGCCAGCGGCGGCGTGCCGTATGGCGTGCGGCATCCCTTCTGGACGCCACCCATCACAACGTGGGCGTCGTCCGTGTACGCGACGCCGTTGAGCGCGTCGCATATGAGCTTGCCGATGTTGTCCCAGTCGGGCTTGCCGAGGTCGGCGCGGCCCGCCCAGTACTTCGGGTTGCTCTTGGCCAGTGGCCTGAAGGTCTCGATGGCGACGGTCACGATTCCGTCGAAGTCCCCGTGGTCCTCGTGCTCGGCCCTGTAGGCCTTGCGTACGGCCTCCTCGGCGAGCCTCGTCTGCTTCGGGGTGTAGTTGCGCCCGGTTCGCGGGTCGGTCCGGTGGCGCTCCTTGCCCACGATCTTCTCCAGCTCGAGCTGGAAGGTCATGGAGCGCTCCTTGTGCCTGACCCAGCTCATGCCGTGAACCCGTCGGACTGGCTGCGGTGCTTGTTGAAGGCGTTCTTGAGGCTGGGGTAGCGCGCCTCCATGATTCGGGCGAATGACGGAGCGAGGCCGTTGCGCACGCCCACGTGCAGCTCGTTGCGGACCATGTTGACGAGGTAGTTGGCGCTCACGTATCCCTTCTTGGAGAGCCTCACGGCGTTCTCGACCATGTAGTTCCATGCGCCGGGGTCCTCGTCAATCCAGCGGCGCGCGTCCTCCGCGTCAGCCTCGCCCTTGGCCCCGAGGCCGAATATCTCGAGCTGGCCGCTCTGTGGCTTGGGGTTGTACCGCTCGTCGTTACGCATGCACGCCCACCGCCTCGTATGCGGCCCGGGCGCTGTGCACCGCGCCGTCCATTGTCGGGATAATCCAGAGCCACAGCAGCGCGCACATGGCGAGCGCCGTCACGGTGATGCCGACCAGAAGCCCGGCCCTGAAGGCGTCCCTCTGCCTGTCGGCCCGCTCCTGCGCTGGCAGGCGGTAGCCCTCGCGTGCTACGATGCGGGGAGTCCTGTTGGACGTGCGGGCGCTCTTGGTGTGGTTGCTGGGGGTGCCCGCGTATCTGTTTTGGGGTGTCATTCTTCCTCCGTTCCTTGGTTGTCGCTTCTCGAAAACTTCTCGTCGATTTGACGTTTTGCGCGGTATTTGCGGCTGTAGAGCCGCTGCCGCTCCTTGTTCACGCGGTCCTCCCTCTTCACCTCCTCCTCCATCGCCCGCACCTGCTCGGCGATCTCGGAGGCGCGCTGCTCCCTTGTGCAGGAGACGCACCACCCGGTCCGGCTAGACAGCGGCTTGAAGGTCTGCCGCCCGCAACGCGGGCATATCCAGCGCCTGCGGAGTGAGAGTCCGTATTTGGACGCTTGGACCTCCACCGCCCTCACCGTCTTGCCGAGGGCCTCGGCTATGGCCACGGCCCCGTCCCCGGCGTGCTCCTCGAGGTAGCGGACTTCGCTGCTCGTCCACGTCATTACGCCCGGCGTCCCTTCCAGGACTTGAAGTGGCGCTGCAACTTCCGGCGCATGATGTCGAGCCTCTGGTTACGGGGCATTACGCCACCGCCTTCTTGATAAGGCGCTCGTTCGAGCGAGCCATGAGGTAGTCGAGGCTGCAGTCGAAGATGTCGGCCATCGAGATGAGCAACGTGCTCTTGATGGGCGTACGACCGGCCTCCCAGTCCTTCACCGAGTCGCGGGAAACCTCGAGCTCGTCGGCAAGGTCCTGCTGGGACATGCCCAAGCGGACTCGCTCCGATGCGATGTTGTTCTTCATCCTTGTCTCCTTTCTGATTAAGCGCCCGTTTTGGGTACCTCATGAGGGAACTATACCCCCATTATGGGGATGTAGCAAGAAGATATATTGATAAAAGTCCCCATTTTGGGTATCTTCGTGCTAAGGCAGAAAGGAGCGCGACCATGGAACTCAAGCTATACAGGCGCATGAACGGCCTCACCCAGGAGCAGGTAGCCGACTACCTCGGTATCCCGAAAAAGACGTACCAGAACTACGAGCGCGAGGTCCGCGACCCTGACTCGGACGTTCTCTGTGCTTTGGCTGACCGCTATGGAATCACGCTCGACGAGCTGGTCGGGCGGAATGACGACGGTCCCGACCTTGCGCTCATCTCCAATGACGAGCGTGACCTCATTGGCACATATCGAGGGCTAACCGCGCCCTATAAGAAGGTTCTATTGGTGACCGCCCACGAACTGCGGGCGGCACAAGGGAAGGAGTAAGAGATGATCACACGCAGGACGTTCCTGGCCGCCATGGCCACGGCCTCGCTCATCCCGTTGGCGGGGTGCTCGAGCGGGCAGCAGCCCGGTTCCGGGCAGCAGTCCTCCGGAGAGTCGAAGGAGGTCGAGGCGAAAAACGGCCCCGAGCCGCTGGAGATAACGGAGTCCGGCTGGTCAGTGGTCGGCGACGGGTGGGTCTATTACGGCTTCGCGCTGAAGAACCCCAACAAGGACGTCGAGGCCCAGATGCCTACGGTGACGATAACGGGCAAGGCCGAGGACGGCTCCATCGTCTTCTCCGACAAGCAGACCCTGTTCGTCGTCCTCCCCGGTGAGACCGTACACTACGGTTTCCAGGCGGGAAACGGCACCGCCCCCGCAACGGTCGAGTTTAAGGCGAATGAGCCGAGCTGGGTAGACAGCCAGACGCTGGACGAAGACGTCTTTACCGTATCGAACACGGCAGAGGTGCCTGACTCGTACGGCGGCGTATCGTACACAGGCGAGTTGACCGCCAACTACGATCTGGACAAGAAGCAGTACAGCCAGGTCGCCGTCTCCGTGATTGCTCGCGACGCCTCCGGGGCCATCAACTACGGAAACACGACGTTCGTCGATACCCCGTCCAAGGGCGAGTCCGAGCCGTTCGAGATTTCCTGCTTCAACATGCCCGAGCACTCCTCGTTCGAGGTATACGCCCAGGTCTGGTAGCGGCAAAGTGAAACCCCGCAGGTCGAAGCGCGCCAACGCTGCTGCGGGGTTTACCAGATAGCCGCCCGTTTGGAGGGCATCCTAGATTATGCCAGAAGATATAAAGACCGCCGTCATATACGCCCGCTTCTCGTGCTCGAAGCAGCGCGAGGCCTCGATTGACGACCAGCTGCGCGTCTGCCGCGATTGGTGCGCGCGCGAGGGCTACGCCATCGTCGGGGAGTACTCCGACTACGCCATGAGCGGCCGCAGCGACGACCGCCCGCAGTTCCAGAAGATGATAGCGAACGCCGGGGAATCGGACATCGTGCTCGTGTACATGATGGACCGCTTCTCGCGCGACGAGTACGACGCGCCCGCGTACAAGCACGAGCTGCGCAGGAAGGGTGTCGAGGTCGTATCGGCCATGGAGGCCATGCCGGACGGCCCCGAGCGCATCCTGATCGAGAAGATTTACGAGGGCCTCGCGGCCGTGGAATCGGTCAAGACCTCCATGAGGACGCGGCGAGGGATGGAGGGCAACGCCCTCAAGTGCAAGACCAACGGCGTGCGCGTCTACGGTTACGGCCGCAACGAGGACGACGAGTACGTTGTGAACGAGGACGAGGCCGCTATAGTGCGCGAGGCGTTCCGGCGCTCATGCGACCACGAGCCGGTCGACTCCATCGCCAGCGACTTCGCGCGGCGCGGCGTGACCACGAGGACGGGTAGGCCGTGCGGCTACTCGATGGTGTACCAGATGCTCCACAACAGGAAGTACACGGGCTTCTATTCGTGGGGAGGCATAGAGGTGGACGGTGGCATGCCCCAGATTATCGACAAGGCGACCTTCGCGACGGCCCAGGAGGTGAAGCCGAAGAAGCGCCGGGCCTCGGAGGACTGGGGCACGTTCGCGCTGTCCGGCAGGGCGATCTGCTCGGAGTGCGGCCACAACATGGCCGGGACGTCGGGCCGTGGCAAGAAGAACGTCAAGTACGAGTATTACGGCTGCCGCTGCGGTGCCAAGCCCGTCCGGCGCGACTGGCTCGAGCACGAGCTGGCCGAAGCCATCAGGGGGATGCTGCGCGACCGCGAGACGGCCCTCCGCATATCCCACATGCTCTGGGACGAACCGGAGCCGGAGATAGCCGACGCGCGCAGGCGGGCCATGGCGTCGAAGCGCAAGGCCGAAAACGGCCTCCAGAACATCATGGCCGCTATCGAGCAGGGCATCGTGATGCCCGAGTTCACCGACCGCATTGCCCAGCTTCAGGCCCAGAAGGCCCGCGCCGAGCGCGATCTGGCCTCCTATGACGAGGCGCGCATCGACCCCGAGGAGTTCGCGGACTTCCTCCAGTGCGGCGGCGGGATGGACGACGCGGCCGTGCTCGATTCCTTTGTCTATCAGGTGATGGTGACGCCGGAGGAGTGTGTGGCCACGCTCTACTGCGACGACGAACGAAACGAACCCGCACGACTTAGCATCGCACGGGTTCGCACATTTTCGGGTTGGTGCCCCCAGCGGGATTCGAACCCGCGATATCCACCTTGAAAGGGTGGCGTCCTTGGCCGCTAGACGATGGGGACAGCGGGAAAGAGTATAGCAGACTTTTTTGCCGGCGCGTATATCGTTGGCAAACTGGAAAACCACCACAAAGGTACCTGTCCCCTTTGTGGTGGTGGGGTGCTAGGGGAGGAGCTTCATGGCGGCGTCGTGGGCGGCGTGCTCGTAGGCGTCGTCGAGGGGTTTGAGCGGCAACAGGGCGGCGGCCTGTGCGTCGCCACGGCGTTCGAGGGCGTGGGCGATGAGCCAGTCGGCGAGTTCGGGGTTCTTGGGCAGCGCCGGGCCATGCAGGTACGTGCCGATGACACCCTTGTAGATGAGACCCTCAAAGCCATCGTCGCCGTTGTTGCCGGTGCCCGTGACGACGGACGTTCCGAGCGGCGTGGCATCGGCGTCCAAAAGCGTGCGGCCACCGTGGTTCTCGAATCCCACAAAGGGCTCGGGTGCCAGGTCGGTCTTGACGGCGACGTTGCCGATCAGGCGGTCGGAGCCGCGTACGGTCTCGGCGGCAATGACGCCCAGGCCCTCGATGCGATTTTCGCCCATATAGTACGAACGGCCGAGCAGCTGATAGCTGCCGCAGATGGCGAGCAGCGAACCGCCGTCCTCAACATAGGCTGCGACCTTGTCTTTTTGGGCGAGCAGCTCGTGTGCCACGGCTAGCTGGTCGCGATCGGATCCGCCGCCCATCATGACGATATCGGCATCATGCAGATCGAGCACCTCGCCCATGCGGACCTCATCCACGCGAACGGGGATGCCGCGCCAGGCGCAGCGGCGCTCGAGGGCGATGACGTTGCCGCCGTCGCCATAGAGGTTGAGGGCATCGGGATACAGGTAGACGATGCGCAGCGGGCGCGAGAGCTCGACTGGCGCGATACCGACAGGAAGAGCGCTGCCGTCGGCGCGGACTGCGGCGCGGGCGGCAACCGTGGCTGCATCGGCACCCTTCAGCCCGTCGAGTTCTTTGACCAGCGGCGGGAAGGCCGTGTAGTTGGCGACGGCGTAGAAGGTGTCATCGGCGGCCTCGTCTGCCATGGCGCCAATTGCCTGCGCGACGTCCGAGATAATGGCGGCGTCGATGCCGGCGTACTTGAGGCGCACCTGCATATCGTGTGCACGCGTGCCGCCGGCAAAGGCGACAAGCCCCGGGGTATCGGCGATGCGCTCGAAGTCGACGTCGTAGATCCACGAGACATCGTGGCCGTCGGCGTCGTTGTCATTGAGGAAGAAAGCGCAGAGTCTGCCGCCTGCCGTCTTGATGGACTGGATTTGTCGATCGAAGCCTACGGGATTCTTGGCCAGGTTGGCCTCGACGGTGCGGCCGGCGATATCCCAGCGCCCCATACGACCGCCGGCAGGCACATAGGCATCGAGCGTAGGCTGTAGAAGCGCCGTGTTCACGCCCAACTCGTGTGTGGCAAAGAAGGCGGCGGCAACGTTATAGACCATGTACAGACCGTTGTAGCGCGTGGCGATGTGCGTTGCGGGTGCGTCGGTATCGGGTTCAAAGACAAGGTCAAAGCCGTAGCCGGCGCAGCCGAGTTCCACGCCCGTCACGCGACGGACAAGCGCAGGGCGGGCCCAGCCGCACGAGGGGCAATGGTAGGCGCCGAGTTGACCATACTGTACGTAGTCGTACTCCAACGGGGCGTTGCACTGCGAGCAAAAGCGCGAGTCGCTAATGCGGTCGGACTCGGTGCCCGTGGCGCCATCGATGCCAAAGGCAATACTCGCGTTGGGAACGCGCGCGGCAATCGAGGCGCACAGCGGGTCGTCGGCGTTGTAGATGAGCGTCGTTGCCGGCGAAAGCTCCAACGCGTGGGCGATGACCTCCTGGGTGTGATCGATCTCGCCATAGCGATCTAGCTGGTCACGGAACAGGTTGAGCAGCACGAAGTACGTCGGCTTGAGCTTGGGCAGGACGCGCACAGTGTAGAGCTCATCGCATTCAAAAACGCCTACGCGCTTGCTGCTGGCGGTTCGCTTAAGGTTGCCGCGGGCCTCGAGCAGAGCGCCCACCACACCAGGCTCCATATTGTTGCCGGCACGGTTGCACACCACGGTAGCACCGCTGGCAGCAACGGCGTCGGCGATGAGGTTGGAGGTGGTGGTCTTGCCGTTGGTGCCGGTGATCACCACGCTGCGGTCGACCAGGCTCGCGAGGTCGCTTAGCAGCTCGGGGTCGATCTTCATGGCGATGCGGCCGGGGAGTACGCCGCCCTGGCGCTTAAGGACGGAGCGCAGCCCCCAGCGGGCGATATCGCTCGAGGCACAGGCGAGAGATGAGCGGAAGTTCATGAAGCCGTTCCTAACGTGAATGACATGGTCGTGGCGTTTGCGCCGTTAAAAGCCGTAACGGCGCGCAAATTCCTGGGCAAGCTGCGATACATCTTCGCAGGCGTTGGCCCAGGGGGCAAAGTCGGGGGTGTCCGAGATGATGCCGTCGGCTTCCCAAACTGCCTGATGCGAAAGGTCCCAGGGGTCGTGCGGTTCGGGCCGGCAGGGAAGGTACGGTGTCTGATACATGGGGTTCAGCAAAAAGAACGCGCCGCCCTCGCAACGGTTAGCGAACTCACGCAGCGCGCGCGTCGCCGGGCGCATCTTGTTTGTTTTGAACAGCAGAATCGTGCGGGCGAGCAGGTACCAAGGAGAGTTTTCGAGTGCGTCTGCCCCCATCTGTTCCTCGAGCTGGTGGGCTAGGGCAAAAAAGCCGTCCTGGTCTTCCAGGCGAGCGAGAGCGAGCAACACGGTGCCGGCAGCTCGGGTGGGATAGCCTTCTGCCTTAAGGACGCGGCGGGCGTAGTTGGCAGCAGCGCGGTAGCGGGCGCTTGCCATGCACAGCTGCGAGATGGCCTCGAGTGTGTGGAGCCACCCGATAAGGGCCGGCTCGCTCACGGTAAGGTCCGCTGCGGTGACACCGTCGGCCAAAACATTATTGGCCCAGTAGTGTGGGGCCTCCATGTCGAACCCGGGCACGCTTTGCCGCAGGTAATCGGTCGTGGTCGCTTCGAGCTTCATCAGGTCGCCCAGGCAGGCGTCGACGGGTGTGTCCGCCAAAATGATGGCGAGCAGCTGGGCATCGACCGCCAGCGCATCGACGCGAACGATCTTGAGCAGCTCATCGCGCATATCGTCGAACAGGCGGTTGCGCGTCTGCTCAAACTCCTCGTCGCTGCCCATGTCCTCGATGCGATGGAGCTCGTCGAGCAAATGACGATGCACGCCGGCATAGGAAAGCAGCGCCTGCGCATGCTCGGTCTGCGCGTACTTTTGAGGGTTAACGCTCACGTCGTTATGGACAAGTTCGCGTGCTGCATCGGTGAGTTCGGGGTGCGACGCAACGTAGGCGCGCTCCAGGTAGGCGGGGATGTAGACGCTCGGATCCATTAGAGGTCTCCTCCCTTAAACGGCAGGCCCTGCTCGGCCGCCCGCAGGATGCGCTCGTCGATCTGGGAACGCACGATATCGTTGGTGGCGACCCAGGCGGCGAAGCTGGCGTTGTCGGGGGCGCCCAAGCCCTCCTGCAGTACCGGCGTCGCCTCGGACAGCGCAAGGACAAGCTCGTCGGTAGAGCCCACACCCACGTTGGCGCGGGCATAGACGCCATCGGGAAACTCGGTTTGGAAGTAGAGTGCCTCGGCCGCGTGCGGGCACGAGCGTGCAAGGATGCGCAAGTAGTGCTCGGCACCCTCGTAGTCCAGCTCGCGCCAGGCTGCGCTCATCAGTGCGATGAGCGTCCACGGGTCCAAGTCGCGCTCCGCGTCCTTGGGACGACGACGCAGCGGCGTGTTGGCGAGATAGGGGACGGAGTGGGCAGAGCGAAAGCGCTTGAGCTCCTCGGCAGGGTATTCGAGCTTCGCCATGGCGAGCATCGCGGTGTGGCGGACGCCGGCCGGATCGTTGGGGGCAAAGTCGAGGCTGCGGTTTGCAGCTTCGAGCGACATGCGATAGCGTCCGCTAATGAGGGCGCGCGATGCAAGGGCGGCAAGCCAGCGCAGGTAGGGGCGGCGCATAAGGTCGCCCGCGGCCTCGCGCTCATAGGGGTCCTGCGCCGAGGCGATCTTGAACGCCAGGTCATGCTCGACTTCATCGCGCTTGGATACCAGGTACTGTACGTATTCCTCGTTGGAGTCGGCGGTGAGGGCCGTCAGCATGCGCTGGGCATCCCAGTTGGTCGGATCGAGCGCGGCGGCCTCGCGAAGCATGTTCTCGGCAGCGGCCTCTTCCTGCTCGGCTTGGGCATCGTCGGGGATAAAGGGAATGCGGTAGTCGACAGCCTCGACCACCTTGGCAATCAGATGTCCGGCGCGGTCGCGATCATGCACGATGAGCGGCGCGGGGTTGCGGGTGAATTGTTCCATCAGACGCTCTACGGCGGTGCCATCGGTGAGCGGGATATTGTCGCGGCGCAAGGCCTCAAGAACGAGGCGATGGCAATCCTCTTGAATGGGATCGAATGCCATGGGGCCTCCTTTGCTGCGGTTAGGGTTCAAATGTCTCTATATAAGGTTCTAGTTTACCCGCATGTGGCACACCGGGGGTGTCGCACTTGGACTTGCACCTTTGCACCACGAAGACGGATGTCGCACAAATGTCGGCACCTTGGACGACCGAGTGGTATCACGGTGCCGCAAACGGTCGATTTTTGGCGGCGAACGGTGCATATTTTGGAGGGGCACAGTCCTGCCCAGGATATGTAGTCAACCTTGATAAAACGTTTGCCCAGCTTGGGAGTATGAATGCCGCACAAGGGTCTTCAGGGATAGAAAAAACGTTTCATCATTGGCGGCTTTAGGTGAATAACTGACCAACCAGAACGGTAAAATAGTGTTTGTCTGAGCGTTGAGACGTTTAGACATCGCGCATTGTCATCGCCGGCAACGCGCAAACCGGTCCTAACGGAGCCAATTGGGTGCTCCGTTATATACGCAAGTCTAAGAGGGGCTTGTTTAGGAGGCACAGTATGGGACGTTTTACCAATCCTCGCGATCTGTACTTTGGTGAGGGCGCTCGCCACGAGGTGAAGAACCTCAAGGGCAAGAAGGCCATCATCGTTTCTGGCGGCAGCTCTATGCGCCGCGGCGGGTTCCTGCAGGACGTCGAGAACGACCTTAAGGAAGGCGGTTTCGAGGTCAAGCTGTTCGAGGGCGTCGAGTCCGACCCGTCCATCGAGACGGTCATGAAGGGCGCCGAGGCCATGCGCGAGTTCGAGCCCGACTGGATTATCGCCATCGGTGGCGGCTCGCCCATCGATGCCGCTAAGGCCATGTGGGTCTTCTACGAGTATCCCGAGGAGTCCTTCGATAACATCATCCAGCCGTTCAGCTTCCCGGAGCTGCGTCAGAAGGCTCATTTCTGCGCCATCTCCTCTACCTCCGGCACCGCTACCGAGGTCACCGCGTTCTCCGTCATTACCGACTACGCCAAGGGCATCAAGTACCCGCTGGCCGACTTCAACATCACCCCTGATGTCGCCATCGTCGACCCCGAGCTCACCTACACCATGCCCGCCAAGCTGTGCGCTCACACCGGCATGGATGCTCTGACCCACTGCATGGAGGCCTACGTTTCCACCTGCGCCTCTATGTTCACCGACGCCAACGCCCTGCACGGCATCCGCGAGATCGTCGAGTGGCTGCCCAAGTCCTATGCTGGCGACCATGAGGCCCGTCAGCACATGCACGAGGCTCAGTGCATCGCCGGTATCGCCTTCTCCTCGGGCCTGCTCGGCATCGTTCACTCCATGGCTCACAAGACCGGTGCTGCCTTCGAGAACGGCCACATCATCCACGGTGCCGCTAACGCCATGTACCTGGGCAAGGTTATCCAGTGGAACTCCAAGGACCCGCGTGCTGCTGAGCGTTACGCTTACGTGGCCAAGGAGATCCTGCACCTTCCCGGCGAGACCAACGAGGAGCTCATCGCTGCGCTCGTCCAGAAGATTCGCGACCTCAATGACCAGCTCAACATTCCGCAGTCCATCAAGGATTACGCGAATGGTGGCGTGAAGGTCGACGCCGAGAACCCGCAGATGGTTTCCGAGGAGGAGTTCCTCGCCAAGCTGCCCGAGATCGCTGCGAACGCCGAGACCGACGCCTGCACGCCCGAGAACCCGCGTGAGACCAAGGCTGCCGACTTCGAGAAGATCCTCAAGGCCTGCTACTACGACACCGACATCGATTTCTAATCGACTCTTGTTATCGTAACGAGGGGCTCCGCACGTATCCGTACGGAGCCCCTTTCTTTTTTCTTTTAGAGAATGGGATAGTTATGGCTGCAATTTTCAATAGCCCCAGCAAGTACATCCAGGGTCCGGACGAGCTCGCCAAGCTCGGCTCCTATGTCGAGCCGCTCGGCGCTAAGGCCCTCGTCATCGTGACGCCTTCGGGCAAGAAGCGCGTCGGTGCCAAGATCGAGGGTGGTTTTGCCGAGGCTAAGGCCGAGTTGCTGTTTGAGGACTTTAACGGCGAGTGCTCCAAGAGCGAGGTCGATCGCCTGGTTGCGCTCGCGCGCGACAACGGCTGCGACATCATCGTCGGCGTCGGTGGCGGCAAGATCCTCGACACCGCCAAGGCCGTCGCCTACTACCTGGAGTCCCCGGTCATCATTTGCCCCACCATCGCTTCGACCGATGCCCCGTGCTCGGCGCTCTCCGTGCTCTATACCGATGACGGCCAGTTCGATAAGTACCTGTTCCTTAAGGCGAACCCCAATATCGTTCTTATGGATACGACGGTTATCGCGGCGAGCCCGGTACGCCTGACGGTGGCAGGTATGGGCGATGCGCTCGCAACCTACTTTGAGGCCCAGGCGACGCACGATGCCGACGGTGGCACCTGCGCTGGTGGCAAAGGCGGCATGGCCGGTCTGGCGCTTGCCAAGCTCTGCTACGAGACGCTTATGGCCGATGGCGTCAAGGCCAAGGTCGCGCTGGAGAAGGGTGCGCTCACGCCTGCCGTCGAGCATATCATCGAGGCCAATACGCTGCTTTCGGGCATTGGCTTTGAGAGCTCGGGCCTTGCTGCTGCTCATGCCATCCACAATGGCCTGACGATGCTGCCCGAGTGCCACGGCATGTATCACGGCGAGAAGGTCGCCTTTGGCACCATCGTTCAGCTGGTACTCGAGGATGCTCCGACTGAGAAACTCGAGGAAGTCTTGGGCTTCTGCATTGAGCTGGGCCTGCCGGTCACGATGAAGGAACTTGGCGTTGCCGAGCTTACGCGCGAGCAGGCCATGATTGTTGCCGAGGCCGCCTGCGCGCCCGATGACACCATGTGCAACATGCCGTTTGAGGTGACGCCCGAGATGGTCGCAAACGCCATCCTGGGTGCCGACGCGCTGGGTCACTACTACCTTATGGATGAGTAAATCAAGCTAAGGAAGGGGCAAAGCCAGCAGACGGCTTTGCCCCTTTTTGCTATGGTGCAAACCAACCTGACCCCATCGCACCAAGTTGGTGCAAAGGGGTCAGGTTACTTTGCACCAATCGTTGTTTGATGAAGGGCGGATTCTCGTATGGCGCTTCCTATGGTTTACGGCGGTCCCGGTCGGTATGTTCAGGGGCCGGGCGAACTTTCGCGTCAGGGCAGGTATTTGTCATGGTTGGGCTGCGCTGCCTATGTCTTGTTTGACCAGGGCACCGAGGATCGGCTGTGCAGGCAGATTGTCGATGGATTTCTGGACGACGATCTAAGCGAGCCGTTCTTTAAAATTTACAACGGTCCGTGTACGGAAGAGGCTGTTGCCGAAATGGCTAAGGAAGCCCAGGCTGAGTATTGCGACATGGTGGTGGGTATTGGCGGTGGCAAGATGCTCGATATCGCCAAGGCAGTAGCGTTTTATGCCGAGTTGCCGTTGTGCGTATGTCCCACGGCGGCCTCAATGGATGGTCCGTGCAGCGCGATTTCGGTGCTGTATCACGAGGATGGGTCGTTCGACCGCTACCTGATGCTCGAGAAGAATCCAGATCTGGTCGTGGTCGATACCAACGTGGTCGCAGCGGCCCCACTGCGTATGACGGTCGCTGGTATGGGCGATGCGCTGGCAACGTACTTCGAGGCGCGTTCGTGCGCCGCGGCGCACGGCGCCAACGAGCACGGTGGCGCGCCGGGGCACTTGGCTCTGGTTGCGGCTCGTGCCTGCTACGACACACTTATGGAGTGCGGTGTCGCTGCCAAGCGCGATCTCAAAAAGGGGCGTACGTCGCCAGCGGTTGAACGCCTGATCGAGTGCAATATTTTGCTCTCGGGTGTCGGCTTTGAGAGTGGCGGCTTGGCGTTGGCGCATGCCATCGCCAACGGGCTGACGATTCTGCCCGAGTGCAAGGCCATGCATGGTGAGGCCGTGGCATTTGGTCTGGTGGTGCAGCTGCGCCTGGAGCGTGCACCCGAGCTTGATCAGGTGCTCGAGTTTTGCCAGCGCGTCGGTCTGCCGACGACGCTTGAGGAGCTGGGGCTTGATGAGATTACCGATGCCGATTTGCTGAGCGTTGCTGACGCAACTTTTAAGAACGAGCGCAACATGGCCAACGAACAGACAAAGGTGACCAGGCAAAAGCTCGTGCAGCTCATGTGCGAGGCATAGTTTGGCGCTTGATTGGCCTTGTGCAATCGAGGCGGCGATAGGCCATGGGCTATTTGCCGCAAAGATGCTCCGCGTGTAATTTGCCCGAGGCGTGGGCCGATAGCGTATCATTATCTCTTGCTTGTTTGCACTGCTCAGGGAGGGGCCGCGCATGGCGCAGGAACACGATCTGTTTGATGACATTATCGAGATCAGCAAGGGTTTCGACTTTCTTAAAAACCCGCTTGGCGGTGTGACCGATGCGCTCGATCCGTCGGCGCCGCAGTGGAATCCTGCTGACTACAAGGAGCGTCCGCGCGGCAACACCATTCCGTGCTTGACCTGCAAAAACGAAAAGAGTGGCTGCACCGCGTGCATGGACGTGTGCCCGGTCAACGCCATCGAGGTCGAGGAAGATGCCATCGAGATCCTCGATTCCTGTCGCAAGTGTGGCCTGTGCGCCGCTGCCTGTCCGACTGAGGCGATCATCTCGCCGCGCCTGGCGCCCAAAAACCTGTATGACGACATTGTCTCGGCGGCTACAAGTCACGAGACCGCCTACGTTACCTGCACGCGCGCCCTTAAGCGCATGCCGCGCGAGAACGAGGTCGTCGTTGCCTGCGTGGGCGATATTACAGCCGAGACCTGGTTCTCGGTGCTGGCCGACTATCCCAACGTGAGTGTGTATCTGCCGCTGGGCGTGTGCGATAAATGCCGCAACACCGGTGGCGAGGACATGCTGGGCGAGGCGATTGCGAAGGCCGAGGAATGGGCTGGTACGGGTATGGGCCTGGAGGTCGACCCCAAGAGCCTCAAATGCCATAAGCGCCGCGAGTACGAGCGCAAGGAATACATGGAAAAGATCGCCCGTACCACGGGCCTGACCGTGACCAAACTCAATCCGGCGACGGCGGCACTGGCTTCGGTGACGCAGAAGCTCAAAGCCCATCGCCATCAGATCACCCAGCTGGAGCGCACGCTCAACACCATGTGCGGCACCACGACGACCAAGCGTCGCCGTTCGCTCACCCATGGGCGCCAGCTGGTGCTCTCGACGCTGCAAAACCACCCCGAGCTTGCCCAGAACATGCAGGTGAGCACGCCGGAGTGCGATTTTGACAAGTGCACGTCGTGCGGCGAGTGCGTTAACGCGTGTCCCACGTCCGCCTGCGATTTGGTGGGAAGCGGTCGCTTTGCACTGGAGTCCACGTATTGTTTGGGTTGCGGAGCCTGCGTCAAGGTTTGTCCCGAACATGCGCTCAAGCTGGTCGAACACGATGCGTCCAATCTGGTCGTCGCCGATCCCGAGGCCGAGGAAAAGGCCGCCCAGAAGGCGAAGGCTCACGAGGAGGCCGAGAAGGTCAAGGCCGAGGCAAAGGCCAAGCTCGATAAGATGCTCGATCAGGTGGAAAAGCTCGCAGACTAGTCAGCGACCCCTATCTCTGCTTCATTTGCGCCGCCGTGGCGTCCGGGTTCGCCTGGATGCTGCGGCGGCGCTATACTTATGCAGTTTGAAGTACCTGTATCAAAAGGAGCTGTCGTGTCCCTTTCCATCGGTATCGTGGGCCTGCCCAACGTGGGCAAGTCGACGCTGTTCACCGCGCTTACCAAAAAGACCGGCCTTGCCGCCAACTACCCGTTCGCCACGATCGACCCCAACGTGGGTATCGTCGATGTGCCCGATAGCCGCCTGCAAAAGCTCGCCGACATCGTCAACCCGGGTCGCATTGTGCCGGCTACGGTCGAGTTCGTCGACATCGCAGGTCTGGTGAAGGGCGCTAACGAGGGCGAGGGTCTGGGCAACCAGTTCTTGGCAAACATCCGCGAGACCGACGCCATCTGCGAGGTCGTGCGCTACTTTAAGGACCCCAACGTCATGCGTGAGGTGGGCCGCACCGGCGAGTTCGTCGATCCCGCCGGCGATGCCGACACCATCATGACCGAGCTCATCCTGGCCGACATGGGCACGCTCGAGAAGCAGCTGCCCAAGCTCGAGAAGGAGGCCAAGCGCGACAAGGAGCTCATGCCCAAGTTTGAGGTCGCCAAGCGTCTGCTTGCCTGGCTCAACGAGGGCAAGCGCGCCGCATCCATGGAGATGACTGACGAGGAGCGCGCCGCCGCCAAGGGCCTGTTCCTGCTCACCATGAAGCCCATCCTGTATGTGGCCAACGTGGACGAGGATATGCTCAACGAGGACCTGGCGCCCATCGATGGCGTCAAGCCGCTGCCGATCTGCGCCAAGATTGAGGCCGAGCTTTCCGAGCTCGATCCCGAGGACGCTGCCGACTACCTGGAGAGCCTGGGCCTGGAGCAGCCCGGCCTGGACGTGCTCGCGCAGGCCGCCTACAAGCTGCTTGGCCTGCAGTCGTTCTTTACGGCTGGTGAGATGGAGGTCAAGGCCTGGACGGTTCGTCAGGGCGCAACCGCTCCGCAGGCCGCCGGCGTCATCCACACCGACTTTGAGCGCGGCTTTATTAAGGCCGAGGTCATTGGCTACGACGATTACATCGAGCTCGGTGGCGAGCAGGGCGCCAAGGCCGCCGGCAAGCTGCGTATCGAGGGCAAAGAGTATGTCATGGCCGATGGCGACGTCGTGCACTTCCGCTTTAACGTGTAAGGACGACGCATATGTTTAAATATGGCAAAAAAGCTGGCTACATGGGTATTGCGTTGCTCGTACTTGCGGTGATTCCGCTGGTGGTTGCAGCGTGTGTTATCCCCAACATTGGTCCCGAGGTGGCAACGAAGTTTAACGCGGCCGGTGAGGTGACGCGCTGGGGCAAGAGCTACGAGCTGCTGGCACTGCCGGTGCTCAACCTGCTGCTGAGCGTGGCGACGTACTTTACGGCAGGACGTCAGGCTAAAAACAATGATGACTCCGCCGCCATGGCGCGCATCGTGTGCGAGCGCTACCTGCGAAACGGCTGCATCACGGGTGTGTTCCTCAACGTAATCAACGTCTACTTTATGTACTCGGCTATTACCGGAACAGGCTTTGGCTTTGGTTTCTAGCCTGTCCTTTTAGGCAACGAGCCTGCACGCATATTCAATGGCTGCTGCGAGGCCGCCGCTCGATCGTGGTTTAAAGACCATATCGGCGGCGGCCTCGTTTTCGTATCCGGAGCCGCGGAGGGCGAGTGCGATACCGGCTTCTAAAAGGAGCGGCAGGCCGCGTTGGCTGGTTGCGATTACGGCAGCCTGATTGAGCGAGCAGCTGTGCGCTTGGCATTGGATGGCAAGTTCGCCTTGCGCCGGGCAAGGGACCAGAACGGCGGCGACGCGACTTGATAGTAATGCAAATGCTGTGCGCTCATCGGGCGAAAGGCATTCGGCTTCAACGACGACGAGCTTGGGCGGTGCGCTGTTTGTGCGAAGCGTGGCTCGGTACATGCGGACCGAAGAACCCGACATAGAAAACTCCTGTGTATTCGGCAAAACGTAAACTATAGTTTACGTTTTTGTTCAGCTCCATTTCAAACTCGGCTGCATGGACGAACGTGCGAAACAGATTCTTGGCAGGCGGGTCGAAGAGACACGCAGGGACCTTGGTATCTCCAAGGTTGATTTTTGTGTGGCGACAGGAATCAGCCGACCCTACCTCGACCGAATCGAAGATGGGACGGCAAATTTCACGCTCAAGGTTCTATTTAAGATCGCGCCCGCACTCGGCATGACGGTGTCAGAGCTTCTCGAGGGGATCGAATAGGGGATACCCGTCGACAACTGAATTACGCCATCGGGATGCGGTCGTGGTTGACTTGGCTGTAGAACAGGCGCTGAATCTCGGCCGCATCACGTGACTGGCCGAGTGCCCACATGGTTTTGGCCACGAGCGTCTCGGTGGTCATGTCGTCGCCGCGCAAAATGCCCGGATGATCGGCGTAGGCACGGCCGACCTCATAAACACCCAGGTCAAGGCCCTCTTCGGGGACCTGCGTGGTCATAACGACAGTGCGACCCGAATCGACCCAGCGGAAAATTGCCTCTTGGAACGACTCGCCCGACTCACCAAACTCGGGGATACCGCCAATGCCAAAGGTCTCCAGAATCACAGCGTCGTAGCTATCGGCAAGAGCGTCCAGGATACCCGGGTTCACGCCGGGTGTCAGCTTAAGGACAAATACGCGCGGGTCGATGCTGTCGTAGAAGCGAACCGGGTTCTCGTCCTGGTGAGTGCCGTGGAGTCCGTTGCGAACGATGCGGTCGTTGCGGATATAGGCAATGGGCGGATAGTTGACGCTAATGAACGCGTTAAAGCTCATGGTGCGCTGCTTGCGGGCGCGCGTGCCGGCAATGGCTACGCCGCCAAAGACAATCGAGACGTCGTGCGAATGCTCGTCGAGCGCATAGAGCAGGCTCTGGTACAGGTTGAGCTTGGCGTCGGTAAAGGGATTGCCCATGGGCTTTTGCGAGCCGGTGAGTACGATGGGCTTGGGGCTGTCCTGAATCAGATAGGAAAGCGCCGCCGCGGTGTAGCTCATGGTGTCGGTGCCGTGCAGAATCACGAAGCCGTCGTGGTCGGCATAACCCTCGACGATGACGTCGCGGATACGCATCCAGTCGCTCGGACGCATATTGGTGCTGTCGATGTTCATGGGCTGCACGACGTCGAGCTCGCAGAGGCCCGAGATCTCGGGGACGCTCTGGGCGAGCTCCTCACCGGTCAGGGCGGGGGAGAGGCCGTTGCCGTCCTCGGTCGATGCGATGGTGCCGCCCGTGGCGATGAGAAGGATGCGCTTCATGCTGGTATTCCTATCGTATTTGCCGCCGCAGAGGCGGAGTCGTTCGGCAGTATTGTGGCACAGGGCGTCCAATGTTCAAACGTATTACATCATCTGTAACGTTTGGTAACACTTCAATTGCCGTCAAATAGGCCCCGGTCGTGCGTTTGCCGTGCGCTGATGGCTGCGAGGGACGAGAAACCCCATATAACGTGTACACTATGTAAGCTGTTTTCGTTTATTCGCGCGGGTGGGCACAGGCTCCCCGCCAACAAGAGGGGGAAACCATGGATCAAAAGGCTTCCGCAAAGGTCCTCGTACTCGACTTTGGTGCGCAGTACGGTCAGCTCATTGCCCGTCGCGTCCGCGACCTCAACGTGTATTCCGAGATCGTTCCCTGCGACATCTCGGCCGATGAGATTCGCGAAATGAACGCCTCTGCGCTCATCCTCTCTGGCGGCCCGGCTTCTGTGTATGCCGAGGACGCTCCGTCCATCGATCCCGCCATCTTTGACCTGGGCCTTCCCGTTCTGGGCTTTTGCTACGGCCATCAGATCACGGCCGTGACGCTCGGCGGCAAGGTCGGTCACTCCGAGGTGGGCGAATACGGCCGCGCCACCATCACGCGTACGGCCGGCGCCAAGCTCTTTAACTCCACGCCTATGGAGCAGACCGTGTGGATGAGCCACCGCGACGCCGTGTCCGAGGTGCCCGAGGGCTTTACCGTTACCGCCAGCACCGACGTGTGCCCGGTTGCCGCCATGGAGTGCGTCGAGCGCAAGATCTTCACCACGCAGTTCCACCCCGAGGTCAAGCACTCCGAGTACGGTCAGCAGCTGCTGAGCAACTTTCTGTTTGAGATCTGCGGCCTGGAGCCCAACTGGAGCATGGATAACCTGGTCGAGACCATGACAGCCGAGTTCCGCGAGAAGGTCGGCGACGACCGCGTGATTCTGGCCCTGTCCGGCGGCGTCGACTCCTCCGTCGTGGCTGCGCTGGGCGCTCGCGCCGTGGGCAAGCAGATGACCTGCGTGTTCATCAACCACGGCCTGCTGCGCAAGGGCGAGCCCGAGCAGGTGGAGGAGGTCTTCACCAAGCAGTTTGACGTCGACTTTATCCACGTCCACGCCGAGGACCGTTATGCCGAGCTTCTGGCCGGCGTGACCGAGCCCGAGGAGAAGCGCCGCATCATCGGTACGCAGTTCTGGAAAGAGTTCTTCGCCGTGGCGCAGCAGCTCGAGACCGATGGCAAGCCGGTCAAGTACTTGGCTCAGGGCACCATCTACCCCGACATCATTGAGTCCGGCGCTCGCAAGACGGGCGGCAAGACGGCTACCATCAAGAGCCATCACAATCTGATCCCGTTCCCCGAGGGCGTGCACTTCGACCTTATTGAGCCGCTCGACCACTTCTTTAAGGACGAGGTCCGCGCGCTTGGTCTGGCGCTCGGTCTGCCGGGTCATATCGTGTTCCGCCAGCCTTTCCCGGGCCCGGGTCTGGCCATCCGCATCATCGGTGCGGTCGACAAGGAGAAGCTCGAGATCCTCAAGAATGCCGACGCCATCGTGCGCGAGGAGCTCGACGCCTATAACCAGCGTCTGTTTGAGCAGACCGGCGAGCGCAACTCCGAGCATAGCTGCTGGCAGTATTTCGCCGTCCTGCCCGACATTAAGTCCGTCGGCGTTATGGGCGACGAGCGCACCTACCAGCGCCCAATTATCCTGCGTGCCGTCGAGTCCAGCGATGCCATGACCGCCGACTGGGCCAAGCTGCCCTACGACGTCCTGGCCCGCATCTCCGGCCGCATCGTGGCCGAGGTTCCCGGCGCCAACCGCGTGTGCTACGACATCACGTCCAAGCCGCCCGCGACGATTGAGTGGGAATAGAACATACGTTCGATAAAATAATATAGTATCAGATAGCGGGCACGGTTTCAATTGAATCCGTGCCCGCTGCTGTATGCGTGTCCTTGCACGCCCAATATGCGCCGTAAAAGCCGTCTTCTTCGACGTCAAAGTGAATGCGCTTCGTTTTCGCCTCTCAAAATCTTATTTTCACGATTTGCATTTTCATCCCGTTGTCACCGACCCTTGCGAGAAACCGGAAAAAGCAGCTGACAGAAGAGTCTCTCAAATCGTTGTAGCCCAGCATATAGCCGCGACTTGTGACCTGCAGACGGCTGTCCCACGTGCCGATTTCCTTGGCGGCATCCGAAACCGCAAAATATGCCCCCACATCCTTGATTTTTGCAGTCTTAAGCCATGTTTTTGCGATCATCTTTACCGCCGTCCGATTGGCAGCATCAAAGACCAGCACACTGCCGGGGAAAGCGTCCGCCATCCCCCGCACCAGTTCCCGGACCTGCTGGGTCAGAAAGTAATAGAACACCCCGGAGGCAAAGAACACCGCCCCGCGGGAGGCATCGATTTTGCTAAACCATGCGGTGTCTTTCAGGTCGTAGGGGATATTTTGTTCTCGATCCCCGGCGGGCAGTAGCTGCTGCCGCAAGGCAATCACATCCGGGAAGTCCAGATTGTAGATCTTGCATCTACCGTTGTCGCAGGTTCTGCCGGTGTTGTCCAGCCCGCAGCCCAGATTGACCACCGCCGCATTGGGGTGGCCTTTCAGGTAATCCCGCACCTCGAAAGCAAGATCACTCTGCCGTGTGGCCACCTCCAGCGCACCAAAGCGCTGTATCAGGCTGCGGGAGTTTTTCTCTGCCTCTGAAAAGTCGTAGTCGATCTGGTCGAGCAGACGAACCGCTGTTTCATCCCTGTAAAGGTTCGGGTACAACTCCGTGCACAGCTTCCGGGAATACAGCGGGAGGATCAGCGTCTCCTGCACGGTGTTTTTCTCAATTTTACATTTCATAGGTTTCTTCCTCAGTGAATAAAAACTGTCATAATTGCCGCCAGCATAGCCGCTATGACCGTCATGCCTATCGCCATGTGCAGGATGGATGCAAAAATGCCCGTGCTTGATACCCCTACTTCCGCGCCGTGACGCAGAGCCACTTTTTCTTTTTGTGTATCTGCACCTCGTGAAAACCCGCCTGCTCCAGACATGCCTTTAATTCAATGTCCTTGTAGATGGTCATGCCGCCGATGATCTGCGTCCACCTCTCGTCCTTGTCCGTATCGCCATTGCTCTCGTTGCAGATAAGAATTGTCCCGCCTGGCTTCAGCGTCCGCCAGACCTCGTGGAAGCATCGGGGCAAATCAGGCCAAAAATAGACGGTCTCAAAGGCCGTGGCGGCATCGAAGTAGCTATCCTCAAACGTCATATCCGCCACACTGCCTTGCAGAACGGCGCAACGCCCCTCCTGAATTGCGGTTCGGTTGAGCTTTCTAGCCTTCTCCACGCTGACGGGCGAATAGTCGACGCCCTTGACGACGCCATGCGGGCATTTTTTCAGCAGCCGTTTTATGTTCGCCCCGCCGCCGCAGCCGCAATCCAGCACCTTTGCGTTTGGCGCAAGTCGTAGAAATCGAAGTCCCCACCGCGCCACAGGGCTGTGGCCCAGGTTCATCATGGCAACCATAAGTTTCCCGCCGAGGCCCACGGGCTTGCGGGTGTTTTCAAAGAATGACATCTGGCCCCTCCGATTTCGTGCATTCCGCATAGGTCAATGGGAACGAGGCCTTCAGCACCGCGCTTTTCTGCACCGCCCAGCCGTTTTGACGCAGGAAACGTAGGTATTCCTCGCTTGTCCACCTGCTGTGGAGGGGGAATCCCGCCATACTCATGAAAAAGGCTTTTGCCTTGCCGGAAACCGAGTTCTCCGCGTGGGTGAAGGTTGGCGCGATGAGCACGCCGTCGTCCTTCAGCACCCGCCTGATTTCTTGCAGGGCCTTTTCCGGATGCGGCACTATGTGAAGCGCGTTGGACGCAATCACCACTTCGAAGGACTTCTGTGCATAGGGCAGGTGGAACATATCTTGTACGGAAAAGTGCAGCTTTGCGGATTGAATGTCCCGTTTTGCTTCAAGGATCATCTTTGCAGAAGCGTCCGTAGCCTCGATGTGTGCCGCCGCATTCACGATGCTCTTTGCGATAAGCCCCGTGCCGGTGGCAACCTCCAGTACGGTTTTTGCTTTCACCACCGGCCGGATCAGCCCATACATCTTCTCATACGCCGCCCGGTCCTTTCGCATGAAACGGTCGTACCGACCGGCATTCTTGTCCCAGAAGCCCTTGCGTTCGTGCATGGCTATCGCCCCCAAACAGTTAGAGCCATCTAACTATAACACACGAATCATACAGTAAGATAAGGCTAACCTTTTTTCTTGGCTAAGATGCATCTCTTCGGTTTTTGCTTATAACAGCGCGAGTCAGATACTAGGCTGGAGCTGAAGAAGGAGCTTGGCGGACAGGTAGGTCGATACCGGTTCCCGGAACGGTGATCCAGCCAATTACACCAGGGCTCTAGTCATTGAGTGGGAATAGAAAATTCCTTAGTTATGGGGGTAAAAATTTGATTCCCTTTAGGATAAACCCCCATGACTATATGAATTGACCTGCTGACTTTAATGAAGATTGGAGGGTAACGGCCAGGGGTGACGGCCCAGCGAGTGCTATTTTGCGAGCTATGCGCATTGAAAGCGACCTCTCGTGGTATAAACTACTTGCCGGAAGCTGCGGCTTTCAGAGTACGGCTTACGTGTACGTTTAACCTCCGTGGGCGATGGGGTGCCGCAAAGCGTAGAATATCGCCCACCTGTAGGGGCCCGCCGCGCTGCGGGGCCCCCCTGGTTTTTAGGGGGGGGTACCCCAGTATATTTTATACAAACAGTCGGGTTTAAACAAATTGAGCGGGCGCCCGAA